>JALZHU010000053.1 GCA_030860695.1 Actinomycetota bacterium
GGTCAGCATCGAACCCAACGCCGCGTAACCGGTCACCAGCATCAATCACCGACCAACCCGACACCCAGCCGGGTCACCAACCCCAGCGTCCAGAACGTGCCCGGTCACCGCAGTTTCGTCTCAGACGATCGGGCGCAACTGCCTGATCTGTCAGGCGGGGTCACCAGTTGGTCGCAGACCCGCGGCGCGAGCGACGCTCACTGCCTCCAGGCGGCTGCGCACGCCGAGCTTGGTGAGGATGCTTCGGACGTGAGTCCGGACGGTGCTGGTGGACACGACTGCCTCAACGGCGATCTGGCTCACCGGCTGGCCATCCACCATGCGCAGCAGCACCTCGCGCTCGCGGTGGCTGAGCACATCGAGCCGCGCGCTGCAGTCGCGGGCGCGCCGGACGTCGTCACGCAACTCCCGCAGCACGGCCCCGAGCTGCCGGGGTGGGTAGAAGGCATGACCGAGCGATACGCCGCGCAGGACTTCGAGGAGGTGATCCAGCGAGCTCTCCTTGGACACCCAGGCGGCAGCGCCGGCCCGCGCTGCCGCGACGGCATGCGCAGTGTCGTGGCTACCGGTCAGGATGACCAGGTGTGCCGGGGGCCATGCGGCGTGCAGTTTGCGGAGTATCCCGCCCGTCGCGACCGTCACCGGTCCAATCTCTGTGGTGATCACATCGGGGCGCAGTGTGCGGACGGTATCGGTCAGGCGCGGATCGTCGGGCGTGCAGCTACCGACAACCCACAGATCAGCCGCGGTGGACAATTGAACGGACAGGGCATCGGTCAGCATCGCGTGACTGTCGACGAGCAGAACCCGCAAGAAAGTCACGGGCCCCACTGTGCCTGGCGGTGTCTCCAGGCGGCAACACCCGGTCTCCGTGACGGCGCCTGACCCGGCTCTCACGTCGCTTACTCCGCGCCGAGTGCTGGTTGCGCCGTAACGGTGCGGCGGGCTGGGCTGATCCACCTCCCAGCGGAGCTCAGCCAGGCCAGCGGGAACACATACAGTGCGATGGCGGCGTCGAGCACCCGCAGGAACGGGAAGAATATCCAGAGGGCCAGGAAGCGCAGTTTGCGTTCGATCAGGGCGACCAGGCACGTCAGCGCGAGGTCGGCGCCAATTACCGCGAGCAGCAACACCGGCAGGCTCATGTGCGCGGTCACCGTGTCATGAACCGGCGCAATCCCGGGCCAGGCCAACGCGGCTGGGTACAGCTCAGGCACAGCCAGGATGAGAACCAAGAACGGCAGCAAGACGAAGAACATGCTGCTGGTGAGCAGCTCGAGGAGCAGCACGGTGAGCATGGCGCTGAACAGGCTCAACCGTGGTGGATGGCGCCGCACCGTCTGCCAGAGTCCCAGCCCCCATCGCCTGATTTGGCGGACGTAGTCGCGGAGGTTGTCGGGATCCTGGGTCACCGCGACGGCTCCGAGGCTGAAGGCCACCTTGCCCAACCGTTTCTGGTAGATCTCGAAGGTCATGTTGAAGTCCTCGATCACCAGGCCGGGTGGGTTCATCTCGATCTGGGGCAGCACAGCCGTGCGGTACATGCTGGCGAAACCGGGCACGATGTGGGTGGCGTTGGTGAACCGCCAGGTCTGGCCGAACTTCAGCAGTCGCTGGGTGATCGCGTAGATGCGTTGGCGGTGGCACACCAGCACCTTGCCGATCAGGGACAGGCCGCGTTCATGGTTTGTCCGGACCGCGCCGGCCACCGCAACGACCTCGGGGTCGTCGAAGTGCGGCAAGGCGGCGTCGAAGTAGCCCGGGTCGATGGTCGTGTCCGCGTCCAACAGCAGCACCGCCTGGAACCGTTCGACCAGCCCGAAGCGGTCGATCGCCTCCTCCAGGGCGCCGGCCTTGCCGACGTTGGTGCGCGTCTCGATGACGTTGACCCCGATCTGGCGGGCCAGCTCGGCGGTCCGGTCGGTGGAGCCGTCGGAGACGACGTGGATGTTGCCGCGCGGGACCAGCGCGGCGATCGCCGCAATGCTGCTCTGGATGACCAATTCCTCGTTGTGCGCCGGGATGAGCACCGCCACGTCCTGCACGGTCATCGAGGGACCGGTGCCACGGCGCGGGCGTTTGACCCATCTCTCCTCAATCAGCCGGGTCAGGCCAATGGTTGACCACAGCGTGAAGTTCACGCCGAAAACGACGATCGCAACCGACCACCAGGGCATCAGCGGCTACCTTTCAGCACCGGGAGCCGAAGAGGTGTCCACGGGCAGGATGTTTCGCAGGGTTGCCCAGGTGCGGTCGTCCTCATCGCCGAACATCCACACGTAGACGCCGCGGATCCCGGATTCCCTCGCCGCTTCGAGCTTGGCCGTGGTGCTTTCGGCGTTTTCGAACCAGACCTCGTGTGCCCGACCCTGCGCATCGGTGTACCGGAAGAACGGCGACTGGCTGAGCCGGTCGTATTGCACGGTGACGTTGAAGGCCCGGGTGCGCCCGTAACATTGCAGCCAGCTCACCGGCTCGCCGTGGCCGTCGACCCAGTCGTAGCCGGCGACCGGTATCCCGAGCACGATCTTGTCTGGGGGAATCTGGGTCTTGGCGTAGGTCAGTACCTCGCGGACCCAGGTGATCGGCGCAACGGGTCCCGGCGGCGACTGACCCCAGTGGTAGTCGTAGGCCATTATCCGGACCTCGTCGACCGCCTCCCCGATTGCCGCGTAGTCCTGTGCCACGTTGCGCTGGTCGTCACCAGCGTCGGAGGTCTTGGCGAACACGGCAACCGACAATTTTTTGTCCTGGTCATGCAGCGCGTCGCCCAGGCGGGTCACGAAGGTGGTGAACGCCTCCCGATCGCTGGCCCGCAGGTCCTCATAGTCGATGTCGATCCCGTCGTAACGTTCCCGGGCCACCAGCGCGACGATGTCGTTGATGTGCCGTTGCATCGCGGCAGGATCGTGCAGCATGTTCGCGACCGGTTCGTAGGCCCACTGGCCGTTGGTCACGTTCGCGATCGTCGGGACCAGCGGGATCCCCGATCTGCGCAGCTGGTCCATGCCCGCCGCGGTCTCGGCGGCCCGCTCGGGCACCTGCGGGACGATCTGACCGTTCTGGGCAATCCCGTAGATCCACGGAGAGACCTCGTTGAAACTGCCCTGGTTCGCCAGGACGACCTTCGGGCCCTCGGTCATGTTCCAGAACGGCAGCGAGGCCACGACGAGGGTGGATGGCCGGATCTCGGTTGCCAGCATGCGCGGCATCGTGACTAGCAATGCCACCGCGCCGACGAACAGCAGGATGAGGAAGCTCGATCCGGTCAGCACGCTTCGTCTCCTCGGCCGTTGCGCAGCGCCCTGCCCAGCTCCGTTCGTGGCGGCGTTCGGGCGCCGGCCGACGATGCTGGCGTTGATCATCAGAGCACCGCTGCCGGTGTCAGGCCCGGACGGCTCTGCTCGGCGATCACCGACCGGAGGATGTCGTCCAACGTCCGGACCGGTCGGAAACCGATCAGCTCCCTGGCCCTGGTGCAGTCCGGGACGCGTCGCTGCAGGTCCTCGTATCCCGGGCCGATGCCCTCCTCGTAAGACAGGTGGACGATGTCGCTGGTCGAGCCGGTCAACGCGATCACCCGCTGCGCAAGTTCGGCGATGGACACCTGCTCGGAGCTGCCGAGGTTGACGACGGTGCCGCAAGCCTGCTCGTGCTCCACGAGCGCCACCAGCGCGGGTACCACGTCGTGCACGTGACAGAAGCAGCGCACCTGAGTGCCCGTCCCGAAGATCGTCAGTGGCTGGCCAGCCATGGCTTGGCCCACGAACCGGGGAATGACCATGCCGTAGCGCCCGGTCTGCCGGGGACCCACCGTGTTGAACAGCCGGACGATCACCGCCTGCAGGCCGAGTTCACTGACGTAGGCGCGGGTGAGGCTCTCGTCCACCGCCTTGGCCTCGGAGTACGACCAGCGGTGCAGCAGCGGCGAGCCGACCACCCGGTCGTCGTCCTCGCGCAGGCCGATCTTGGTGTTCTTCCCGTATATCTCGCTGCTGGAGGCGATCAGCACTCGGGCGTGGTAGCGGTGCGCCGCAGCGAGGACGTTTTCCGTCCCGTGAATGTTGGTGCGCAGGCTCTGCAACGTCCGATCTCGGATGACGAACGACCCGACAGCCGCGGCAAGGTGGAAGATCGTGCCCACCTGGCTGGCCAGCGCGCCGACCAGCACCTCATCCAGCACCGAGCCTGGCACGTACCGAAAGTGGGGATGGTCGCTGATCAAAGACAGGTTCTCCAGCGAGCCGGTGGCCAGATCGTCGAGCACGACGACCTCATGTCCCGCGGCCAGCAGGTGTTCGGCTAGGTGCGAGCCGATGAAGCCGGCTCCGCCGGTGATCAGTGCTTTCATCAGTTACCTCCGACGGGGTCGGGTAGAACGCGGGAGACGCCCGGTCGACGGCGGGGCTGTTTGCGCGTCATGAGCCGGTCGTAGAGGTCGTCGATGCGGCGGGTCACCGCGTCGATGCCGTACTGCTCGCGAACTTCGGGAACGTCCTCGCGCGGGCGGCGCCCGCTGGCCAATTCGGCGGCGATCTCCCGGCGCAGCCCCTCGACCTCGCCAGGTACCTGGCGGGCTCGCCTGGTCTGGATACCTTCCATGGCCGGGCAGGTCGTGTAGAGCACAGGTACGCCGTTGACCAGAGCCTCCAGCACCGACAGCCCGAAGGTCTCCTGTTCCGAGGACGCGATGAATAAGTCCAAGCTGGACAGCATGGCGGCCACGTCGTGTCGTTCACCGGCGAAGGTCACGAACTCCGCGACGCCCTGGCGGGCCGCCTCGGCCTCCAGGTCGGGCCGGATCTGCCCGTCGCCGACGATCAGCAGCCGGTGCTGATCGTTGAGCAGTGGTGCCGCAGCCCTGATCACCAGGTCGAAGCGCTTAATCGGGTCGAGCCGGCCCAGCACACCGATGACGTATGCGTCACGTGGGAGGTGGAATTCGCTGCGGATCCGGTCCCGGGCGGCGTCGTCGAAAGCGACTCGGGCGAAATCCAGGCCGTTGGGGATAACTTCGATCTTGCGGGCGGCCACGCCCCATTTCGTCAGCCGGTGTGCCACCGCCACCGACACCGCGATCGTGGCGTCCGAGCACAGGTCCGTGCCGAGGTACAGGGCGCGCACCCCCAGGGTCATCCGTCGGCGCTCCAGGTGTGTCTCACCGATGGAGTGCTCGGTGGTCACCACCACCGGCGTGCCGGCCAACCGGGCCGCGAGCCGGCCGTAGATACAGGACCGGTACAGGTGGGTGTGCACCACGGCGTAGCCACCGGCGCGGATCAAGCGCGTCAACCGCGGCAGCGCGGACAGCTCGGTGTTGCGTGTCATTCCCAAGTCAAGGACTCGCACCCCGTCCCCGGAGATCATCTCAGCGACCGCGCCGGGGTTGTAGAGCGTCACCACGTCGCTGCGGTGGCGGGTGTGTTGCAGCAACGAGCGCAGCTGAAGCTCCGCCCCTCCCACTCCCAACCCAGTGATCACGTGGAGAACCTTCACTTCCTGCCTCCCGACGACACGGTGCACAGGGTGCGGGCCAAGATCACTATGTCCATCCATGGTGACCAGTGCTCGATGTAGAAGTTGTCAAAGCGGATCCGGTCGGCGATGGACGTGTCTCCGTGCAGTCCATGCACCTGGGCCCATCCGGTCAGCCCGGTCCGCATCCGGTGCCGGTCGCCATATCGCGGTATCTGCCCGGTAAAGCGGGCTGCGAAGTACGGCCGCTCTGGCCGGGGTCCTACTAGCGACATCTCCCCGCGCAGCACGTTGATGAGTTGGGGCAGCTCATCGAGGTGAGTGGTACGTAGCCATCGACCGAGGCTGGTGGTGTGCTCGGGAAGCACCGCCCAGCGGGTATCCGCGTCGGCGTGATCGATCATGGAGCGGAGCTTGAGGAGCTCCATCGGCTTGCCGGACCGCGTGACGCGCGTTTGGCGAAACAGCGCGGGACTACCACCGTCCAGCCGAACCGAGACCGCGAGCACCAGCAGCAGCGGTGTGACGGCGATGAGCAGCGCCGCGGCGCCCACGAAATCGAAGGCGGCCTTGGCGACAGCGCCAAGCCGGCCGTGTCCGAGACGGCGAAGCGGCACCAGCGGTATGTCGCGCAGCTCGTCAAGGTAACCGCGGGGTAGCGCGGCGCCGAGCTCATACATCCGGGGCACTACGCAGACGTCCACCGCCAGCACCCGGCACGCCCGCACCAGCGGTACCAGGTCCTCATCCCGGGAAGCCGGGAAGCACACGATGACGCGCTGGATGCCATACCGCCCGACCACGTCGGCCAGCGCCGTTGGCTCGCCAAGCAGCGGCAGCCCGACCTGATGCTGCGGTGGCTGGCTGTCGAGAAACCCCCGGGGCACCAATCCGAGTTCCGGATGGCTGCGCAGCAGTTGCACGACCCTCACCGCGGTGTCACCGGTGCCGACGACCAGCGCCGGTTCCAGCAGCCGCCCACGCCGGTGGGTGGCTTTCAGCGCGGTGCAGACCCCGGCGCGCACGGCGACCAGCAACGCGACGGAAAGCAGTGCCAGTCGCAGCGCGTCAGCTCCTAGCCATGGCAGCACAGCAAGCAGAGGCATCGTCGCCACCGCCCCGGTCCGGGGCAGCTGATCGGACACCCGCCGGCAGATCCGGAGCCGATGTTGCCCGTCGGCTACCAGCAGCACCAGCACTGTGCAGGCGTATGCGGTCGCGCCCCACCCCGATGCACCGGCCAGCAGGCCGGCCGTGGCGAGGGCGACGACGTCACCCATCGGAAGGATCATCGGGAGCAGGGCCACCGGTATGTGCCGACGTGACCGCCCACCGAGACCCCGTGCTGGCGCCGTTAATTCCGGCGCGATGAGTGAGGTGGTCACCGGCGGGTTCCCACAGTGCGTGGCCTGGGTATGGCGGTGAGTGCGCGGGTCACCGTGCGCGCTGCGTAGTCGGCGCCGTAGACAAACCGCATGACCGGTCCGAAGGTCGATGCCACGGCAGGTCCGATGAAGTACAGGCCCGGTACTGAAGACTGGAAGTCCGGGCCAACGTCGGGACTACCCGCCAAGGTTTGCATTGTCGACCGCAGCCGTCCGTCCAGGAAGGACAGCCGGTCCAGATCGGTGCGGTAACCGGTGGCGGCCAGCACATGGTCGGCCGTGATTTCTGTGGCGCCTCCACCGTTGACCTGCACCCCGAGCCGCACGCCCCCTGCTGGCTCAGGTTCCGCCCACCGCACCGAGTGCCCGACCAGGGTGCGGATCTTGCCTTCTACCCGAGGGCGAAGCCAGAAGGCGCCGGCCGGTCCCAGCGCGGTCCGCGCGGTCCGGACCCGCCGGGCGGCCGGCAGCCGCCGGAACAGATGGGGCTGGGTGGAGTAGAACCAGGTGGACCAGCCTGAGCCCAGCGGGGCCTCGGGTTCCCGCAGCCGCCGCCGGATCGATCGTAGGTCGGGCAGCGGATTGCCGTTCCACACCAGTCCAGGTGCGCGGGCGAGCACGGTGACGCGCGCTCCGGACTCGTGCAGGAGGGCGGCCGATTCCAGCGCGGACTGGCCGGCGCCGACGACCGCGACCTCGCGGCCGGCGAAAACTCCGAGATCGTCGTGTGCGCAGGTGTGCGTGCATACTTGCGCGGGCAGCGGGGCCAGGGTGCCGGGCACATGGGCGAAGTGCTGCACCCCGGTGGCCACGACGACCTTGTGGGCCAGCGCGGTGCGCCCATCGGACAGGGTGAGCTCATAGTGCCCGCCTGCCCGGGTCACGTCAGTGACCATCAGCTCTTCCAGCTGCGGAACCTCGGCGCGCCGGAACCAGTCTCCGTAGGCCACGAACGTCTCCAGCGCTACGGGGAGCCCGTAGTCGGCGTATTCCCGGCCGGTGGACTCGCAGAACGCACGCAGCGTGTGCTTACCAGCCGGGTCGGACAGGTTGGAGGCGAATCCCTGCGACTTGAGGAACATGCCGGCTGGCATCGCTGTACGCCACAACTGCATCGGCAGCCCGAACTGGCGGAAGGGCATGCCTGCGGCGCGCAGGTGAGCACCGAGCGACAGGCCGTACGGACCGGCGCCCACGATGGCAATATCAACTACGTCGTTCATGCCGGGGTCCTCCGTGCGGCTAGCTGCGTGGTGGTGGATTGCGTGGTGGTGGATTGCGTGGTGGTGGATTGCGGCCGAGCGCGCTGGCCGAGGGGGCGGGTGATCGCCCGCCACCCCATGCGCAGGCACATCAGCCCAAACGGCGCGAGATCATCCCGGGCAAACCAGGCCAGCTCGTCGGCCCGGCGCAGCGACGCCACCCAGGACTGGAAATCCAGGCCGCAGCGCCGGTAGGCCAATGCCGCGATCGGGTCGTAGTTCTCCACCAGGAAGCTGCGGCCCAGCTGTGGCGAACCCTGCGGAACCGAACGGCCGGTCAGGTCTAGATGCGCCGCCACCACCACGTCGACGCCCGCGGTGTCGGAAAACAGTCGGAATTGCGCACCCAGCCTCGGGTTGAAATCCAGCAGCTTGTACTGACCGTCCCGGGGGTCCCAGCGGTAATCGAGGTCGACGATGCCCCGAAACTTCAGCCGGGTCACCAGCTCGGTGGCCTGGCGGTGCAGCTGCGGGTTGTCCACCCAGCGCCCGAGACTGGTCAGCCCGGCATGCGCCGGGTATGACCGTTCCTTGATCCCCACGAAAGCCGGCCGGCAGCGCGAGTAGGCGTCACAGTAGCCGTGAAAGAAGTAATCTTGGGCCTGGTTTTGGGACCCCCCGATGTATTCCTGCAGCATCAGGGCAGCGCCGTCGTGGTCGGCGCAGGTTCGCCAGATATACGCGAGCTCGTCGCGGGTGTGCACCACCGAGGTGCTGCGCAGCCCCTGTACGCTGCTGGACCGCCACGGGCTGGCCAGCTTGGCTACCAGCGGGAATCCGACTTGGTCGGCGAAGCCTTGGGCGTCGACGAGCGATCCGGGCAGCGCGGCCGTCACGCTGGGCACATCCAGCTTGCGGCACAGCTGATACAGCGAGTACTTGCCGGCCAGCCGGCGCGGTAGATCGCTGGGCGGGTTGGGGAACAGGTAATAGCGCCGCAGTTCGGTGCCGTGCTCGGCAAGGAAGATCGCGCCGGCATCGTCGGTGGGGATGAGCACGGCCGGTCGGCCGATCCGCTCGGCGAGCCTCACCAGCCCGGCGCGCACCCGTTGGGCATCGTCGGCGGGTGGCCGCCAGATCCATCGGCCGTGCAGGTAGCGCGAACTGGCCGCGGGTGCCAGCGGGTCCTCGTGCACTCCGTAGACCGGCACGCCCAGACGACCCAGGCTTCGGATCGCACCGAGCCCGCCGTGGTGCATGACGTTGCAGTCGAGCTTGAAAACGACTGCCGGTGTCGAGGTATCCAACTCCGTGTCCAGGTCGGCGAGCAGGTGGCGGATCATCGACGTCCGGTCCTCACACCACGCTGCACTGTGCGGCGCCGTCGAACAGGTAGGTCCCGTCGAGTACCCGAGGGCAGTCCCGGATCCAGCTGTGATCGGTATCGGGGTGCACCACGTGAATAACTGCCAGCTCCCAGTCCGCTCCGCTGGGTGCTGCGACGCTGCGCATCAGCCGCCCTTGCGGTGTCCGGATGTTCCGCACGAGCGGGTCGTAGTACGCGACATCGGCGCCGCGCGCGGCGAGTCCGTCGATGATCGGCAGCGCCGGTGATTCCCGGACGTCGCTGACCCCGGCCTTGTAGCTGACGCCAACCACCATCACCTTGGTGCCGGCGAGCGATCGACCGTCGCCGGCGAGGACCTCGGCAGCCCGCTCGACGACGCGGGCTGGCCGCGCATGGATGGATTGCATGGCCTGCTCGATCAACGGCGTCGGCCGGTTACGCCCGCGCAGCTGCCACAGCAGGTAATGCGGATCGCACGGGATGCAGTGCCCACCCACCCCGGGTCCGGGGAACGCAGCGAGGAAGCCGTAGGGCTTGGTCCCGGCCGCCAGGGTCACCTCAATCGGGTCCAGCCCCAACGTGCCGCACACGTCACCGAACTCGTTGGCCAGCGCCAGGGTGACCGCGCGGAAGATGTTCTCATACAGCTTGGTCAGCTCGGCGGCCTCCGGGGAACTCACCAGATACACCGAGTCGGTCAACTGCCTGATGACCCGGGCGGCCTGCTGGCTGCAGCTGGTAGTGGTTCCGCCCACCACCCGGGGCGTTTCCCGTTGCACGTGGTCGGGATTGCCGGGATCGATGCGCTCGGGGCTGAAGGCGACGTAGACGTCGGTGCCGACGGTCAGGCCGCGCTGTTGCAGCGGCTCAACGAGCAGCTGCCGCGTGGTGCCGACGAAGCTGGTCGAGGTGAGGATGATCGTCTGTCCCGGGTGGGCGTGTTGCACGACGGTCTGGCAGGCGCTGCGCAGCGCGGAGAGATCCGGGATGTGATGCTCGTCCACCGGGGTGGGGACGCAGACGATCACTGCGTCGGCCTCGGCCAGCCTGGCACTGTCGCTGGTGAGCCGGAAGCTCTCATCGCATCTGGCCACCGCCAGCCGCACTCGGTCGAGGTCGCCGAGATCTACATCACCGGACTCGATGGCGCGCAGCCGGTCGTCGCTCACGTCGTAGCCGGTGATGCGCGACGAGCTGCCCAACAGCGCCAACGCCGTCGGCAGCCCGACATACCCGAGGCCCACGATCGCGACCGGCCCCAACCGCGCTTGCCCGTTACTGGTGGTCGCCGGCCGGTCCGGCATGGAGTAGGGCACCAGCCGTCCCTCCAGGAGTCGCTCACGCCCGTTGATCGCGAGCGAAAGCCGGTGCTCAGCCACCATCTCCCCCAACTTGTGGATTTGTGTTGGCCCGACGGTCGCATCAGCTGGACGCCCGGTCCTCCGTCATAGGCGGTAGGTCGCCTACGCCGCCTGGCGGACGCAGGCGGAGGTGAGGCTATCGGCGGTGATCTCTAGCTGTTGTGTGGCGTGGGTTTCCCCGAGGTGCGTGAGGATGCCGGTGGTAGCGCCCTACCGTCCCAACCGCGTGGGAGACCTGAAGGGACGGTCGGCTGTCGCCCCGTCTGGGTTGAGCGAGTCTGGAATTACACTGGGCGTCGCCTTGGCGGTAAGGGCTCTAGACGGTTCCTGGTGTCGTCCGTGAGAAGAGGGTGGACTGGGCATGGTTGAAATCCGCCGGTGTCGTTGTGGTACCCGGTTGGCGGCGGACAATCCGGGGCCAATGTGTGGGGCGTGTGTCCGGAAGCAACGGATGGCGGTAGGTAAGCCGCCAGAGGTTTCCTGAAAATCCCACAACAAATTGCCAAAGTGCTTAAGATTCGACCGAGCGTATGGACAAATGGAAAACGCCCCCCGGGGTCAATAGCTTCCTTGAGAGCATCGAAGTCTCCCTACTTCTACACTGAGCCAGTCGGTGGCTAACTCTTATACCCAGGAAAGCTCTGCAAGGCGCTCCAAACAAATCTGCTCAGGCTCAGGCAGCTCTCCATGTAGAGCTGCGCTCCCTTTCCGCCACGCCCGCAGCGGTGAAAACTCTACCCCGTAGACAGCCAGCACCCGGCCACGACGCAAGTGGCCGCGATGGGTGTCATGTTCACTGAGAGCGCCGGTACCAGTTCATCCCAACCACTCTCCAAGAGCCTCAAAGAGCTGGCTGGCGGCAGCTCTATCCAGCCTGAGCACACAGGAACCATCAATGTGCGGGTCTAGCACGATCTCCCCATTAACCTTACTGACCCGTAAATTGCAATACCCTCGACAACCGTGGATCTGACAGGTGGTAGGAATCGTCCGGTGCTCGGTGCTCATGATGTTCTTGATCTCTGCGTCGGGATCCGGATAGCCGCCCCGTACACCACGTACGACTGACAGCAGCCACCTCCAGGCTCAGCCAGGCTGACAGGAAATATCTCTTGGCCACAAATGGCGATGTAGCGTCCCTGGAAAGCTGCCCTGCCGCGACAGCCCTGTCGGTCAAGAGATGCGCTTGGCCCGTCTGGGCATCGACGAGTTCGACGGTGCGGTGACGCGCGGCACGCTCAGCTCGTCGGGCCTTGAGGCTGTGTCTGCCTGGCGTCCGTGATTCCTTTTTGTCATCGGGTGGCCATGCCGGTGAGGGGAGTTGGACTGCCGGGGGCATCACTGGCACGGTCATCATCCCTGCTCTTTGCAGGGGCAGGTGGAGACCTTAATGCCCAGCAGATCAGAAGAAATGAACGTGGCTTTTCGCGAACTGAGGGTTCGTCGAGCTTGGTACCGTCAGTTCAGTAGCCCAATGCGTCCGGCAAACTCCCGTACCTCGGAGGCGTAGGACGGCTTGGCGCGTTTGACGAGGGTGGTCACCATGTCGCGCGACATTCTTTTACGCAGAAAATCCTCGGGACAGATGCGCTCAGCCATCTTCAGGTGGACGAATACGGCGGTGTCGTTGCCCTTGCACTCGTAGGCGCGAGCCACTTGATATAGGTGAGAGGTTTTGCGTTCCAGCGAGGGAACTCGCGTAATGTCAACTTCGTCGGCCAATCGGAGCGCTTCGGATAGTTCACTCGCTTCAGTTTCCACGCTGACCATATGGATCGCCACGTTCGTGGGTCCGAACACGGTGTTGCCGTAGTTGTGCCCGTCGCCGACGCGGATAGCGGCTTTGCGAGCTGGCTCCCGCAGCAGTTCACGTGCTCGCCAGGGGTCGCCGGTACGTCCGGCCGCGATGCTTCCCGTTAGCAGCAACCCGCCATACAGCGAAAAGTGCTCAGGCGTGCCGTCTGGCAACAACGACTCCAGAGCCTCGCTGCCCTTCATCGTAACGTCCAACGCTCCGGCAGGCATATCGTCCGACAACATTGACTGGGCGAGAGTCCACGTGGCGGCCGCGATCAGCAGCGGGTCTTCGGTTTCCTCAGCGTAACGCATAGCCCTATCAGATACTAGAGCGCTTAAGTCAATCCGTCCAAGATGCTTCAATATCATGCGGGCCAGTTGGTAGACCTCAGAGGCTTGTCGGCAAGCATCAACGGAGCGCTCATGCTCATGTACGGCGCGCTCACTGTTGACGATCAGGTCAGGTAGCGTCCGCAGTACATCGCTGTACTTACTCGGCGAGGTGAACCATGCTTGCTTGGCGGCGCTGATCTTCTCCTCTAATTCGTCCAGTGTGGGGAGCTGGGTGGTATCGGTGAGCGCCAACGACCGGTAGGTGAAGAGCGCCCGTTCCACCTCAGCCAGCCGGGGGTTCACCGGCCCTTCGTGATCTTCGCTTGGAGCCTCGCCGATCAGGGCGGAAGTGCGCACACCCAGTACCTTGGCGAGCTTGCGCAGCACAGGCAGCGAGGGTGTCTTGGTTCCGGCCTCGATCATCTCCAGGTAGCGCGCCGTGATGCCGGCATGCGTGGCCACGTTGACCGTGCTCTTCTTGCGGTCAATGCGGTACAGCCTGATGAGCTGGCCGGTGGGCATGTCGGGCACGGCTGTCACCTCCTACACGGGGATGGGATGCCTTGACCGCGAGAGTACAGAGGGGTCGGGGGATGCATGTGCTGGGCGGCGCGGCTACGTGGTGCTACACCGCTGAGCTGGCCGAGGTGGGTGATCGCCGACCTGGGTTATCTCGGTGAATCCGTCTGCACTCCGGTGAAGAAACCGGTTTGACGGGGGAAGCTGGAAACGGAGCCTACGACCACCGCGCCAGCTTCCCACCCTACTCAAGCTTTCCAGAACCTGACCCCGATTGGCGGTAACCTTGCCTTCCCTCCCTTACGTTATTCTTAGCTGTGCTATGTCGCTTGACGGCTATATTGACGACACCAGCGATCAGCGGCTCATTCTGTCGAATGAAGCTGATTTTGATCGTGTGGATGAACTACGTGCTTCCTGCGATGCAACTCTTATTGGCGCGAACACGATTCGGCGAGACAATCCCCGATTGCTGGTTAACTCCGAGGAGCGCCGCCGCGATCGTGTGGCAAGAGGCATGGCGCCGTACCCAATTAAGATAACCGTGACACGAGGTAACCTTCAGTCAGAGTGGAAGTTTTTCAATACTGGGGGCGAGAAGATCATATACTGCCCTGGCGTTGCAGCCGACGAATTGCGTGAGAAGCTTGGTGGACGCGCTACCGTCGTAGGCTTGGGTGCACAGTCCGTCGATATCGAACTGATGTTGGCTGATTTGCGACAGCGAGGGATCGATCGCTTGATGGTCGAGGGTGGTAGCAGCATACATACCGAGTTCTTGACCCGAGGGTTGGCCCACGAACTACAGATCGCAATCGCACCATTCTTTGTGGGAGAGGATAGCGCTCCACGATTTGTAAACTCAGGCATGTTCCGCCAGAATTCCACTAACCGTATGACATTGGCCGAAGTTCGTCAGATAGGCGACATTGTTTTCGCCCGCTACCTGACGAAACGTTAAGAGAAGCTTCCGACAGTAGGTACGTGGACAATCGAGTTATCCACGCGCTGCTACTGCGAGTCGCTGCGGTCGCCCGGCAGCTGGGCGACCTGGGTTGTGACCGCGGCGAGTTGCTGGTAGGTGCACCGCACGTCGAAGGCCCTCGCGGCCAGCGCAGCGGCCTGTCCCTCGGCGGCGCGTAGACCAGCCGAGGTGAGCCGGCACGCAATGGCTCCGGCCATCGACTGCGCGTCGCCGACCGGCACCCGGGCACCCACGTCGACGGTGACCGCCTCCGCCAGGCCGGGAATGTTGGAGACCACCACGGAGCAACCGCAAGCCAGGGCCTCGAGCAGGGTCAGCGACAGGCCTTCCCAGCGAGATGGCAGGACCACCACGTCGGCTGCCGCGTACCAGGGTCGGGGATCGGGGACTGGTGGCACGAACCGAACTCCAGGTGGGGCGCAGGAACGCAACGTGGGCAGCAGGTCACCGTCGCCGACGATGCACAGCTGCGCCTCTGGATGCTGTCGCCGCACCTGGGGCCATGCCCTCAGCAGCACGTCCTGACCCTTCTGCCGGGTGACCCGACCGAGGCACACCGCCAGCGGCACCTCCCGGTCGACTCCCAGCCGGTCCCGGGCGGCAGTGCGAGTCTGCTCGCCGGCTGGCGTGAATTTCGTGAGATCGACGCCGTTGCGGACCACGACGTGACGGGCATCCAGTCGCCGGTGTTTCATGTGGGTGGCCTCGCCCTCGCCAACGCACACCACCAGGTCGGTCCAGCGTGCCGCGAGGAGTTCCCAGCCGAGTGCAATGCGAGCGGTCGCACCCCGAGCTGCCAGCCACGACCAGCCGTGCGGTTGGAACAGCGTGGGACGGGTGCCGCGGACCGCGAGCCGTCCAGCCAACCCCGCCTTCGCCGAGTGCAGGTGCACCACGTCGGGTTGGACTTTCCTGATCAGCCGGTGCAGCTGCTGGGTTTCGAGCACGGTTCCCGGGTCGGGCGACCGGGTCGCGGGCCAGTGCAGCCGCGGTACCCCGCGCGCGCCCAACTCGGCGGCGAGGCGCCCGCCGGAGGGGCACGCGACCGAGACCTGCCAACCTCGGGCGAGCTGGTCAGCGGCCACTGCCGCCACATACCTGGCCACCCCAGCGTCGGTGGGCTGGGCCGCGTGCAGCACGGTCAGAGGATTCATCCGGGCCAATACCCCACTAAGGGTCGATAACCCAATAGGTGTCGATAACGCAGGTGGTGCCGGTACCACTTGGCGAGCAATCGCAGCGACCCGTCACGGTCCCCGATATAGGTACGCGGCAAAGCGTGCAGGCCGGTCAGCTGCGACCGCCAGATTGCGCATCCGTATCGGTAGCCGGCAGCGCGCACGGCGTTGACGGCCAGTGTGTTTACGTGCCCGTAGGGGTAGCAAAAGCCCGCGATCTCCTGGCCGGACACCTCCCGCAGGATGGCCCGGCTCCCCGAGACCTCAGCGGTCAGATCCCCATTGCCGAGAGAGGTCAGCGATACATGCCGCCGACCGTGTGAGCCGATCTCCATGCCACTGGCCGCCGCGTGGCGGATCTGGCCGACTGTCATGAGGGCCTTGCGGGGACCCGCCTCGTCCCAGGAGTTGGCACCGCCGAGCAGGTCGGCAATCACGAACACGGTGGCGGTGAAGCCGAATCGCGCCAGCGCGGGCAGCACGTGCTCGGAGAAGTCGGCGTAGCCGTCGTCGAAGGTGAGCCCGACCAGACCCCGGTCAGCGCCGTTGCGCTGGGCGGCTAGCAGTTCGCGCATCGAGGTACCCCGTAGGCCGCGCCGGTGCAGCCAGCGCAGCTGCTGCTCGAACCGTGCGGGGCAGACGGTCACGAGGTAGGGGTCCACGTCGTACGGCGCCACCGAGTGGTACATCAACACTGTAGGTAAGGGCCGATGCCTGCGGTGGTGTGGGCGGTCGTCCGGACGGGTTTCATCGATCGTTGTGCTCATGGTGGGAGCCGACGCTACGGTTTCGCCTTTGCGATGGGCTCCTGCGCCGGGAGGACAACGGGTACGCCCGTTAAAGGAGACCCGGTTCGTAGGGAAGGCCCAGTTCGTAGGGAAGGCCCAATGCGTAGGGGAGGCCCAATGCGTAGGGAAGACCCAGTGCGACGAAGTGCCCCTCGGGCAACAGCGACAGCCTCAAGACGGCTGTGCACGCCCAGCTTCGCGAAGATCTTGTTGGTGTGGGTACGGAGTGTGTTCGCCGACACCCCGAGCTCGTCGGCGATCTCCGCCGGGCTGCGGCCTTGCGTCAGGCACAACAGCACCTCGCGCTCCCGGGGGGTCAGGACGTCCAGCGGTTCTTCGCGACGCAGCGCCCGCCCGACGTCGGCCCGCAGCTCCCGCAGGACGGGGCCCAGTTGCTCGGGAGGGAAGCAGGCATGCCCCTGACTAGCGCACCGCAGTGCGTAGGCAAGCGTGTCGATCGAGGACTCCTTCGATACCCACCCGTCGGCTCCCGCCCGCGCGGCTTCGACAGCCTGCTCAGGGTCGTGGCTGGCAGTGAGGACCACCAAACGTGCGGGCGGCCACGCGGTGCGGAACAGTGTCAGCAGCGCGGCCGCGTCGTGAGCCTGCGCGACCTCGATGGTGATGACGTCAGGACGCGCCACGGCGGCGAGCACATCGGGTTGGGGATCCCGCGTCGTGCAGTGCCCGACCACGACGATGTCGGGTGTCATGGACAGCCTGGTCGCGAGCGCCTCGATCAGCATCTGCTGGTCGTCAACCAGCAACACCCGGAGACTTCCACCGTGCACTGTGCCCAGCCGCCTCGCCCCATTCACGACTATCCCGTCCTCGTGCGACCTTCCGGACCATGCTGATCGTGATCGACGAGGTCGTAGCGCACGGCAAAGGTGGCAGCCTCAAGCCGGGAGTGCACACCTAATTTGGTCAGCAGTGCCTGCACGTGACTTCGTACCGTGGTCGTCGAGACGCCTAACCGCACTGTCATCGCCGAAGTATCGAGCCCCTCGACGAGCAACGCGAGGCATTGCCTCTCACGGGCTGTTAAGTGCGCAGCGAGCCGACGTGCTTCCGATACATCAGATCGCACAGTGGTTTCCCGGGGTGCGTCCAGCACGACCGCACCATCAATGACCCGCTCCAGCGCCTGGACTAGCTTGCGGATTCCCCACGTTTTGTGCACGTAGCCAGCGGCTCCCAACCGGACGGCGTGACGCATCGCCTCGGTATCACCGTCTGCCGCGAGTATGAGTATCCGGGTCGCCGGGCTCACCGCGATAACACGACCGATCGCAGAAATTCCGTCGCCATCGGAAAAGCGCCGACCCAGCAGGCAGACATCGGGCCGGTGCTGACGGACCGCCTCGATTGCCCCGGTGAGGCTTCGGGCGACCGCCGGTACTTGGAATCCTTCTTTGGTGAGTACAGAGACTAGCGATTCTACGAACACCGCGTGGTCATCGCCGAGTACGATGCTGGTCATGTTAGACCGACCGAATAGTCCGAATCCGCCCGCCTTTCAACGGTCGCCAATTTCCCCCACCTCACCCAGTCGTGTTTCGTCGCAAGGAAAACTGCAACAAGTGATTAGCCGTCTTCAGCATACAACGCGGGGTTGCGCGCTAATTACCGATATCGCGCAACACGGCACGTAACATGCCCTTCAAGTACTACCAACCCCCTTCGCCGCTGCCGCATACGACGACCAGCCCCGGGCGGTGGAGCACGCACCGGCCGGTATCCACGCACCGGCCGGTATCGTTGACACCACGACCCCCCGTGCGCCGGTCGCATCCCGGGTAGGGGTCTGTTCTGCGTCGAGCAAGTCTGCGCCCGAAAGGTTCACCACGGTGCCCGTAGCGACCGCGCTACCAACCACGTCCGCTCATCTGTCCGGCCTGCTCGAGGCCGTACTGCCCGAAACCTCGCTGCGCGAACTGGTCGGGCGGGCCGGTGCCCCCGAGCTGGAGCTGCAGGGGCCGCCTGCGACCCGTCCGCTGGTTGTCGCTGCGCTGGCTCGCGCAGGGCATCCAGTGCTGGCCGTCACGGCCACCGACCGGGAAGCCGGTGAGCTGGCCGCCGAATTGGCCGACATGTTAGGCGCCGGGGTGGTCGCTGAGTTGCCCTCGTGGGAAACGCTGCCACACGAACGGTTGTCCCCCCGGGCCGACACTGTGGGGCGCCGGCTAGCGGTGCTACGCCGGTTAGCCCATCCCGAAGAGTCCAGGGCCGAACAGTCCCCAGTGCCGCTGCAGGTGGTGGTCGCCACCGTGCGGTCGTTGATCCAGCCCATGCTCGCCGGCTTGGGCGAGATTGCCCCGGTGCGGCTGCGGGTTGGGCAGGTGCAGGACTTCGACGGCGTGCTGGCGCGGCTGGCGGATCTCGCCTACACCCGGGTCGATATGGTCGATCGGCGCGGCGAGTTCGCGGTCCGCGGCGGCATCGTCGACGTCTTCCCACCCACCGCCGACCACCCGCTGCGGGTGGAGTTCTGGGGCGACGAGGTTTCCGAGATCCGCTCGTTTGCCGTCGCCGACCAGCGCACCCTGGCGCCTGCCGACGAGCTGCATGCACCGCCGTGCCGGGAGCTGCTGCTCACCGACGGGGTGCGCGCGGCCGCGGCACAGCTTGCCGCGCATGCGCCGGCCGGGCCGGTCGGTGAGCTGCTGGAGAAGGTTGCCTCCGGGGTTCCGGCGGAGGGTATGGAGTCGCTCATCCCGGTGCTTGCCCGAAGAGAAGACGGCGCGTCAGAGCTGGCGCTGCTCACCGACGCCATGCCGCGGGGCACCCACGTGCTGCTGGCCGATCCGGAACGGGTCCGGACGCGGGCTGCCGATCTGGTCCGCACCGGGGAGGAGTTCCTGGAGGCCTCCTGGATGGTCGCCGCGGGCGGCGGTCACGCGCCGGTCGACATCGCGGCGCTGGACCTGTCCGCATCGGCCTACCGCAGCCTGGGCGAGGTTGCCGAGCACGCCCGCAGCACCGGCCTGGCGTGGTGGACGCTGAGCCCGCTGGCCACCGACACCCAGGGACCGCTGCAGCTGCAGATCAGCCCCGCGCAGCCCTACCACGGTGATGTGACGCGCGCCTTCACCGACCTGCGGGCGCATACCAGCACTGGTGGCGCCGCCGTCCTGGTGGTGCCCGGCACCGGCACCGCACAGCGCGCCTGCGAGCAGTTACGTGACGCCGACGTGCCGGCGGTGCACGCCACCAGTGGGCTCAGTCAGCCACCCACCGCGGGCACTGTCACCGTCGTCCGCGGCACCCTTGAGGACGGCTTTCTGATCCCCGCGCTGGGGCTGGCGGTGCTCACTGAGACCGACATCACGGGCGCGCGGGGCGGCACCGCCAGCAGGGACATGTCGAAGATGCCGGTTCGCCGCCGCAACGCGGTGGACCCGCTGGCGCTGCGCAGCGGCGATTACGTAGTGCACGAGCAGCACGGCATCGGACGGTTCTTGGAAATGGTGGAGCGCACGGTCAGCGGCTCTACCCGGGAATACCTGCTGGTGGAGTACGCGCCCAGCAAACGGGGCCAGCCAGGAGACCGGCTGTACATCCCCACCGACCAGCTCGACCAGGTCACCCGCTACGTCGGGGGTGAGTTGCCGACGCTGAACAAGCTGGGCGGGTCGGACTGGGCCAAGACCAAGGGTCGGGCCCGCAAGGCGGTCAAGGAGATTGCTGCCGAGCTGGTGCAGCTCTATGCGGCTCGGCAGTCCTCGCCGGGGCACGCGTTCGGCCCGGACACCCCATGGCAGGCCGAGCTGGAGGATGCCTTTCCCTACATCGAGACGCCTGACCAGCTCGCCGCGATCAACGAGGTCAAGGCGGACATGCGCCGCGCCGTTCCGATGGACCGGGTGGTCTGCGGCGACGTCGGCTACGGCAAGACCGAGATCGCCGTGCGGGCGGCCTTCAAGGCCGTTCAGGACGGCAAGCAGGTGGCCGTGCTGGTGCCCACCACCCTGCTCGCCCAGCAGCACCTGCAGACCTTCTCCGACCGGATGCATTCGTTTCCGGTGACTGTGCGCGGGCTGTCCCGGTTCACCGATCCCGCCGACGCGTCGGAGGTCTTGCGTGGGCTGGCCGACGGCTCGGTGGACATCGTGATCGGTACCCACCGGCTACTGCAGCCGGGGGTGCGCTGGAAGGATCTTGGTCTGGTGGTGGTCGACGAGGAGCAGCGCTTCGGCGTCGAGCACAAGGAACACATCAAGGCCCTGCGCACAGCCGTCGACGTGCTCACCATGTCCGCCACTCCGATCCCGCGGACCCTGGAGATGAGCCTGGCCGGCATCCGCGAAATGTCGACCATTCTCACCCCACCCGAGGAGCGCCACCCGGTGCTGACTTACGTCGGGGCCTACGACGACAAGCAGGTCGGCGCCGCGATTCGCCGCGAGCTGCTACGCGACGGGCAGGTCTTCTACGTGCACAACCGAGTGTCGTCGATCGACAAGGCCGCCCGGCGGGTCCGCGAGCTGGTGCCTGAGGCACGGGTGGCGGTGGCGCACGGGCAGATGAACGAGGACCAGCTCGAACGCACCGTCGCCGGGTTCTGGCAGCGCGAGTACGACGTGCTGGTGTGCACTACGATCGTCGAAGCTGGGCTGGACATCTCCAACGCCAACACGCTGATTGTGGAGCGTGGTGATCTGCTCGGGCTCGCCCAGCTGCACCAGTTGCGCGGCCGGGTTGGGCGCGGCCGGGAGCGTGGTTACGCCTACTTCTTCTACCCGCCCGAGACGCCGCTGACCGAACAGGCGCACGATCGGCTGTCCACCATCGCGCAGCACGCCGAGCTGGGCGCGGGCATGGCCGTCGCGATGAAGGATCTGGAGATCCGCGGCGCGGGCAACATCCTGGGTGGGGAGCAGTCCGGGCACATCGCCGGGGTGGGGTTCGACCTCTACATCCGGCTGGTCGGCGAGGCCGTCGAGGCCTTCCGCAGCGCGGCCGGCGCAGGCCCGTCCGATGGTGTGCCCGAGCCCGCGCCGGTACGGGTCGAGCTACCGGTGGACGCGCATTTGCCACACGACTACATCCCCGGTGAGCGGCTGCGTCTGGAGGCCTACCGCAAGATCGCCGAGGCGGTGGACGCCGAGGGGCTGGCCGCCGTCACCGACGAGTTGCGCGATCGCTACGGCGCGTTACCGCCTGCGGTGGTGACCCTGCTGGACGTCGCGCGCTTTCGTCAGGTGTGCCGGACGCACGGGGTAGCGGAGGTCGCCTTGCAGGGTTCCAGGCTGCGGTTCGCCCCGGTGCAGCTCCGGGACTCCCAGGTAGTGCGCTTAAACCGGCTCTACCCCCAGGCGGGGTACAAACCCGCTGTGCAGATCCTGTCCGTGCCTCGACCCAGCGAAGGCTCAGGCGGAATTGGCGCCGCACCGCTGCGCGACCGGGAGCTACTCGACTGGTGCACCAATCTGGTCACCAGCGTGCTCGGGACGGCGCCGGCCCCGACGGGCTGACGTGCCTGACGCCGCGACCGGGCTACGGAGCTCGATCCAGATACGCGTCTACGGCGTGCGCGAAGTCCTCGAGGTCGTCGAGCCGGCTCAAGTGTGTCCAGATCCGGGCCGGGTCGACGTCGAGATAGGCGTGCACAAGTACGTTCCGCAGCCCGGCCGCCAGCCGCAGCCGATCGGCGAGATCCCGGTCGAGCACCCCAATGGCAGCGAGGTCGCGGAACGCCGTGCCGTAGTCCTCGGGAGTCCGGTCGGTGTCCTCGGCGAGGATGTGCAGCGCGATGTCGATTGCGCACTGGAGGGCAAGCTGGAGATGCCGCTCCGCCTGTGCCTGCAACGCCGGGTCGGTCAGGAAGGTACTCTCGCCGTGCGAGCAGACGTCGCGCAGCGCTCCCAGCCGGCGGCCGATCTCGCGGAGCCGTCGGCCGACCACCTCAGCGTCGACCAAAGCGGCCCTCACGCAACCGGTTCCGCGTGCCAGCCGCCAGGAGGCGCCGGGCCGGAGCCATGTCGAGGTAGCGGTCGACGGTGCGGACCCAGTGCTGGACACGAGCCCGCTCGTCCCGGGAGGCGAGGACGGTGCCGTCGCGCAGCACGCGGTACGACAGGGCGGATGGTGCGTCGTTGAGGATGACAACGTCCGCGCGGGCCGGCGCGACGGCGTGGGCAATCGCTGCTGTGAGTTCTAGCCTGCGTTCCTCGTCGTCACCATCGAGGAGAAGGGCGACGTCGACGTCGGACAGCGGCCCCGCCCGCCCGCGGGCGTGCGAGCCGTACAGATAGGCGACGAGCACCCCGGGCGCGTCGGTCAGCAGGCGGCGCAATCTCTCAGTGAGATCGTGCATCGACGGCATCGCGCTCCCTCTAGCCTCGACCACCGGATCAGGGTAGCGAGTCTGGCCGACGCCTCCGGTCTCAGCGGTACGCGCGAGATCCACCGCGCAGCAACCGGCCTAACCGGACCTCACGGACGTGAACCAGCATCATGGGGCTGGACGGTGGGCCCGGGTACCTGGAGATCAGTCCATCCAGCGTGAGAGGGTAGGCTGGTGCAAAGCGTCCTGCGTGCCGCCGCCGGGGTCGCTGCCGCGGCACTGGTCGTTGGCGGTTGCAGCTTCGGCCCTCACCAGCTCGGCGCCGCCGCGTTCGTCGACGGTATCGAGATCCCGCTGGAGCAGGTGCACAGCCAGCTCGTGACAGTGTTGGACAAGGAGGATCCGCAGGTCCGGGCCGAGCTGGTGGCGGACCGCCAGCTCGATGACCTATCGCGCAAGATCGTCACCGTGCGGATCAGGCACCAGCTGCTTGAGATCGCCGCGCGGCGGGCCGGCCTGACTGTGGACCAGGCTCGAGTGAACCGGCTCATCAGCCAGGTCGGGGGTGCCGAGGCCGCGTCCCAGGGGACGATTTTCGATGCCAACTCCTACCAGGAGCGAGCCAGGGACAAGCTGCTGATGGCCCAGCTGGGCCGCGCCACCTTGCGCAGCAGCGCGGTCACCTTCGACTACACCACCGCCGACACCCGAACTGCCGCGAAACGGCGGGTGGAGGAGTTCTCCCAGGCAGGGTCTAAGCGGGCCCGGCAGTTGATTGATGCTGACGTCCGCGCCGGGAAGGACGCCGAGCTTGGCAAGCGGGTCGTCGCCGCTGACGACCCGATCTTCGCTACCACCCCGGCGTTCGGTGTTGCCGAGGGCACGGTGGTGGCCTTCCAGCTTGAGGACACCAAACCCTGGGTGATCATGGTGATGAAAAACCGCGCCAATCGGGGTGTCCAGCCATCCGATCACGCTCCCGAAGTCGATCAGATCGACCCTGCTGTGCTGGAAGCCATCGGTCTGCGCCAGCTGGCCCAGGTGGGCGAGGAGGTGGGAGTGCGCCTGTCCCCCCGCTACGGCGTGTGGGACCCGGTGAGCCTGCAGGTCGTGGCTGACGAGAACGAGACCGGTGGCTTCGTCGCGCCACTACGTGCCACCCCGCGAGCGTGACCCGCACGCCGGTTGTTGTAGCGCTATCCCCCCGGCTCGGCGCGGTCCTTCCGGCAGCGGCGGCCCGCCTGCTGCGGGACGGGGCTGAACTGCACGCCGACACCGACGTACCGGCCGAGCTGGCGCAGCTGTGCGGGGCACATCCTGTTGGCGATGCCGTGCAGGGGCTACTGCTTACCCTGGACCCCAGCACTGGTGCAGCGGCTCACTGGGTAGCGACCGGGGCCACTGTGCTGCAGACCCCTGAACCGGTAGGCGCTGCATTGCTGGATGCGGTCGCGGTGATGGACCGGTTGCGTTCCCCGGGTGGCTGCCCGTGGGACGCCGAGCAGACGCACCGCTCGCTGATGCCCTACCTCATCGAGGAGACCTACGAGCTGTATCAAGCATTGGAGGACAGTGACGTCACCGGGGACACCGCTGCGCTGCGCGAGGAGCTCGGTGACGTGCTGCTGCAGGTGCTTTTCCACGCCCGAGTCGCGCAGGAGCTGCCCGCGGGCTTTGACATCGATGCGGTGGCCACCGGGCTGGTGGCCAAGCTCATTGCCAGGCATCCGCATGTCTTTGCTGGCAGCGAGGAGGTGCACACCGCCGCCGAGCAAGAGATCCGATGGGAGCAGCTCAAGCGCACCGAGAAACGCCGCGAGTCAAGCGTTGACGGGGTCTCGCTGGCCCAGCCAGCCGTGGCATTGGCGGCCGAGCTGGTGTCCCGGGCGATGAAGGCGGCGCTTCCCACGGATCTGCTACCCGGAGCCGACGGTGGGACCGGGGCGTCGTTGTTCGCGCTGTCCGCCGCGGCGAAGCTGGCCGGCGAGGACCCCGAGGCCGCGCTGCGCTGTGTTGCCCGGCGCTTCGCTGACAACGTTCGCGCCGCCGAGCGTTCCGCTCGGGCCGCCGGGCTGGACGCCGACCGCCTCACCCCGCAGC
>JALZHU010000295.1 GCA_030860695.1 Actinomycetota bacterium
GCGTGATCCATCCTTTCCCAGAAGTGCGCTTTGCCGCCAGAACCTGAGGCAGGAGCCCAGTGCGGTAGTCCCGCACGCTGGGATCTGTGCGGGGGGCCGCCCGCAAGGGCGGTCCCTACCGCGACCCTCGTGTGGGGTCTTGTACCCGAGTCCCGAGTGGAGACGTTGGGTATTATAACGGAATTCAATGTAACGCGCAATGTGTGTCATGGCGTGTCGCCGGGTGAGGTACACAGTGCGATGGACACGTTCGTTCTTGAGCGCTCCGAAGAACGATTCGGCCATGGCGTTGTCGAAACAGATCCCGGTCCGTCCGACGGAGTGCCTGATGTCGAGAGATTCCAGGGTCGCGGCGAACTGTGTGGAGGTGTAGTTACTGCCACTGTCGGAGTGGAATATCGCACCAGGCGCGAGGTCGTAGTTCCGCGCGGCCATCCGGATAGCTTTCTCGATGAGGGGGGTCTTGTAGTTGTCGTCCATCGCCCATCCGATCACAGCTTTGGTGTGGCAATCGATGACCGTGGCGAGATAAACCCAGCCCTGCCAGGTCGGGATATAGGTGTTATGTGCAGCTGCACATAACACCTATTCGACTCAGCTGGTGGTTATGTGCAGTCTGGCGGCGTAAGCGTGTCGGTTGCCCTTGTGCGGGCTGGGTTTGTGGTTGGTCGGCGGTCGTTGTAGCTGCGCATAATCGCGACGCTTCTTGTGCGCGATCTGTTCGGAAGACTAAGGAGCAGCTGATGACGTCTCGTGATCGGTGGACAGTCGAGGGAGCGCTCGCGGCCTTCGATGAGCATTTGCGCCGTACCCGGGGCGTGTGCGTGGGGACGCGACGCAACTACGTCAGGTTCGTTCGGGCGTTTCTGCAGACGGTGTTTGCCGAGGGCGCAGTGGAGGTCGCGCAGCTTGGTGCGCGTGATGTGGTTGGCTTCGTTGCTGGCCTGCCCGGCCGTTACCAGCCGAGGACGGTGGAGCTTGCCGCGTCGGCGCTGCGTTCGTTCGTGCGGTTCCTGCGCGCGGAGGGGCTATGCGTCGAGCGGTGAGAGGATGCGGTCCCGATGGTGCCGCATCGCCCGAGCGGCCTGGTTCGGTCTCTGGACCCGGGGCGCTTCGAGCAGCTGATCGCTTCGCTGGAGGTGTCCTCGCCGCGGGGCTGCGAGATCGGGCGATCATCTTGTGCCTGGCCCGGTTGGGGCTTCGGGCCAGCGAGATCGTGCAGCTGCGGCTGGAGGATCTCGACTGGCGCAACGCTGTGGCGCGAGTGCGTGCGCGCAAGACCGGTCATGGTGCGCTGCTGCCACTGCTGGGTGAGATGGGGGCGGCGCTGGCCGGCTACCTGCAGCACGCGCGCCCGGACACCCGCGCCCGGGAAGTGTTTGTGCTACACCGGGTACGGGTCGGTGCACCGATCAGCAGCAGTATTGTCGGCCGCGCGGTGGACCACGCGTTGCGGCGTGCAGGGATAGATGCGCCGATGCGGGGGCCAACCTGTTGCGGCATTCGCTGGCCACTGACTTGCTCGAACACGGCGCCAGCCTGGATGAGATCGCCGATGTGTTCGGGCATGCCTCGCTGGCCACTACCCGTATCTACGCCGCGGTAGATGTCGCGACGTTGCGGGAGGTCGCGTTGCCGTGGCCGCAGGTGATGTCATGACCGTCAGCATCGTCACGCTGGTCGGCGAATACATCCAGTTACGCCGGGGCTTGGGGTACCGCTTACCCAGTCAAGAGCGTGCGCTACGGGCCTTTGCCCGATATCTGGACCAGAAAGGGACGCCACGGTTCGATCCCCTTAAGGGGTTCAGCACTCGCCAGACCGGGTCGAGCAGCAGTGACGCGGGCACCAGCCCCACCCAAAAGATGATGTAGAACACCCACGGTGCCAGGTCCCGCTCGGTCACTCGCGGCCCGGCCAGGCCGACCACGCAGACCAGCACCACCGTGGCCAGGGTGACGCCCTGCAGCGCCACCCGCAGCGTTGAGGGCGTCGAGCACACGCTGCAAGCCCGCCGGCAGTGGCCAACCCCCCTTGCCCGCGGTAAACCGCGGCCGCCGCCACAACATCGCCAGTACGGCGAAGGAGATCACCAGGACCAGACCCGCCCCCTGCCGCCAGCGTCGTCGGCACCGGAAGGTCAGCCCGGGTGCCCGTGGGCGAGCAGCACCTCAGCGCGCCTCAGCTGGTCACCGCTCCCCCCAGGCCACAGGACACTGCCTATGACGATCGGCAGCGGATGACCTGATTCTGATACCCGCTGGGTGGGGTTCTCTCCCATGCTGTGGTAATCCGTCCCGCTGCATGCCGCCGTTACCTGGCGACTGTCATCGTGGTCGCGTGGACGGTGCGCCTACATGACAGGTGACGTCTGCGGGCCGCTCCGTGCGAACACTGCTGGCACACCGGCGCAGCGAACGGGACCGGCCCGAGCGGGCAAGCGATCTGGTGTATTGGGGGGCGTGACAGCGTTGAGGGAGGCTCGTGGCGGCGCAGTGGATCGAGCTGGCCGACGGTGTGTTGGTCCGCCGGTACGCGGAGTTGGACTTGTCGGTGGGGCTAGTGATCGGGGACCACGGTGCTCTGGTGGTGGACACCCGCAGCAACCCCGATCAGGGCGCTGAACTACAGGCCGCGGTACGCGAGGTTACCCGCGAACCGTGCAGCGTGGTTCTACCCACGCGCACTTCGACCACTGCCTAGGCACCGCGGCCTTCCTGCCGGCCACGGTGTGGGCGCATCCCCGGTGCCGGGACGACTTGGCCAGAGGTGGCGCGGCCCAGCACGCCGAGGCGTTAGCCTGGTCCCGCGCGCAGCGGATCCAGCGCGACCCGCCGCTGGTGCCTCCTGTGGTGCCGGACCGCCTGGTTGCCAAGCAGGTCGAAGTCGATCTCGGCGGTCGACGGGTGTTGTTGACCCATCCAGGCCTTGGCCACACTGACCACGACGTCGCGGTGTGGTCGCCCGATACCGGCGTGCTCTTCGCCGGGGACCTCGTCGAGCAGGGCGCTGATCCCGACTTCACCGATGGCTACCCGTTAGAGTGGCCTTCCGCGGTGACAGAGCTACTCCGGCTCGGCCCGCGCACCGTGGTGCCCGGACACGGCGACCCGGTAGACGCCGAGTTTGTCGCCACCCAACGTGATGACCTGGCCACCTTGGCCGATTTGTGCCGAGCCCTGCTGGCCGGCGACCTAAATCCCGACGGCGCCGTCTCGACCTCACCGTTCGATCCCCCCACCACCCTCGCCGCACTAGCCAGACTGCAGCCACCCAATACGGAGACATATTCGGGCTAACGGCGCGAGTCAACCTGCGCCCCCTCACACGGCGATTCGCGATATGGCAATGTTGCACGCCGTGCGCGTATACCTCGGTTCCGACCACGCTGGCTTCGAGCTCAAGGCGTTCCTGGTGAAGCACCTGACCAGTCTTGGGCACGACGTGGTGGACGTCGGCCCCGACGTCTTCGATCCAGACGATGACTACCCGCCGTTCTGCATCGAGACCGCCCGCCGGGTAGTGGCCGACCCGGGCAGCATCGGGGTGGTGATCGGTGGGTCGGGCAACGGCGAGCAGATCTCGGCCAACAAGGTCCCGGGCTGCCGGGCCGCGCTGGCGTGGAGCACTGAAACGGCCAGGCTCGCCCGGGAACACAACGACGCCCAGGTGGCGGGGATCGGCGCTCGGATGCACAGTCCCGCCGAGGCAGCGGAGATCGTTGAGGCATTCCTCACTACGCCGTTCTCCGGTGGCGAGCGGCACTCCCGCCGGATCAAGCAGATCTCAGACTTCGAGTCCACCGGGGATGCCCCCCCGATCTCTGCGGGTTGAGCCGCCCATGCCGGAAGGCCATACCACTCACCGGCTGGCTCAGCAGCACCAGCGGTGTTACGGCGGGTCACCAGTGTCGGTATCCAGCCCGCAGGGTCGCTTCGCGGCAGCCGCTGCAGTGCTGGACGGACGGGTGCTGCACCGTGCCGAAGCGCACGGCAAGCACTTATTTCACATTTATTGCTCCGATCTCGTGGTGCACATTCACCTGGGTCTCTATGGCGGTTTTACCGAGGCGACGTTGCCGGTGCAGCCACCTCGGGGCCAGGTGCGAATGCGTCTGGTTGGTTCCACCCACTGGACCGACCTGCGCGGGCCAGCGGCATGCGAGTTACTGACCGGGTACGAGGCTGATGCGGTGCGCGCCCGGCTGGGACCGGATCCGCTGCGTCGCGACGCCGACCCGGACCAGGCGTGGGTGCGAATCTCGCGGTCCCGTGCTCCGCTCGCGACGTTGCTGATGGACCAATCGGTGCTCGCCGGGGTCGGCAACGTCTACCGCGCCGAAATGCTCTTCCGCCACCGGCTGGATCCGTTGCAGCCGGGCTGTGAGCTGCGTGCTGATCAGTGGGCCGCATTGTGGTCGGATCTGGTCGAGCTGATGGGGGACGGGGTGCGTCGCGGCCGGATTGACACCGTGCGCCCGGAGCACGATCCGGTGCGCACTGGGCGCGCCCCACGGCAGGATCGGCACGGCGGCGAGGTCTACGTTTACCGCCGAGCCGGGGCGCCTTGCCTGGTGTGTGGTACGGCAGTCGCTACCGTGCAGCATGCGGGGCGCAACCTCTACTGGTGCCCCAACTGCCAGCGACGGCTGTCGTTGTAAGAAATGACGGCCGTTTTAGAAGTCGCCGCCGAGATCCATCCCACCGAGGTCGCCGCCGTAGTCACCGCCGCCGCGTATGAATCCGATCGGCTGTCCACTCGGGTCAAGCGGGGTAAGCGCGTCCAAGGCAAACGCGCGGGGAGTCTAACGAACGGCTGAATACGTTGTTCACCTCGCGTCGCCGTGGCCGTCCACTCTTTGACCCGAATCCATGAGCAGCGGGGTGTCGATCATTGCCCGGAGTTGTTGACGTTTTTGGGCAGTTTTTCCGGGGTGGTGGCAGGTGGGAGGCCCGAGTGTCGCCTCGGGTGAGCGGTTTCCGGGGTGTTCGGGGCCGGTTGGCCTGGTCAGGGACTTGTGGGCAGGGCGCGGAGCCGGGTGAGGACCTCGTGGAGCAGGTGGTGGCCCGGTGGTAGGCGCAGGTCGAGTGCGTCGGCGTGGCGGACAAGGCGGGCGGGTATCCGGATCAGCCGGTGCCGCAGGGTGGCGATCATGGCTTGGCCGCCGCGGAGACCGTGTCCGGCCAGCCGGCCGTCGGGATTGAGGGTGGCGGTGAGCTGGTGCAGCCAGCCGGCGATGCTAACCGCGAGCAATCCGCCCCCAACCACGCCTTATTGACCTGGGGATATCCCGAGGGGGAGATGCCGCAACGCGGCGCCGAGCTTGGCGTCGCCAAACATGTTTCTCGATCGCGGTCCGGTGTCGGTACCAGTGCTCGACCGCGGTGGCTTACTCCGGTGTGGACACATCGAGGTTGGTCACGATGAATGAGTAACGCAACAACCTGATCACGCCAAGCCGGTCAACCAACTTAGTCACTTCCGCCATCCCCGACACCGCCGTCAGCAACGGATCCGACGCAACGACCCGCACCCGCCACCGCAACCGGTGGATCTCACATACCCTGCCCACCCGATAGGTGTCCTTCCACCTGTGATGATCAAGCCCTGGCAAGCAGGATGATCCCAGGTCAGCAGGACACCTATCGCCATCTCACGGGCCGTGTCACGCCCCTATTCGCGGATTTGGGTCTGAGCTGTACGCCGGCTTAGTCGGCGATGTCCGCCTGGGCCACGACGTGGTTCGGTGTGATTCGCACGAGCAGCTCGCCGGGCATCGCGTTGCGCCGACCGTACTGCTCGGCTCGCTCCGCACCCATGTAGCGGCCGGCGATCCTGGTGGCCCACTCCAGCAGCAGCCCAGGATCCTCGGTAATCTCGGCGATCCCGTCGATAACCACGAAGGAATACGGCGGCGTCTCGTCGTCGACGCACAAGCAGACCCGGGGATCACGCCGGAGGTTCTTGCCCTTCACCGAGTCGGCCCCGGTGGTCAAGACGACGGTGCCATCATCGTCAAGGTCAAACCACACAGGAGCGACGTGGGGCCGGCCGTCGGACCGGGTGGTCGCCAGCTTCCCGGTTCGGGTCCCTTCGGTGAGAAACCAGTGGTACTCAGCTTCGTCCATGATGTGCATGGCCACACATCACCTCAAGACGGCCGTCGCTGGGCCGCGGTAGAGCTCGGTCACCGCGGCGATGTCAGCGTCATCTCGACTAGAGGACGCCGCTTTTCGTAGAGCCACTCCACCACCTTAACCGCCGACAGCTCAACATCGGCCCCTCGGGCGATGTCGGGGATTGCGTGGATCGGCGGCAAGCTCGGGCAAGCTGTGTCG
>JALZHU010000296.1 GCA_030860695.1 Actinomycetota bacterium
TCGGACACAGGCCGCAAGGCCACCCACCGCCAACGGGCGGTTCATACCGGGGCACAGCGTGTCACCGCACCGCTCCGACCGGAGCCCCACCACACGTCTCGGCGGGCTGGGGCGCAGCCCCGTTAGTCAGTCTCGTCGAGGCGGTCCCTGATTCGCTGAGTTGATCTACGCGGTGTCACGCTCAGAGCGCGATGGCGGATCCAGTCCGGCGACATTCCCCCTCCGCGGTCAGACTTCCTCGGCCCACGGGGCCTTGGCACATTCCGGATGCCCCAGGCTGTTCCGTCCTGTAACAGGTGTGACGTCGGCACAGTTCATCGGAGAGACGTCAGCGCGGGCGCCACGTCGGGCGGTAGCGCCTCCACCGGCCACCAGGCCAGCTGAGCCGACTCCGCGCTATGCGCCGGTGTGGCGCCCGACGGAGCATGCAGGAGGAACCGCACGTCAAAATGCCGGGTGGGCAAGCCCAACGAGCAGGTGATTGAGTGCACATCCAGATGCAGTGGCCTGGGGTCGATCGTGAGATCAGCAATGCCGGATTCCTCGGTCGCCTCCCGCAACGCCGCCGCAGCGAGTCCGGCGTCACTCTCCTCGCAGTGCCCACCGAGCTGCACCCAGCGTCCGACCCGAGGGTGCAGGGTAAGCAGCACGTGCGTGTCGTCATGGGAGAGGACCACTGCTGAGGCGGTCAGGTGGCCAGGCACGCAGGAGCGGGCGCAGGCGTCCGGGCGGGCCGCCAGGAATCCGAGGAACGCCTGACGCAGCGCCAACTGCCCGTGATCATCGGGCTCCCAGCCGGACAGCGTTCGCACCGCATCGGCGTGCACAGCAGCATTCGGAACTGAGGCACTCGGCATGGGGACTATCGCAACACCAACCCGTCATCGGGATCGCACGCGGGGCGCGGCTGCAGCGGTTGCGTCGGATAGCCGACGGCAATCGCGCCGAGCGGCCGCCAATCCGGCGGCAGGGACAGCTCGGCGCGAACCAGATCAGGACAGAACAGCGTCGACCCGACCCAGCAGGAGCCCAGGCCCTCAGCGGCCAGCGCCACCAGCAGGCCTTGCACAGCGGCGCCTGCGGCGATGGTGAACATTGCCTCCTCGGCGGCTTGCCTGCGCGCATCGGGGTAGGCGTGCGCGCCGTCGGGCACGGCGACTGGCACCAGCACCTCCGGTGCGTCGTACAGCAAGGCTCCGCGCCGCACCCGGCGTTCGATCTGGTCCTCGGGCAGCCCGTCGCGGCGCAGGTCGGACCGCCACGCTTGCGCCATTGCGTCGAGCAGCTGCCGCCGGAGGGGCCGGTCGGTCAGCCAGACGAATCGAACCGGTCGGGTGTGGTGCGGTGCCGGTGCGCGCAGTGCCACTCCCACCGCGCGACGCAGCGCCGCAGGATCCACCGGATCGGGACGAAACGAGCGCACCGACCGGCGCAGCAGCACAGCATCCGCCCGGCCTAACGCCCGCCCTTGATCAATTGCTTCCTCAGTGCCCAACCAGAACAGGTCGTCGGCCCGCGAACGAATCAGATCCGCCGCGGTGCTGCCGTCGTCGTCGCACGGCAACCCGCGCAGTACCGCTACCGGCACACCCACCAGCTTGCCCTTCACCAGGTCGGCGGCCGCGGCGATCTCGTCGGCGACGGCGACCTCGGTGGTCACCAGCTCGTTGCCGTATCGGTCAACGGCGCCCGGGTAACGGTGCAGCACGCTGAGCCCGGCGACCCCGATCGCCGCGTCGGTCTGCCCGACTCGCCACGCCCGCCCCATCGTGTCGGTGATCACGACGGCGACATCGACGCCTAGCGCCTCGGCCAGCCCGCTGCGCAACCGCGCGGCGCTGGCGTCCGGGTCGACGGGCAGCAGCGCGACCTCATGGGGCTCCACGTTGGATGTGTCCACTCCCGACGCGGCTTGCACCATGCCCAGCGAGTTCACCGTGATCAGGGTACGACCGCGGTGGGCAACCACCCGCTGGGCTTCGGCAGCAACCAGCTTGCAGCGGGCCGCGTCCCGAGCCAGCGGTTCGGCCGGCACCGTGGTCAGCCGTCCCTCCACCTTGGACACCACCTTGCTGGTGACGACGACGACGTCGCCGTCGATCAGCCACGGTGCAGCGGTGACCAGCGCGCCGATCAGATCGTCCCCCGGCCGGAAGTCGGGCAGCCCCCGGACCGGCAGGATGCGGACCTCACCTGGTGCGGCATGATCTCTCGCGGCGCTCATGTCGCCAGCCCGGCGAGGTCCAGCGCCGCCCTGGCCATCACCGCGGTCGCCGCTACGTCGGACATCAGCAGCGGGACCTCCCGGACCTCCACGCCGACCACTGTCGCGTGGTCTCCGGTGTGCACCAGCCACCCGTCCAGGATCCCACCCGCGCAGCGGGCTCCGTAATGCCTGGCGACCGCGCCAGCTTCGCAAGGCACGCCGATGGCGGTCAGGCAGGCCTCCGCCATCCCACGCACTGCGCGACCTCCGACGATCGGGGACAGCCCGATCACCCGGGCTGCAGCGCTGCGCACTGCGTGCCGGATCCCCGGCACGGCCAGCACGCTGCCGATCGACACCACGGGATTGGACGGCGCGAGTAGTACGGCGTCCGCCCCGGCGATCGCCTCGCGCACCCCGGCGGCCGGCTCAGCGTCGTCGGCGCCCACCAGCAGGAACTCACGGGCGGGTAATGCCGCGCGGTGCCGGATCCACCACTCCTGGAAGTGCATCACCCGGCGGCCTTGCGCGTCGGTGATCACCACATGGGTCTCGCAGCGATCGTCGGTGGCCGGCAGCAGCCGCACCCCGGGGCGCCACCGGTCGCACAGTGCCGCAGTCACCGCGGACAGCGGGCAGCCGGCCCGGAGCATTTGAGTGCGCACCAGGTGAGTGGCCAGGTCCCGGTCGCCCAGCCCGAACCAGTCTGGATCGGCGCCGTAGCGCGCCAGTTCCGCCTTGACCACCCAGGTCTCACCGGCACGTCCCCAGCCGCGCTCGGCGTCGATCCCGCCACCAAGGGTGTACATGCAAGTATCCAGATCCGGGCAGATCCGCAATCCATGTAGCCAGATGTCGTCGCCGGTGTTGACCACCGCGGTGATCTCATGCTCCTTGGAAGCAGTCTCGATGCCAGTGCCAACGGCGGGCAGACCCAGCGCGGCCTTCACTCCGAGCAGGAACCGGGCACCACCGACACCGCCGACCAGCACCACCACCTTCACGACCGGGATCAGGGTTTGTCGCTGGCGGAGGGCTGGGTGTCGAACGTGGTCTGCACCTGCTGGGAGGGTTTGAAGCGCTCGGAGTCCACGTAGGAACGGTAGGAGGCCCGGTCGGCGGCGGTGAGCGCGACATCGTTGAAGAAGGGGGTGAGCAAGTTGCGGGGCCAGAGCCGGCGCGCCCGCACCGCGTTGATCTCCGCGCAGAACACCACGATGAACGACTGCAGGTACAGATAGGCCAGCAAGCCGAGGACCAGCCCGAAGACACCGTAGATCTGCGAGGCCCCCCTGAGTGCATAACTGACGAACAACGCGCCCCCAGTCTGCAACAGCTGAACCGCAACGCCGGCGCCGATTGCCCCGGGCATCAGGTCAGCCAACCGAATGTCGCGGGCCGTCAACACCCGGAACGCGAAAAGGAACGCACCCACGTTGACGATCATTGCGAGCATGATCGCGGCAATGCGCGCCCCGGAGCCGATGCCGTACTGCGAGCCGGCCGCCACCGCCCCGATCGAGGACAGTGCGGTGGTTATCACGACGACTGCTCCGAGCAGGAGGAACAGCACCAAACCGCGTAACCGGGACACCACGGGGTCTGGGCGGGCATAGCGAGGCACGGCCCAGACCCGGTTCAAGGCCGTCTGGATGGCCACCGAGACACCCAGGCCCCCGTAGACCGCGCCGAGGATGCCGAGGACCACGCCGAGGCCGCTGCCCTGGATCGAGCCGACGTTCTGCTCCAGTTGTGGGCCGACGATCGGGAATTGCTGCAGCGCCGAGCCGAGCACTGCCTGTTGCAAAGCCGGATCGCCCTCCAGCGTGTAACCCAGCACACTGACCAGCAACAGCAGCATGGGAAACAGCGAGACGAACCCGTAGTAGGTGATCAAAGCGGCGAGGTAACCACCCTGATCGTCGATGAACTTGTAGACCACCGCCAGCGGGAATCCCAACCAGGTATGACGCCGCTGGAAGTCGTCCAGTCGAGCCGCTAGACCCATTCCCCACGTCCTTGCTGTCCCCCGGCTAGTACCCACCGGACTTCGACATTAATCAGATGCCGATATAACTGGTCAGCGCCAGAACAGGAACTCCCGCAGGCCGGCGCCCGCTGCCAGCGGATCGCCACCGAGCGCGGCGAAGACTGCGAAGCTGGCGCCAAACAGTGCATTGCCCACCGCGGGTACCGCGATGATCAAAACGAGGAGCAGCAAGGGGGCATACCAGCCGAGGCTGCTGGCTAACCGGCGAGCCTGCGCGGGCAGGTAGGGTTCCAGAACGCCGAACCCGTCCAGTCCCGGAACCGGCAGGATGTTGAGCACGAACGCGAGCACCTGCACCAGAGCCAAATAAGACAGCCCGGCGGTGAGCCCCTCCGGAAGGTTGCTGGCAGCGACCACGGCGGTGAGGACGGCCCCTAGCGCCAGGTTGGTCAGCGGACCGGCCAGCGACACCGCCGAGACAATCGCGCGGGTACGCAGCGCGGCCCGGTTGATCCACACCGCGCCACCAGGTAGCGGGATCCCACCCAGGGCCAGCAGCGCTAGCGGCAGCAACAGCGACATCACCGGGTCGGTGTAGCGCCGGATGTCGAGGGTGAGGTATCCCTTGGCGCGCACCGAACGGTCGCCGCCCCGGTAGGCCGTCAGGGCGTGCCCGAACTCGTGTAGGCACAGTGCGACTGCCCACCCGCCGAGGACCAGCAGCACAATGCCGCCGGTGCGGGCTGTGCCGGCGGTCAGTGCCGCAAGCGCGCCACCAGCCACGGTGGCCGTGACCAGCAGCAGGAATAGCGGGCTGGGGGCCAGGTCGGTGGCACGCACAGGCTCACTGTCGCTCACTGGCGGCCCCGGTCACTCTGCAGGGTGGGCAAGATGGCGCAGCACCGGAAAACGGGATCTGCCCAACGTCACCAGACGGTGGCTGCGCGGCGTGTCAACCACGACACGCTAGGTACGGCCCGCCGAGGGGCTCGAAAAGTTGCATCCCCGATGACAGAGGTGTAATCACAGGCTTGTTATTCTCCGGCCACAGCCCGGGGAGGCCGCGAACCGGGGAGGAACTCTATGGCGAGGAGGCCGGACCGCCATGGATGAGATGGACAGCAGGTGGCTCACGGATGGGAGGGTCGAACATCAGGGCCGCTGGGGGTATCTGTTCGACGGGCTCGACCAGCAGGACTGGCAGGAGCGGGCGTTGTGTGCCCAGACCGATCCAGAAGCGTTCTTCCCTGAGAAGGGCGGCTCGACCCGGGAAGCGAAGCGGATTTGTGCGGGCTGTGAGGTTCGGGCCGAGTGCCTGGAGTACGCCCTGGCGTTCGACGAACGGTTCGGTATTTGGGGCGGACTGTCAGAGCGAGAGCGCCGCAGGCTCAAACGCCGCGTGGTCTGAGGTTGAGCCGCTCCCCGGAGTCTGCGTCGTTCCTTCGGGGACGTTACCGTGTGGCCCCACTAACGGGGATGACGGGAGGAGTCGGTGTGTCGGGCACTGCTGGGACACCTGTCGGTGACGACCCGGCCGCTGAAGGCCATGCCCCATCCGGGGGAGACCTGCGCAGGTCCAGCGCCGTCGCCGCGCCGGTAGCGCCCAGCGCCTCGGCGGAGGACCGTCCAGCAAAGGATAACCCGGCTGAGGACCGCGCAGGCGAGGCCAGCACACCAAGCAGGCCCCGGCCCTCGCCACTGCGCAGACAGTCCGATATCGAAACACCGCACAGTGCTACCCGTAAAAACGACTCCAGCGTGCTGACGTTCGTGGACGTCGGGATCGGCACACGCATCCGGACATTCCTACTCTCCCCGCCCGCGCTGCTCACCGCCACGATGGCAGTGCTCGCCGTGTTGGTGAATCGCCATCGGCTGGGGCTGGACTTGGCCGGCGGCCGGCTTCTCCCCCTGGAGAGCCTGGGTCAGACCTGGTTGTCCTACCTGGCTTCCTGGCACCCAGTCGGGGGCGGGAGCGCGGCCCCTCCACCGGCCGCGCTGGCGGTGCTCGGCCTGCTCGGCTTGCCGGTGGGATCGCCGGCCGCCGCGGTGTCGTTGCTCCTGCTGGCCGCGCTACCGCTGGCCGCCTTGTCCGCCTACCGGGCCACCCGCGCCC
>JALZHU010000494.1 GCA_030860695.1 Actinomycetota bacterium
CCGGTATGCGGAAACGCATACGCCGGGTCCGGAAGGGGCCCCCGGGAAACGAACCGGTGGCAACACCGGCATCGCACCCCGGGGCCTACCTGACCGTGGAGCACGCCACCCGCCGCATCCACCTCCTGGGCATCACGGCGAACCCGAACTCAGCCTGGATGGCTCAGCAAGCGCGCAATCTCCTGACCGGAGTTCCGCAGTTCGTAGGCATATTTGGGCTTGATCGAGAACATCGTGCCTGGTGAGAGGCGTGCGGGCGTGCCGCCGACCAAAAATTCTGTAGGCACACGCGTTACGGCGTGCCGCTGGATTTGACCTGAGCACATGGTGTTAGCTCGTAGGTATGTACCTGCGGGAGTCGTGGCGGATGACCAACGACGACTCGCGTGGCGCGCTACCAGCAGCTGGCCCTCAACGGACGACACCCGGTCACCAGGGTTTCGACCGCGAAAGCTGACCCACGGCCATCCCAGCGCGTGTAGTAACACGCCCCGATCAAGCTTCCCCACCATCTAGGCTGGTCAACGCCCAGATTCAGGCCGATCGTGTGCCAGCATCTGCGGAAGTCCTGTGCCGTGCCAAAACTCGATGCGAGGCCGTTGAACAGATGTTTTCTGATCTGCCTAGCCTGCGTGCCGATACTCGTTGATCACGCCGCCGAGGACGCGGTGACGTCGGATCGGGGCGTCGAGGGGTATCACGGTGGCGGAGTCGTGGGCTGGCGGGTGTTGGTCCAGGCTTTGGTGTGGGCGGTGATTGTTGAAGTGGCGCACGTACCGGTGGAGGACGGCGTGGGCATGTCGCTCGTGGTAGATCAGCATCCGGTCGGTGCATTCGGCGCGGACGCTGCCGACGAACCGTTCCGCGTAGCAGTTCGCCTGCGGCGTCCGCGGAGGGATCTTGACCACGTCGATGCCTTCGGAGGCGAAGACGGCATCGAAGGCGGCGGTGAATTTGGCGTCCCGGTCGCGGATGAGGAAGCGAAACGAGCTGGTCTGATCATCGAGGTCCATCAGGAGGTTGCGGGCGGCTTGGGTGGTCCAGGCTGCGGTCGGGTGGGTGGTCACGCCGAGGAGATGGACCCGGCGGGTGCGAAACTTCCATGACGACAGGACTTAAACTCGGCGCAGGGTGATGGTGTCGAGGATGAACAAGATCGGTGGCCAGCAGCCCGGTGGCCTGAGCGCGCAAGAAGGTCTGCCACCCGGTGTCTGCTCGGCGGGGTGCCGGGCCGAGGCGGGCGGCGGTCAGGATCCGCCGGATGGTCCCGGTGCTCACGCGGTGTCCGAGTCCGGTGAGTTCGCCTTGGATTCGGCGGTGACCCCAGGAAGGATTTTCCTGGGCCAGGCGTAGCACCAGGGCCCTGATCTCGTCGGTGATCGGTGGGCGGCCTGATTGGTTGGGGACCTATCCCAACCGTGTCGGACGTCCGCCCCTCGAGGACGCCGTGGCCGTGCTGATCGAACGCATGGCCCGGGAGAATCCCAGCTGGGGATACCAAAGGATCCAGGGCGAGTTGCTCAAGCTCGGTCACCACGTGGGAGCGTCGACGATCCGCCGCGTCCTACGGCGGTTGCGGATACCTCCAGCGCCGCTCCGGTGCACCGACACGACCTGGCGGCAGTTTTTGCGCGCCCAGGCCACGACCATGCTGACGTGTGACTTCTTCCATGTGGACTGCGCGGTGACGCTCCAGCGGATCTACGTGTTCTTCGTCCTGGAGGTCGCCAGCCGGTCCGTGCACGTGCTGGGCGCGACCACGAACCCGGACGGCCGGTGGACCACCCAGCAGATCCGCAACCTGGTCATGGATCTCGGCGATCACCTCACCCAGTTCCGGATCCTCATCCGAGATCGGGCCGGTCAGTTCACCGCCTCGTTTGACGCCGTCCTGGCCGATGTGGGTATCCGCCGGACGTGACCTCCCTCCGCGTTGCCCGCGGGCGAACTGTTTCGCCGAAAGATTCGTGCGCACTATCAGAGCCGAACTCACCGACCGCATACTGGTCTTCAATCAACGGCACTTGCATGTAGCGCTCGCAGAGTACGTTCGCCATTACAACGGCCGACGGCCCCACCGTGCCCGCGACCTTCGCCCACCGCGACCGACCCATCCCGTGGCAGATCTCAACCACAAACGGATCACGCGTCACCCGGTTCTGGGTGGCTTGATCAACGAGTACGAACGGGCGGCGTAAAGCCGCTGCTCAGCAGGAGGTGACCGACTTCTGGAACCCCACAGG
>JALZHU010000297.1 GCA_030860695.1 Actinomycetota bacterium
GCCCATTCCCGCTCCGGCCCGTCGCGCGGCAGCCGGGCCAGCGCCGCGAGGAACACCAGCGTGAGCATGGTCTCGGCTACGACAGCCACCAACGCCACGTCGGGTGCGCTGACCAGTGCGTAGACCGCGGCCAGCGCGAAGCCGACCACCGACAGTGCGAGCACCAGGGCCAGCTGGGAATGGGACCGAGCGATCATCACCGTCGCGGTGACGACCAGCCCCAGCAGTGGCAGGATCAACCAGTCAGCACCGGACACTGTGCCCAGCGCGTAGGCGCCGGCCGTGGGGGTAGCGGCAAAAGCAAGTGCGATCAGCAACCCGGCAGGGACGAGCACCGCGGCGACGCTGTTGCGCAGTCGCGCACTTCCCGGTTGTGCAGTGCGGCGGAGACACGGGACAGTGCGCGCAGCGACGCGTCGTAGGCCCGCCGCGGCCCCAGCCGCTCCCCGGCCACTGCCAGACCGCGCGACGCCCAGCCCGACACGCGCGGGAGGGCGAGCAGCAGCCCGCCTAGCATCCACGCGGCCAGAGCCATCAGGTTCTCGGGCCGGGCGTCAAGGTGGTAGGCCGGTGACAGGTTCACTGGCGAGGTGGTCGAAATGCTTCCCGCATCCTCGGCCAGGCGCTCGAACGGCCGCACGACCAGGCCTCCGAGGACGGCAACGACGGCCAGGACGGCGATCGGCGCGACGAGGAGCCCAGGCACCGGATCCGGCTCGGCACGCGTCGGCCCCAAAAACAGCAGCATCCAGAACCGTCCGATGTAGGCAAACGTCAGCGCCGCCGCAGCCACCGCCAGCCCGGCCACCAGCGGACCTGCGCCCAGCGCCGCGGTGAAAAACAGCTCGTCCTTGAAGAACCCGACGGTCAGCGGCAGCGCGGCCAGATTGGCGGTCGCCACACCGGCGGTCACCGCGAGCACCGGCGCGCGGCGCACCAGCCCACCCAGTCGGGACAGCCGATCTTCGCCGGTGGCTATCGTCACCGCCCCCGCGGTCATGAACAGGGCGCTCTTGGCCACGCCGTGGGCCAGCACGTAGAACGCCGCCGCACCGGTGCCGGCAGCTCCCCCGATGCCGTACAGCATCACCACGTAGCCGTACTGTGAGATCGTGGAGTAGGCGAGCAGCTGCTTGAGCCGGTCTTGGCGCAGCGCCAGCAGTCCCCCCACGGTGATGGACGCCAGCCCCACGACCAGCAACCCGCCCAGCACCGCCTCACTGCGCGCCAGCAGTGGGTGCACCCGGCCAAGAACGAGCACACCGGCCGCAACCATCGCCGCCGAGTGTAGGTAGGCCGAAACCGGGGTGGGTGCCACCATTGCCCGCGGCAACCAGAAGTGCAGCGGGACCTGCGCGCTCTTAGCCAGCGCGGCTACGGCCAGCAACGCGCCGGCGACGGTCGTGGTCGTGCCGGCCCCGGCGCGGGCCACCAGCTCGGGGATCGAGAAAGTGCCATACGCCATGTACAGCAGGACCGCGGCGACGAGCATCGCCACGGCGCTGACCACGGTGACCAGGAGAGCCATCAGCGCGGCGGTGCGGGCCTCGCGCTCGGTGCGGTCAAAGCCGATCAGGAAATACGAGCAGACCGCCGTCAGATCGAAGAACACGAACAGCAGGATGAGGTCCTGCGCCGTGGCCAGCCCTACCATCGCCCCTGCGAACAGCGCCATCCACGGCCAGAACCTCCACCGCTCTGCCGCCGGGCGGCGCTCGTGTTCCAGGTGCAGGGACAGGTAGCGGGTGCCGTAAGCGAAGACGAGGGCGCCGACGCCAGTGGCCAGCAACGCGTAGAGCGCACCGAGGCCGTCGAGGGAGAAGCTCAGGCGCAGATCGAGGGTCGGCGCCCAGGGCAGCGAAACCGCGCCGCCGCCCGTCAGCCAGCCGATCAGGCACAGGGCGAACCCCGCGACCGCGGCCGCACAGGCCGCCCACCCCTGCCAGTCCACCGATCGCCCGTGGCACCAGACCCGCGCGCGGGACGCGCCACCGCGAGTACCACTCACGGGCAACTCCTTCCTCCGTCAGACGCTGTAGTCACCAGCGGATACCGGGAAAGCGGAGCTGGACCGGGGACCGCACGTGGGGGTAACCGGCGGGTGGGATCCGCCGGTTGTCTCCGAGCCGTTCGCGGTCGTGGCGGGGCATCAGCTCGCGCAGCCGCCGCGCCCGTTCCGCGGTCGGTGGGTGGGTGCGCAGCAGCAGCGGGTCGGGAGCCCGCCGGTGCGGGATCATTACCCGCTCCCAGATACGCCCCTCGGACCGTTCGAGTTGCTCAAGCGCGGACGCTAGCCCTTCGGGATCACCGGTGAGTGCGGCGGCTTGGAGGTCTGCGTCGTACTCGCGGGATCGGGACAGCGCGAGCTGGAGCAGCGTCACCAGCGTCGGGACCGCCGTGAGGATCAGGGCCAACCACAGCGGTGAGAACGTGCCGCCCGCCGTCAGCGGCAGGGCCACTACCAACAGGATCAGGCCGAAGTACGCGAGGGCGTGGGTGAGGCGTCCGAGCGTGTCAGACAGGTTCATGATCCGCAAGTCGTCGGCGCGGATGTGGCTGGTCTCGTGGGCGAGCACCCCGACAAGCTCGCGGCCGCTAAGCCGGCGCAGCAGCCCGTCGGTGACGGCCAGGGCCGCGTCGTCTCGACTGCCCACGGCGAACGCGTTGGCCATCGGGCTGGCGACGTAGTACAGCCCCGGGGTGGCCGACAGCCCCGCGCGATCGGCGAGCGCGCGCACGTAGTGGTGGAGTTCGGGCGCCACCGGGTGCGGGAGGGGACGGGCGCCGTACATCGACAGAACCCATTGCGGCGGGATGTGGGGCCGCAGGGTCAGCACGATGATGCCGATCACGAGCGCCCACAGCAGGCCCTCCATGCCGAACAGCAGCCAAGCGAGCACCGCGACGACGGCCACCATCCCGCCCAGCAGCAAGACGGCCTGGGCGGCGTTGCGAACCTTGTGGCGTCGCCGCGTCCGCGGATCGAGCACTGCCGCCCACCCTCCCCGTCGACCAACGCTAACACCAGAGCCAACACGGGATGGTTCCCTCATCGTGCCTGTCCGGTGTGAGCGCCGGCTCGGCCTGGTGGACGGCTCTGCTTCATGGCACCGTGTTGAGGGGGCCCTCGTTCGGTTCGTCGGGCGCTGGAATCGGCGTGCGGCTGCCGGGCGTGGTGGCCGTGGCGGACCGGGGTCCCGCTCAGCCAGGCGGAGGGGAAGGTTGGCCATGAGTGAGCGGCCGGCCGCGGGTGAGCAGCAGCGTGACACTCGGTCTAGTCGGCAGCCGGCGAACCAGGCCCCGCAGCGTCCATGGCGGACGGAGGGGTTGCCATCAGGGCAGGACGACGGGCAGCCGCCTCGCCGGTTCCGGTGGATACCGCTGGCGATCGTGATGCTGATCAGTTACGGACTGCCGAGGCCCGCAAGGTCGCGCCCGCCATCATCTTCATCGACGAGATCGACACGATCGGCCGGTCCCGCAGCGCGGCCCAGTCGGTCGGCGGGCACGACGAGCGCGAGCAGACTCTCAATCAGATCCTTACCGAGATGGACGGCTTTTCCGGCTTCGAGGGCGTAGTCGTGCTGGCCGCCACCAACCGGCCCGACGTGCTCGACCCGGCCCTGCTGCGCCCCGGCCGGTTCGACCGGACGATCACGATCAACGCCCCCGACCAGAAGGGCCGGTTTGAGATCTTGCAGGTGCACACCCGCAAAGTGCCCTTAGCCGGCGACGTGGATCTGCGCCAAATCGCCGCGGTGACCCCCGGGATGACCGGTGCTGACTTGGCTAACCTCGTCAACCAGGCCGCCCTGGGCGCGGCCCGCCGCGGCGAGTCCGCCGTCACCACGCGCGACTTCAGCGACGCCCTGGAGAAGATCCAGCTCGGGGCCGAGCGCAACGTGGTGATGCCCCCCGAGCAGCGCCGCCGCACTGCCTACCATGAGGCCGGCCACGCCCTGCTCGGCATGCTGCAGCCCGGCGCGGACCCGATCCGCAAAGTCTCGATCATCCCCCGCGGTCGATCCCTGGGCGTCACCCTGTCCACGCCGGAGTCCGACCGCTACGGCTACGACGAGCGCTACCTGCGGGGCCGCATCATCGGCGCGCTCGGCGGGATGGCCGCCGAGGAGGAGGTCTTCGGCGTGGTCACCACCGGCGCGGAGAGCGACCTGGAGCTCAGCACCAAGATCGCCAGGTCGATGGTCGGGCGGTGGGGCATGTCGGCGCGCATCGGCCCGATCTCCGTGCTACCCCAGGACGGCGATCCGCGAATGTCTGGCGTATCCGACGAGATGCTTGACACCGTCGATGACGAGGTTCGTCGGATCAGCGACGAATGCTACGCCGAGGCTCGCCGGCTGCTACGCGAGAACCGGGACAAGCTCGACGGGATCGTCGCGCAGCTGCTGGAGCGCGAGACCCTTGACGAACCCGACATCTACGCCGCCGCGGGAATCTCCCAGCCCACGAGCGTGCCCGTGCAGGCATGAGGTCACCACGCCGAACGGGGAGCGCTCAGTTTCGGTCGGGGGCCGTCGAGCACGACGGGGGCATGACCGAAGTCGCCGCAGGATCGCCGCCCTGGCACGCAATACCGGTGACGGAGGCGGCGCAGCGCCTCGAGGTGGATGCGCGTAAGGGGTTGTCGGCAGCGGAGGCCGCCCGGCGGCTGGAGCAGGACGGCCCGAACCGCCTCGCCGAGGCTCGGCGCGAGCGGCGGTGGAAGGCGTTCCTGCGGCAGTTCAAGGATCTGCTGATCGTGATCCTGCTGGTCGCCGCCGTGGTCAGCCTGCTCGTGACCCGCGAGTGGGAGACCCCAGTCGTCATCGCGCTGGTGGTGCTGCTTAACGCGACCATCGGGTTCGTGCAGGAGTCGCGAGCGGAGGCCTCGCTGGAAGCCCTGAAGAAGATGCTGGTGACCACGGCGGCGGTCCGCCGGGACGGGCAGATGGTCAGGCTCGACGCCACCGAGCTCGTGGCCGGAGACGTCGTGGCGGTCCAGGCCGGTGACCGGGTGCCTGCCGACGGGCGGCTGGTGGCGTCGACCGGGTTGGAGGTCCAGGAGTCGTCGCTCACCGGCGAGGCCCAGCCGGTGGCCAAGTCCGCGACCGCGCAGATCGACCCCGCCGCGCCGCTGGGCGACCGGACCACCGTGGTGTTCATGAACACCATGATCACGCGTGGGCACGCCGAACTCGTGGTCACCGCTACCGGGATGCGCACCGAGATCGGCCGGATCGCTGGCATGCTGCACGAGGCCGAGCCGGAGCCCACGCCGCTGCAGCGCCAGATCGCCGACCTGAGCCGGACGTTGGCGCTGATCGCGGGTGCGGTGATCGTGGTCGTGTTTGTGCTGGGGCTGGTGCGCGGGCAGGACTTCGCCGAGCTGTTCATCAGCGCAGTCTCGTTGGCGGTCGCGGCCATCCCAGAAGGGCTGCCCGCAGTGGTGGCCTTCACCTTGGCCATGGGGACCACCCGGCTCGCCCGGCGGGGTGCCATCGTCAAGCGGCTGGCCTCGGTCGAGACGCTGGGCAGCACGTCGCAGATCTGCACGGACAAGACCGGGACCTTGACCCTGAACCAGATGACGGCGCGGGAGCTGCGGTTCGCCAACCGCCGGTTCACTGTCTCCGGTGAGGGCTACTCAACCGAGGGCCGCATCCGGAGCACCGATGGGGCGCCGCCGCCCGGGACGGTCCAGGAGGCGCTGGTCGCGATGGCCCTGTGCACCGACAGCGAGCTACGCGACGGCGAGATGATCGGCGACCCCACCGAGGGCGCCCTGCTGGTGCTCGCCGAGAAGGCCGGCATCGACGTCGCCGCGCTGCGCCGGGAGCGGCCGCGGGTGCGGGAGGTCCCGTTCGACTCCGACTACAAGTTCATGGCGACCTTTCACCGCTGGACCGACGGTGCCGGCCGCGACGTGGTGCGCTGCTTCATCAAGGGCGCCCCGGACGTACTGGGCGGCCGGGCTGACCGCTACCTCGGCGGCACCCAGATCGCGCCCCTCGACGACGCCGCGCGGCAGCGTTACGCGTGGACCAACGCCGAGCTGGCCGAGCAGGGCATGCGAGTGCTCGCCGTGGGCGCCGAGGACTTCGCCATCGACGACGTGGAGACCGTCAACGACCCCAAAGACCTGCTTGACCGGGTTGATGCCCCTATGGATGTCAAGCCGCTGAGGCTGGCGTAGTGCATTGAACTGTGGGCTTGATGAGCTGGTAGATCTCACGAGCGACGTAGCGTTTGAGGCAGCGGATCGCTTCACGGTTTGTCT
>JALZHU010000298.1 GCA_030860695.1 Actinomycetota bacterium
GCCTTTGCCTTCGACGGCACCTCCACCCCAGAAGCACTTTCTTCAGTACCCCCGCGGGAAGGCCTGCCAGACTCAGCCGGCCTGCCAGCAGAATCCGACGCCTTTGCCTTCGACGGCACCTCCACCACGGGAGGGGTTTCTCCGGTGGCAGCGTGAGCAGGTGCGTCAGGCTTGGCTAATATGTTAGCGGGATCAGGTGTGTTTACCCTTGGGGGGGCGCCCGCCGTGGGAGCGGTCTCCAGATAGACTTGGCCATTGTCTGTGGTCTGGTTCTGTTGTTGGCGTACCACCAGGGCGGCCAGCACACCAACAGCTACCATAACGATCACCAGAAAGGCCAGTAAGATCTCATTCGAACGCGCCCAGCGAAATTTCATCAAGGCCCCCTCCGGATCAACCTAGGTCAAACTAGATCGTTGTGCAGGCGGGCTCCCGAATCGGTACGCCTGCCTAGAGTGTCACCAGGTCCGCCGGCTACAGGAACCGGTCGACACCATGATAGAGCTACTGCTCATCCCGCGCGTCGGTTAAGCCGACACTAAGTAGTCGAGCGAGTCACCGGTTCCTCATCACTACCACTTCAATCACATAGCGTCTCCTCCTGTACACACAATGTGCATGCCTTCCCCGCAGAGGGCCCCTACGGGTGTCACCGGTGAGCAGATATCGATCTAGCCCAGATCGACGTGAAGCAGCGGCGCCAGGCACAGGCGTCGCAACCTCCACCGGCGAGACATTGCCCCAGGCCGGCTCATCTGGGAGTCGCTGTGGGTGCTCGGCGACATTACGCAAGTGCGACCGAAGCTGCACGTTGCCTCCACTGCCCTCCAACATGACCAACCCGGGTCTACACCCATCGATCAATCAGCCGGACAGGACCGCGCCGCCGCGCAACGCATCAGCCAGTTGATCGAGGATGCCGTCAGTGGTTCGGATGACACCGCACTCAAGGCCCGTGACGAGGTTCTTACTGGGTACATGAAAGACGACCCCCAGAGAAGATCTCCGAGAGCCGTCTTTGCTGGTAGGGGTCGAGGATCGTCGCGGACAACGGTGCTCGCCTTCCCGCCCTCGGGTGTCGGCGATTGCGCTCGCGGAGACGCTGCATCTGGTTGCGTCCTCGTAGATTGGGGTGATCTCTCACGCCCCGGTAGCTTATCGACGGCACGCGTCCAGTCGCTATCCGAAGCAAATTTCTCACTTACCGTAGTGGTGATGCCGTCGTGAGGAACTGTTCCAATGTTATAGCGGACAATCCATCGGCTCAGCACATAAGTAGCCGTCCCTTGTGAGGTTCTTAGCAACCTTCTCGTAACCGTCTCGTTGCCTGCCTGAACTCTGTGAAAGCAGCACGCCGTTCTAAATCAGTGATTTGTTCGAGCTCGATGGGGTACGTATAGCCATAGCACAGCAAGCTTTCGGCTGGCCGCCGACGGCACCCGCTCAGCGCTCATCGCCCGTGGAAGGTGTTGACATGGACTATTTCGATCAATCCAGCTCGCCCCGTGTTCATCCATTGGCAGACCAGCCTGACGGGCTATTGACTGACTTGTATGACGCACAAGGCGCACTGGCTGTTGCAGAGCGTTACATCAGTGCCTGGCGCAGGGATCCCCTTATAGAGGAGACGCGATTTTCTGCATACCAGGCCTTCGTGGCACGCGAAGCTCTGTTCGAAGCACGCAGTGTCCTTGATCGAGCACGAAATGTCATTGACCGTGTCATCGACATGCTCGCTAAACAAGGCGGCGGCCACGCCTGCAGCGCACCCACGACACGACGCGACATGGCGCGCATGCAGACGCAGTTGCCCTCCGATGTGTCGGCCCCGGTCATGGCTCGGCAGTTGATCCGCGAGGTGTGCCCGCTGTGGCAGGTCGATGACGACCTGAAAGACACCGCCCAAGTCGTGATCAGCGAGCTAGTAAATATCACCGTCGGACACTCGGGCACTGCTGCTGGGCTGATCCTGGAGCGAGGTCCCCGGGGGCTACGAGTAGCCATCCGGGACGCCTCCCCGACCGGGCTCTCCCGATCCGACGAGCGCCTCGCCAACCCGCCACGATGGGGATTAGGGCTGGGTCTGGAAATGCTTGAGAACCTCACTGCCGCATGGAGAGTCGACATTCAGCCCGACGGAAAGACCGCGTGGGCCGAGATAACCAAGTAGGTCGGCCCAGGTAAATCCAGGAAACTGGCGCGAGCGCGGTCTCAGCAGTGGGCTGCCGTACTCCGCGCTGGTGTGCCCCCACGGTGCCCCTTCCAGAAGATCCACGCGCTACGGCACTTCTACACCTCGACGCTGCTGGCACAGGTGTGTACAGCAAGGAGCTGGCTGAACCGCCCCGTGCCGATTCGTGGCGCCGCTTTCGCTGACGGATCGCTGACGATGATCACCTGTGGACGGCTCTGGATGTCGACGGTGGAGCGTCTATAAGCAGGTGCTAACTGCTGCTCGCCGAGTTTAGGTCAGAAGGCTCACCAGTTCTGTGCAGCAGCCCCCAACAAGTAAACACCGATTGTCACGAGGACACCCACGATGGCTACCACCGTGTTGATCTACGTCCACGGTCTCTCGTGGCTCTGTCGCTGTATTTGGGCCGCTTCAACGGGAGGGTGTCCGACGTGAACTTCGATCTCCCGGACCACGTGGGCGTACTTGGGATTGGTCGGATCGATCGTGTTCGGCTTGATAATTTGTCGGACTGCCATCATCCCAGCCCGCGACAGCGCGTCTGCGATAGCCGTCACGAGTTTCCCGTTTAGGCCGATTACCTCGATCCCCTCTCTATAAGGGTAGCCATACATAGTCTCTTGGGCGATATCGTTGAAAGTGTATCTCCATCCAGCGAGCTCAAACAGATCGGCGATCTCGCGGGCGCGAGGCCGTTGAGCGGTCGGCCCGAACATGATGCGAGCATAGGTTTGCTCGTCTGCGGCCTCCCGCAGAGAATCCACGGCTTTTGCGCAGCGGGTGATGCTCCACGGCAACGAAGCCTAGCGAGTGGCGCGGCGATCCAAGTGTGCATGGCTTGTCGCGGTCTGATTAGGCTGATCAAAGGATTAGTCGGATGGCTAGGAGACAAGGTTCATCGATGGCTTGGCCTCCTACGCATGCGGGCGCCGCTAGCCGAGAGCAGAGCGGCAAGGCGGTGCCGTACCCGCTAGACGCGCGAAGTGCGCTTCAGGGATGACCCCCAGGAGCACGCACCCTTCTTTACAGCCCTTGATCTGTCTTTACAGCCCTTGATCTGTGCCACGACCCGGCCCCGCACTGTGCAGCTGGTGCCGGGTTGTCGTCTGTGTTGTCGTCATGGCTGTCGTCAGCTCGCCGCCGGGTGCTGGCCCTTCTCCCCGTCGTGCCCTCTGCCCGCGAAGCTCCTCGATGTTGCGGGTGGGTCAGCTGCCCGCAACGGGGCCACCAACAATCCGCCATCGGTCTCCAATGCAATATCCACCGGTGTGACACCCCCACCAGTAGCCTCATCACCGGCATGCTCGGCCAACAGCCCGGTCAGGACTGTCAACTCCGCCGCGTCATCACTAATCCGGCACCGGCCAGCAACCGCCCGCATCATCGACGATTGCCACATCGTGATGCCGTTCTGCCCAATCGATCCCATAAAAGATCGTATCTCCCCTGCGTTCCCCCTCCGTGCTCGCCGTGACAGAGCCGGCAGAGCCTGCGCGACGCCCCCATGAGCCGACAGCAAGCCCCGCCCACCGTCGAGGGCCACCCTCTTAACCAAGAGCTCGCTCAACCTCCTCTTGCTGCTGATAGTGATCACCTCGACGGCGGCTCCTCACCATCGTGGACACCGGCGCAACCGGGCCACGCCGTCATTAGGCCGCTCCGGTCCTGTGCTGGCCTCCTGGTGGGATTGGCAAGCTAGGATCGTCTTCAGCCGTGCTGGACCCGTTTCCGGGTTTGACCGTGCTGGCTAACCAGTTGGGCCAAGACCTGACCGGTGTGCTCTTAATCAGGCTGCTGTGACGGCGGGCCCAGCAGTTTGCTGGTCACGCGGTGCGGACAATGAGGACGCCGCGTCTTCGGGTGTTGTCATCGACTCAAGGAGGACGCAAGCCGTGGAGCACCAAAACACCGCACACGAGCTCGCCGATGCGTTTGGCCCTTTCGATCGGGCCCGCCTTGACCGAATGAGCGAGGCCGATCGGGCCAGCCAGCTAGGCGCCCGCCAGCTGCTCCATGACTACGTGGAGGGGTTGTGGGCAGATATCGAGCGGGCCGGGGAGCGCCCCACCGTGGGAGACAAGTACGCGGCGATCGCGGCAATGCGGGAGCTGACCGGGGCGCTGCGGGCAATCGCTTTCGAGGCAGTGTACAACGCGCCGGAGTGAGTGGGCCGGCCACCTGGCATGGCGCCAAACTGAAAAATTTACGCAGCAACGACAACCGATGAAAGGTGCTAACTTGACTGATCACGTGACACCGCACAACCAGAACGACGGGCTGTTCCGCACGGCTGGGCAACCAGACGATCGGCAGCTGACGCCAGACGTCACAGACATTAGACCAATTGCGCGAGCGTCCCGGGGCATTTTCCACCACGCTATCGACCACGAAGCTGCGGAGCATCCGCGTCTGATCACTCAGCGCGACGAGGTGACGATGCGGTCGCTGCGGTTTCCCTTCGACGAAGACAACTGTCGATAGCCGACAAGCCAGCTCCCGCCGGAGGCCTCTTTGGCTGGTTGAAAGCTTGGGAACTACATGACTTAGGCAGGATAGAGCCGTTGAGCAGCGGTTTAGGCTGACCGTGATTAGCCGTGAAAGACCGTGGGTGTCTTCCCTCTAGGGCACGTGGAGGGCACGGACTTCTTGTCCTTCATTTGCCGAGTACGACCCTGCTCCTGCCCCGTTCCCACCGTCTGTGAACCTGAGGATCGACCAGCAGATACGCGCCCCAACGCCTGAGCCTCCTCAAGTTGCATGAATCTGCTGGATCGACCCGGCGAATTCGTCACATGCCGCCGGTGAGCACTCAGTGCGGTGACCAGATATGAGCCCCTGCTTGGAAGATCTAGCAACGATCATGGTCCCTCACCTGCACCGACGCGGGCCCGCGGTTATATACCGCCGATATGACGGAAGTGACCGTTGTTGACCCCTTCTGGCCCTGAGAAGGGGCACGCGGAGGGCACGCTTCTCCTCGGACAGGTGGGGCCGGAAAGCGGGGTATCCCGTCGCGTCAGCGAGCTTGCCTCGGAGCGGGACTGGGGTCCAGGTGGAGCACCCTGCGCGCTGAACGACCTGGATCCCTAATGCCCCTAGTCCGCTACGCTTCCGGCGCCGACGCGACGGGATACCCGCGACCCCTGTTGACTCACCCCCCCTCGTGCCCAGCCCTGGGCCATCCCGGAACCGAGGCTCGCCGGAGGCGCAGATCTGTCTTGCATGAAAACGGACGGACCTCTTCTGTGTGTGAAGATGTCGGATCACTCACACTGGCCAGTGTCATGTAGTGTCGAACAAGCTTGCCCAGACACTTATCTGCCCAGCGAGAGCTTTTTTGTGCCTGGTTGTTCTATATCTTGGTCATCCTTCTGGTGTCGACAGCATGGAGTTCGCTGCGTATGTGGCTTGATTCAGTTATCCAGACGTTGGGCCCTGGTGGCCTTGGTGCGTTAGTCGGTGGTCTAACAGGTGCTGGAGGTGCAGTACTCCGGTTCCATAACGGCGGTATTCGCTACCCGGCGAGAACGTAGATCCCGGCTTTTCGGTGAGCAAAAGGTGGTGTATGCGGCATATTCGAAGGTGGTTCGAAATCTTCAAGAAGAGCTGTTACATCCTGATGATCAATGAAATGTTCTCGATGAGGAGAATAAACTGGTAGACCAGTTAGAGATTCTCGCATCTAAACGTGTTCAGAAGATGCATAAAAGGGTCCTCCCTGCACTTCATGATCTTTTGGACAAGAAGGTGAGGTGGATCGATACTCTAGACGAAGAGACGCGACAGGCGGGAGAAGCGGGAAAGAGGATCACACCAGATGCCCAGCTTCTCGCCGCTCACAAACGACTTGAGAAGGCGTGCGCAGCCCTGGAAGCCGCAATGCGACGGGATCTCGGTGTCAAGTGATGGCAAGGCTTGTGGTGGGGGCGTGTCGGCCTGCGTAACGCTGTTGCGTGAGGGAGTCTTAGGTCCAGGAGGCCTCATCGCCGCCCGGCCTCCGCCGGCCGCTGGCGGGCCGCGGGTGCCGGAGGCGAGTCCCGCGGCCCTTGCCAGGGCGCCCGAG
>JALZHU010000054.1 GCA_030860695.1 Actinomycetota bacterium
CAACCCAAAACGACGCCATTCCAGCATTGGAATGCATAGCCCCGTCACCTTCGAGACCCTCCACACCAGGTCAGATCAAGATCACTGACCCCACACCTGAGGTGTCCGTGCTACGGGGGGAAGCTCATGACGGTTTCGTTGCCGCGCTGGTACATGGCTTGCGGGTTGTCCAGGAGGTCAAGCGCCCGGTGGAAGATCGCGCGGCCGGTCTCTTTGACGTCGAGTTTGTCGAGTCGCCGGCGCAAACTCCGGTCTCTTGAGCCCGAACAACGGAAAAGGCTACCTCCGCCACTGTAACGACCACGGTGACGTCAACCCCTTGCATGCCCTTGACGCGGACCCTGCAAGGTATGCCCATTCTGGGGTATGGAGCTTGCTCTGGAGGCGAATCGTCAGGCTGACCTTGCTTTGAGGAAAGCTTGTGCATTTCACGGCTCAACGGTGCTCACGGCTCCAACGAGGTTCTACGGTATGCGTCGGAAAGGTCAGTGGATTGCTTCCAAGAACTTCCCCTTCTACGACCGTGTCACTCATTTCATCAGCTCTCGCCGCAACCGCTCACCAACCGCAATGATGCGCTGGGCGTAATCGTGTTGCTCGGCCGCTGTGGCGCTTCCGTCCATAATCTTCATGACGAGTGGCGTCATATCCCTGTTGAGTCGGGCCATTTCGGCTAGCAGCTCGCGGTCCTCCCGGATCATGGCTGGCGATGACACTCCGTGCAGATTTGGTTAGGGTCGGGCGGTTCGCCGGGCAGCGCCGGGCCACGAATATGCCTGCCCGTAGTGGTGAGAACTCCACGCCGCATAGGGCGAGCACCCTGGCCACGACGCAAGTGGCCGCGATGAGTGCCGTGATTGTGTAGAGATCGCCGGTACCAGGTCATCCCAGCCACTCCCCAAGAATGTCAAGCAGCTGGGTGGCGGCAGCCTTGTCGAGGCTGAGCACGCAGGAGCCGTTAATTTGCGGATTCAGCACGATCTCACTGTTGATCTTGGTCACACGGAGGATGCAGGACTCCTGGCTGCCGCGAATCTGACAGGTGGCGGGAATCGTTCGGTCAGGTGGTCCCTGGTCAGAGGTGTCTTGCATGGGCTGAGTACTCCAAGCGCTTGGCTTGCCGTGTGGATGGTACCCAGGACCGGGGCGAGTCCGTCCCAGCGGCACGCGGTTCGGGGATCGATGCCTGCCAGTGCTTTGGCCTGCGCTGGAAAAAGAACGCAAGGCCAACCGGCAAGGACACCAACCGTGCGCCGGGGGTAGCTCGACGTCCCGGCCCTGGGGCCTTGCGCAAGGAGCGAAGGACGTGAGGTGTCGCGTGAGAAAGCCGGTGATCTAGTCGGCACCTACGCCAGCGATAGGCTGGGACACTTGCAGAGGTTCTGAAGTCCAGATGAGAGGACGCTACCGGATGGCTCGTCAGCCACCAGAGCTTGCCGAGCAGCAACGGCTACTGGGTCGTCACCTGGCTGCCTTGCGAGAGGCAGCCGGGCTCTATCAGGTCGATATCGCTCGGGCGGTGCCCTGCCATCGCACCAACGTGACGCATGCAGAAGCGGGCTCTCAGCTACCGGATGCCCATTTCTGGGAGACAGCGGATCGAGTAGTGGGCGCAAACGGCGCGCTTATTGCCCGTTACGACGCCCTCATCCAGGCCAAGCAGGCGCACGCCGCCAAGCTACAAAACCAACGACGAGCGAAAGCTCAAGTCACAGTGCAACAGTTGCGTACGAAGTCTCCACCACGCCGCTATAAGTCTGCTGACCATACCCTTTTGCACGAGATAGAGTTACTTCGCCGTGGTTTGAACGAGACGATCAGCGAACGCACCATGACCCCCCAGCTTGGATGACTGGGAGCTGACGGCCTTTCGCTATGGACAAGCCACTCGGGACCGCGCCCCCACTACGCTGCTTGAAAACTTGAGCACTGACCTTACACAGCTGCAAGAGTCGTTGACGTGCTGCCGCTCCGTCTCTGCTCTCCGGCGGCTTACTCGTGTCATGGCTCAAATGGCCGGACTGATGTGTCTTACCTTGATTAAGATGGATGAGCGGACTGCCTTCCGGGGCTGGGCACGCACTGCCCGCATAGCAGCCGATGAAGCTGGCGATCCTCTTACGCACTCATGGGTGCGAGCCCAAGAGGCCTACGGCCACTACTACAGCGGTGATCTGGCTGAAGCACTTTACGTTGCCCAGTACGCTCAGGCGCTCAGCGGTCAGGTCCCGTCCGTCGGCGCGGTTCTGGCCACTGCTCTTGAAGCGCGGGCACAGGCTGCGCTCGGTCACCAGCAGGAAACGCTCGCTGCGCTCGGACGCGCCGAAACTGGTCTATCACAGCTGGACACCAACGCGATTGGCACGTCAGCCTTCAACTACAACGAGGCGCAACTGCGCTTTCACGAGGGTAATGCTTTTACTCACCTGCATGACGCAAGCGCGGCGTGGCGGGCTCAAGAGATGGCGCTGACCCTCTGTCCGGCCAATGATTATATGGACCGGACCATGACCAAGCTTGACCGTGCAACTTGCTTAGCACATGACGGTGACGTTACCGGTGCGGTAGCTGTCATGGTGGAGGCTATTACTCAGCTTACCGACCAGCAGCGTCAAGGCATCATTGCGGCTCGGGTACGCGAGACTATTACAGCCCTGCCTCCACGTCACCAGGCGCTACCCGCCGTGCGTGATCTGCATGACCTGCTGCCGTCACCGCCCGAGACGAAAGATTACTTGTAGTGGCTGAGATCAGGCCTGCCGAACGCGGGGACGTCCGTGCTGTCGCGGCCCTGATGGAAGAGCTTGACCGCTCCTATGGTGTGACCGACATCGAGCTACCTAGCCAACGAGTACCCCAGATAGCTGCCGCGCTCTTTCAGGAACCCAAGGCTGCGTATGCCTTGCTGGCTTGGGAGGGTGAGCAGCTTGTCGGTATGGCCGCGTATTCGTTCCTCTGGCCAGCTGCGGGCGTGACGCGCTCGCTGTACCTCAAAGAGATTTACGTCGCCGAGCCCTTCCGACGTCAGGGCATTGGTACACTATTAATGCAGCGATTGTGCCAGATAGCCGTTGAGCATGCGTGCAGCCGAGTTGAGTGGACAACCGATAAAGGTAACGTACTCGGTGAAGACTTTTACGAGCGGCTTGGGGTACCGCAGGACCAGCAGAAGATCTTTTATCGGCTGGGGGATGAAGGTATTCGACGGATGGCGGCGTCTTTTTAACAGCCACCTCCGCAACAACCGGCCCACGCTATTCACGCTGATACGCGCTCACTAGGTCCACCAGCCACAACAGCTCAGCCCAAGATCCTCAAGGTGATGGCCATCGTCTGCGCGATCGTTCCAACGAGCGAGGTGCTGACCACATGCGTCCGGTTCAGCCCCAGCAGGCCGCTGCGTCGTCGGCCATGTCCTCGAGTCAGCAGGACGCCGAGGAGAAGTCGCCGCCCATCGCCGAGCTCCGGGTCTACTGCGAGTGCATCCGTGCACCGTAGGTCATCATTTCGATATGCAGGTGTGGCCGGGAGACGCCTATCCGCTTGGCGCCACTTATGACGGCACTGGTACGAACTTCGCGCTGTTCTCTGAGGTGGCGCATTGCGTGGTGTTGTGCTTGTTCGATCAGATGGGCTGTGAGAGGCAGGTCGAGCTGCCGGAGGTCGACGGATTCGTATGGCACGGCTACCTGCCCGGCATCAGCCCGGGGCAGCGATACGCCTACCGGGTGTACGGTCCGCACGACCCGCCGGCGGGACTGCGCTGCAACCCCAACAAGCTGCTGCTGGAGCCGTACGCCAAGGCGATCGACGGGCCGTTGGACTGGGACGAGTCGCTGTTCGGGTACCGGTGGGGTGATCCGGATACCGTCAACGGCACCGACTCGGCGTCCCATCTGCCCAAGTGCGTGGTGATCAATCCCTACTTTGACTGGGGCGTCGATCGCCCACCGCGCCCGCCGTATCACGAGACGGTGATCTATGAGGCTCACGTGCGGGGACTGACGATGCGCCATCCCGAAGTCCCGGTGGAGCTGCGCGGAACTTACGCCGGTCTGATGCATCCTGCGGTCATCGATCATTTACACCGGATCAGCGTGACTGCCGTGGAGCTGATGCCGGTGCAGCACTACCTCGACGACCATCATCTGGTGGCGCGCGGGCAGTGCAACTACTGGGGCTACAACACCATTGGCTTTTTGGCCCCGCACGCTGGGTACGCCGCATGGGGCTCGATTGGCCAGCAGGTCCAGGAGTTCAAGGCCATGGTTAAGGCGTTGCACGAGGCCGGGATCGAGGTGATCCTCGACGTGGTTTACAACCACACCGCCGAGGGCAATCACTTGGAGCCGACCGTCGCCTTCCGCGGCGTGGACAACGCGGCGTATTACCGGCTTACCGAGCCCGATCGGCGCTACTACGTCGACTACACCGGCACCGGCAACACTCTCAACGTCCGCCACCCTCACACCCTGCAGCTAATCATGGACTCGTTGCGGTACTGGATCGTTGAGATGCACGTCGACGGCTTCCGATTCGACCTAGCCGCGGCACTGGCCCGCGAATTGCACGAGGTGGACCGGCTGGCCGCGTTCTTCGACCTCGTCCAGCAAGACCCGGTGGTCAGCCAGGTCAAGCTGATCGCTGAACCGTGGGACGTCGGTGACGGCGGCTACCAGGTCGGCAACTTCCCCCCGCTGTGGACGGAGTGGAACGGCCGATACCGCGATGCCGTGCGAGACTTTTGGCGTGGCCAGCCCGGCACCGTCGGGGAATTCGCTTCCCGCCTGACCGGTTCATCGGATCTCTACGAGTCCAGCGGCCGCCGCCCCTACGCATCGATCAACTTCATCACCGCTCACGACGGGTTCACGCTGCACGATCTGGTGAGCTACAACCAGAAGCACAACCAGGCCAATGGCGAAGACAACCGCGACGGCACCGACGACAACCGGTCCTGGAACTGCGGCGCGGAAGGCGACACCGAGGAGCCGGGCGTTATCTCGCTACGCGAGCGGCAGAAACGTAACTTCCTGGCGACCTTGTTCCTGTCCCAGGCTGTGCCGATGCTGCTCCACGGCGACGAGCTGGGCCGCACTCAGGGCGGGAACAACAACGCCTACTGCCAGGACAACGAAATCTCGTGGGTGGATTGGGAGCGGGCCCGAGACTTCCAGGCGCTCACCGAGTTCACCGCGCGGCTCGCTCGACTGCGCCGTGATCACCCGGTGTTTCGTCGCCGCCGGTTCTTCCAGGGCCGGCCAGTTCGCGGAACTAATCTGGAGGACATCGCGTGGCTGACACCAGCCGGTGCGCCGATGACCGATGAAGAATGGTCAACCGGGCAGGCGCACGCATTGGGTATCTTCCTCAACGGTGAGGGAATCCCAGATCCGGATCGGCGCGGACGACGCTCGCGTGACGACTCATTCCTGCTCCTGGTCAACCCCACGTCCAACGTCGTGACCTTCATCGTGCCCGACGAGCGCTACGGCAGCTGCTGGACCGTGGTGCTGGACACTGCCGCACCAGAGATGGAAGTGGAGCCGGTTTTCCTCACCGCCCACTTCAAAATACGACCGCACAGTCGCCTCGATCTCTACCCGAACTCGTTGCGAGTGCTCATGCGCCACTGAGCGGTCCCGGTTGGGTGAGGTCGGTGGCGTGAGGTCAGTGCCTCGAGAAGGCGGGCAAGCAGCGGTCCGGTTACTGCCAGTAGAAGCACGTAGGCAGCGGCCAGGGGTCCGAAGCGCTGGTCGAGAGCGATGAGCCCAGCGCCGGCCGCAGTGGTGGTAAGACCGGCGATGACGATGGAGAACTCGCCTCGAGGAATCAGCGCGATCCCGGCGCGTAATCGGCCACGGCGTCCGATGCCGGCCCTGGCCGCGGCCCACCAGCCTGTCGCGACCTTGGTCGCCGCGGTGGTCGCGGCCAGAGCGCCAGCAAGCGAAAGCACACCGGGGATCTCCGCGGGGTTGATCTGCAGGCCGAAAAAGACGAAGAACACCGCGGCGAACAGGTCTCGTAGCGGGCGCAGCAGCGCCATCGCGCTTTCCGCGACCGGGCCGGACAAGCTCACGCCCACCAGGAACGCACCCACCGTGGCGGAGACGTTGAGCTGGGCGGCCAACCCGGCGACCAGCAGGGTCAGCCCGAGCACGCGTAGTAGCAGCACCTCGTCGTTGGGTCCGAACACGAACCGGGCCAACACCCCAGGAAAACGCAACGCTATGACGAACACCGCGACGACGGCGCCCAGCGCCAGGCCCAGATTCGCGGTGGCCGCAAGTACTCCCAGCCCGGAGATCAGCGCGGCCAGCACCGGCAGGTAAGCCGCCATCGCCACGTCCTCGAACACCAGCACGGCGATGACGACCGGAGTTTCCCGATTACCCAAATGGCCAAGATCAGCCAGCAACTTCGCGACGATCCCCGAGGAAGACACATATGTCACTCCAGCCAGGGCGACCGCGGCGACCGGGCCCCATCCCAGCAGCAGCGCCAACGCGGCCCCAGGGGCGGCGTTGAGCACCAGGTCGAGGAGTCCGGCCGCGCGGTTGTGACGCAGCCCAGCCACCAGCTCGTCGGCGGAGTACTCCAGCCCCAGGCTAAGCAGCAGCAAGACAGCCCCGAGCTCGGCGCCTACCTCGATGAACTGCCGACCTTCCTCCCCGGCGGCCAACGGCAGGACACCGTGCTCGCTGAACGCCAGGCCGGCCAACAGGTACAGCGGCACGGGAGACATCCTGAGCCGGTGGGCGAGCAGTCCGAGCAAACCCAGTCCGAACAGCACAGCGCCCAATTCCAGCAGCACGTGCACTGAGGGCAACTGATTCGGAGCAGCCATGGCCAGCAGCTGTCTGCCCCCGCCCATCAGTACGGCTCGTTCTCGCTGAGGTGCCAGACGCGATGATGGGTGCGCGAGTGAGGATCGGCTTCTCCTGGTGGCGTGGCCATCAGCTCCACCAGTGCCGCGCGCTCGTGCGGTTGCAACGTCACCGACTCCGAACAGTTGTCCGGGTCATCCTCGGAGTAGATGATCACATCAGCCCGGCCGTCCCGGTGTACCACCAATCCAAGCCGCCGACCGGCGGCGGTGGCGAAGTCGTACCGGATCCCCACCCCGGGCAGCGGTGTTTGCTCCACCTCCATCGGGCGCTCTCCTTCGTCCGCCGTCTGAGATCTCCGGCTGAGCGCATAGGCGTGCGCCGTAGATCTACCTAGCGGTTAGCATCTGTTGTGCATTCCGAGTTCGACAAGCTTGTCGCTCCGCGCGCACAGCACCCACCGCCCGGTACGGGCTCAGGCGCTGGGCCAGCAGCGCCACCCGGTCGTCTCCGCGTGACGAGCTTGTCGAGCTGGATCCCAGGGTGCGCTCAGCGAGCGCTGCGGCGTGCTCGACGTCCCCGGCCTGCACGTGGGCCTCGGCGAGCCACGACGTGTAGAGGGCGGACTCGCGTGTCTGGCGCTCGTCGTAGCGCGCTAGCACCTCGGTCAGCAGCGGGATCACCGGTCGGGCTGCCCCAGCTCGACATAGCAGCGGCCGGCCATGACAGCGATCTCGTCCTCGTTAAGCCAGTAGACCCATGGCGGGTCGTCGGCCGGACGGCGCCGGTCGTACTCGGTGTCCACCGCGGACAGTGCCCGCTGGGCGTGCCGGATCTCGCCGGTCCGCGCGTGCGCCCAGGCCACCCGCTCGTGCAGCAGCGCGCACGCGGTGGCGCTGGCATGCCCGCGGGCACCGGTAGCGGCGCTGCCGGCTAGTAGGACGGCCTCCCGCGGGTCGTGGATCACCGGACAGGATCTCGTGGTGGACGGCGGAGTCTCCGCGAATCCCTCTTGGTAGCACTGGCGCATAGGGCAGTGGTCAGGTCCTGGTGAGGGCACGTATCCGCGGTGCCGCGTCCGACCAGCCGGTGAACAGCTCCGTGCGGCGACCGAGGCGGAAGGCTGGCCACTCGAAGGGCGGCGCCACGGTGGTGCCCGCCAGGGTCCACTCGCCGAGCGGGCTGGAGCCCTGCCACACCCCCGCGGGCACGACGATCTGCAGTCTGGCTCCCACCGCGAGGTCCGGACCCAGGACTGGTTGCTCGAGCTGCAGACCGCCCTCCCGTGGCAGCTGCTCCAGTCCGAGCAGCCGCGCGATCCGCTTCCCCTCCGCGCGGGTGCTCACGGTCGGCGACCAGCACCATTAGTCCTGACGGGCAGTGCAATTGCTGCAGTTGCCCGCGCCGGCTGGTGGGCGGGCTGGCGCCGCCTTATGCCGGTAATACTTGCCATCTGGATGCTGCTCTCCGCGGCTCTCGTTGCGGCCATTCTCCGCTCGCCTTCCCGGACATTTTTCGGGGGAGCCGTCGGGAGGGCACTGAACTTGACACAAAGGCGAAGAACGCAGCGACTGAAGATCGCTAAGCCGGCCGCGACAGCACCGGACTTGGCGACGCGGAAACTAGGACGCCGACGGGCTCGGCGTGGCGGCTTTCCCGCTGGTCCAGTCGTCCGGACGGCATGCTGCATTGTGACGCCTTCACCACTCCAGCGGGCAGTGCGGTGGCCTCTGGTCTGCACCGCGCTGCCGTGCGGGCCTGGGCAATCCAGGCGATGGCGGGTGCCGACTCCAGCACCAGGAATGCGGCCACCACGACGAGGTAGGGCTCCCCGTGCAGGAGACCTAGCGCGCCGAGGACAACGCCGCCTGCTCCGCGCAGTGCGTGGCCGGTCGCCCACACCAGGCCGGGGCCGGATCGAGCCATCCAGCGACTGGCAAGGAAGTACAGGCCGATGCCGACCAGCCCGGACATCATCAGCATCGTCGAGATCTGTGTCTCAACCATGGCCTTACTGTGCAGTAGCTGGGCGACCACGGGAACACCGAACAGCGATAGCAGCAGCGTTCTCCACGACACGACGGTGCCCGGGTCTTTCACTGCGGTGGGATCAACCTCCAGTTTGCGGATTCGGCCGGCCGCGCAGCGACTGGTTGTCCACACCAGTAAGCCGAGCAGGCACAGGACGAGCCCGCCGACCTGGAACTGAGCGTGGAATGGCAGTTTCGCCGCCGCCATCGCAGTAAGTAGCAGCCCTCCCACGATCTTGCCCAGGTCCAGGTTGAGCTGCAGCCAGGTCAGCTGCCGGGCCTGGATGTCTGCGGGCAGATCGGTGCACAAAATGAAGGTGGGAGCTGCGATTGCCACCGCCGCCGCGCCAACGCCCATGATGGCGATGGCCAGCACGATCGACAGTGAGTCACCGTTGGACAGCGGCAGCCACACGAGCCCGATAGCCATCCCCAGCATGCCCAGAACCTGCACCAGCCGGTGCGCTCGGTGCCGCCCCGCGACCCGCCCGATCGACGGTCCCAACAAGGCGAGCAGCCCAGCCATCGACATTGCCACCCAGACATCGGTAGCTGTTCCCCCTACGGAGAGTACGTAAGACGGCAGCAGCACGGGAAGGAAGCAGGTGAACGTCAAGCTCAGGGCCAGGTTGGAAGTCATCCACCATTCGAAAGGCCGGGGCTCACCGCCGACGCGGGCAGCCTGCTCGACCATGGTTGGAGACATTACCTCACTTCAATAAGGACCTTGAAAGGATTTGCGAGTGGGCGCTCCGTCATTGTTCCCGGCATTGCACCGGCCCACCAATGCCGAGGCATTGCGGTTCGGGCAGCGTTCGGTGACCTATCGGGAGCTGCATGCGGTGACCGCGGCGTTGCAGCCCCAGCTGTCTCGCGCTCGGCGCGTCGCGATCTGGGCTGAGCCGGACCTGGAGACGTGCGTGGCGACGGTGGCAGCGCTCGTGGCCGGCATACCTGCCGTGCCCGTCAATCCCAAGCTGGGTACCCGCGAGTTGCAGCACGTCGTCTCCGACGCGGCTCCTGACTTGGTGCTCACTGCGCCAGGAGCCATGCTGCCCGACGCGTTGCGGGCCTTCCCGAGGCTGGCGGTTGACTTGCGGAAGGGGCACGGGTCAATGCCGCCCGAACCGGATCCTGAGTCGCCAGCACTGATCATCTACACCTCCGGCACCACGGGGCCGCCCAAGGGCGTGGTGCTACCGCGCCGCGCGCTCGCCGCGGACCTCGACGCGCTCGCCACCGCTTGGGGTTGGACCAGCCAGGACGTCCTGGTGCACGGGCTGCCGTTGTTCCACGTGCACGGCCTGGTGCTTGGCGTACTCGGGCCGCTGCGTCTCGGAAGCACCCTGCACCATCTCGGCACGTTTTCCGTTGACGGGGTGGCCCGGGAACTGGGTGGCTCGGCGACGATGCTGTTCGGGGTGCCGACGATGTACCACAGGTTGGCTGCGGCCGCCGAACGACATCCCCAGGTCGCCGCAGCGCTGGGCCGGGCTCGGCTGCTCGTTTCGGGCTCGGCTGCGCTGTCCGTGCGTGATCACGAGCGAATCATGGCGACCACAGGGCAGCACGTGGTCCAGCGGTACGGGATGACCGAGTCGCTGATCACCTGCGCGGTGCGGGTCGACGGGCCGCGCAGGCCGGGGACCGTCGGGCCGCCGCTTCCGGGAGTGGCGCTGCGGCTGGTGGACGACCACGGCGGGGTCCTGGAGGTATCAGACGACGAGACCCTCGGAGAGATCGAAGTCGCTGGCCCGACGCTGTTCCTGGGCTACCTCAACCGGGCTGACGCCACTGCCGAGGCGATGCACGACGGCTGGTTTTGCACCGGTGACCTCGCTACCCGCGACCCGGACGGTTACCTGCGGCTGGTTGGGCGCCGGGCCACAGACCTCATCTCTAGCGGTGGATACAAGATCGGTGCAGGGGAGATCGAAAACGCTTTGCTGGAGCATCCGGGGGTCGTCGAAGTAGCGGTCACCGGAGAGCCGGATCCCGACCTCGGAGAGCAGGTGGTGGCCTGGGTTGTCGCCGCTGGCGATCCGCCGCCCACCGCCGAGCAACTCACCGCGCACGTCGCAGGGCTGCTAGCACCGCACAAGCGCCCCCGGCTGGTGCACTACCTATCCGCCCTGCCCCGCAACGAGATGGGCAAGGTCCGCAAGAGCGAGCTGCATCGGTGATCTGATTTGCCGCTCAGCCGGCAGTGGTCTGATTTGCCGGCTCAGCCGGCAGTGAAACACCGGTCGGTCCTGCGCGCGGGAGCCCCAGTAAGGTGTCCGCTTCGGTCCAGACATCTGGGGGTCGAACAGTGGGCGCAGCGCGGGCAGTGGGATTGCTGCTCGGGGTTGCTGCCGACGCGGCGTTCGGTGATCCGAGCCGCCTTCATCCGGTGGCTGGTTTTGGGTGGCTCGCCGCGACGGCCGAACGCGCATGCTACGCCGAACACCGGCTGGCCGGACTGGTCTACACCGGCGCGCTGGTCGGTGTTGCGGCTGCGGCCGGCGGCCTGCTGGAACGGGCCGGGCACAGGCGGGCTGCCGTGCAGGCGGCAGGTACTGCGCTAGCCACCTGGATCGCCCTGGGTGGCGCCTCGCTGGCCGAGGAAGGCGCTGCGATGGCCCGGGCGCTGGACGCCGGGGACCTCGACGCTGCCCGTGCCCGGCTACCCCATCTGTGCGGTCGCGACCCCGACGATCTCGACCTGGCCGGCGTGGCCAGGGCAAGCGTGGAGTCCATCGCCGAGAACACCTCCGACGCAGTCGTCGCCCCGCTGATCTGGGGCGCGGTGGCCGGGGTGCCCGGGTTACTGGCCTACCGCGCGATCAACACCCTGGATGCGATGGTCGGGTACCGCTCGCCGCGGTACCGGCAGTTCGGTTGGGCCGCGGCGCGGTTGGACGACCTGGTCAATCTGTTGCCGTCTCGGGCGGCTGCCGGACTGACCGCCTTGTGCGCGCCGCTAGTGGGCGGTTCCGCCCGCGGGGCGTGGCAAGCGTGGCGGCGTGACGCGTCCGCGCATCCCAGCCCCAACGCTGGCCAGATCGAAGCGGCGTTTGCGGGTGCGTTGGAGGTCCGGCTGGGTGGACGCACCGTTTACCCGCACGGCACCGAGCAGCGCCCGGTGCTGGGGCACGGCCGCACCCCCGATGCCGGTGACCTCACCCGTGGAGTCGAGCTGTCCCGGGTCATCGGGCTGGCGGCCGCGGCGCTGTGCGCGGCGCTGGCCGCTGTGGCTCAGCGGCCGTACCGGTCAGCGAGCGCGGCCATCGGTGGATCGTGCGGGTCCTCGGCATCCACGGACCGCTCCTCGCGGCGTCCTCCGGTCGCTTCTCGCCAGGCGAAATAGATCAGGCCCAACGGGGCCATCGTGCCGAAGGCGACCCATTGCAGCGCGTAGGCAAAGGATGGCCCCGACCCCAGCTGCGGCAGCGGCAGCGCGGACAGCACCCCGGGGGCGCCCTCTACCAGCTGGATGTAACCCGGCTCCAGTGGCACTCCGGTGGCAGCGCTCACGGTGCGGGTACTCACCGCATACACCTGCCGGTGACCGTCTTGTTGCACGACCTCGCCGCCCTGCGGGTCCGGCTCGTCGACTCGCAGCCGGCCGGTCACAGTCACCTCACCACCAGGCGCCGGAGGGTATTCGGGTACCCGCACTCCCTCGGTCGGTCGCAGATAGCCGCGGTTCACCAGCATGGTCGATCCGTCGATCAGCTGGAACGGGGCAAGCACCTCGTAAGCCGGCTCACCCTGAACGGTGCGCAGCCGGACGATGAGCTCAGCGTTCGACAGATAGTGTCCAGTGATCACGACCTGCCGCCACTCGATGGATTGGGTCGGCGCGGTATTGGCCGCGAGCACATCGCGCAGTGGCTGCGGCGGGGTGTGCAAAGAGCTTTCGATGGCGGCGTTGCGCTCCGCACGCTCCTCCGCGCGGCGGAACTGCCACGGCGCGAGCAGGGTGAATGCCACGACGGAGAAACAGACCACCACTGCTGTCAGCGCCACCCAGCTGGGCCGCAGCAGGAACCGCCACTGCACACCACCACGGTAACCGGTACTCAACCCAGCGCTGCGCGCGCTGCCGCGGCCGCGCTCGCGCCGTAGCCGCCACCGAACAGGACCGCATGCACCAGCAGCGGGAACAGCTGATGCAGCGGGACGCGCTGTCGCCAGCCGGACGCCAGCGGGGCGACATCGGTGTAGCCGGCCAGCAACCGCTCCAGGTGCGGCATGCCGAACAGCGCAAGCATCGCTAGATCGGTTTCCCGGTGCCCACCGTGCGCGGCCGGGTCGAGCAGCCACGCCCGCCCGTCCGCGCTGGCGTGCACGTTGCCCGACCACAGGTCGCCATGCAGCCGGGCTGGCGGCTCAGCCGGTCCAGCCAGCTCACTGATCCGTTCGCAGGTCCGGTGCACGGCACGGGCCCCAGCGGCGTCCACGGCGCCACGGTCCACCGCGGTGCGCAAGTAGTACAGCACCCGGTGCTCGGCGTACCACTCCGGCCACCGCGGTCCGGTGACGTTGACCATCGGAGCAGCGCCGATCCACGCCTGCTGCGGTCCACCCGGGGGTGGGGCGCCGAAGGCTGGAGCCCCCGCGGTGTGCAACGCGGCAAGCTCACGCCCGAGCCGCTCAGCTGCGGCGCCGTCCAGCCGTCCGGCTGGCACGTATTCGGTGATCAACCACTGCTCGTCATGTCCGTGTACCTCCGGCACCGGTGGGCCACCAGGTACCCGCAACCAGCGCAGCCCCGCCGCCTCAGCCAGGACCTGCTGGGATTCTCCCCGCTTGGCCACCACAGTGCGTCCATCACCTAGCTCGACCAGCCAGATGCCGCCGTGGGGCGTCGCGGCCCGCACCGGCCGGTTAGTAATCGCGGCCACGGACTCTGCGGCGGTGCTCACCGGGGTGTACCTCATAGCCGTTCGCGGACCCACGCCAGCAACCCGGGTACCGCCGCGCGGACCATGCTGAGCACATCGTCGAAGCCGTGCCTGCCACCGAAGTACGGATCGGGCACGTCGAGGTCCCTACCGGCGGCGTGGTCGAAAGACCGCAGCAGCACCACCCGCTGCGAGTCGGCGACAAGCCGGCGCAGTGCTGCAAGATGGCTGTAATCCAGCGCCACCAGCAGATCGGCGGACAGGTGTTGAGCGCCGACCTGCGCGGCGACATGTGTGCATTCGTAACCAGCCCGGCGCAGCGCCTCGGAGGCGCGCGGGTCCGCGGGGCGGCCAACGTGCCAATCACCGGTGCCAGCACTACTCACCCGCACTCGGTCGGCCAGGCCCTCCCGGCGCAGTGCGTTAACGAAGACGATCTCGGCCATCGGGGAGCGGCAAATGTTCCCTGTGCACACGAAGCACACGCTGAGCACCGTCAGACACTCCACACTGCCAGTCTGACCCCCGACGAGTTTGGGCTGACCTGGTAATACGCCGTAATACGCCTTCCACATCCGCGGCGAACCGACATACGGCAAGGTCAACCAGCAAGATCATAGATCACCATTGGTTGGCATGAAAATCGATACAAGGCCGTCGCTATTGCAATGCTGCGCGTCGCGCATCAACGCTTTGACAGCTGACATCCCCGCTCCCTGCAGTCACGCGTCGAACCCCAGGATACGATATCAAAAACCGCCCAATCCACCATGTAACGGAACATTTTTCACGCGTTCGTGGGTGCCGAAGACGCGGACACCAACCCGATCCCAGCCCCGCTGGCTCGGATTCTGACGATCGGTTCGAGGACATGCTGCGCCGTCACCCGACCCCAGGCCGCTTCGCCGGGCTGCACACGGTCGTGCTGGACTTGCTTGAGCTGGAGTGCCGCTACGCCGTGGCGCGGGACGACTTTCCTAAGGTGAATAACGATGATGACGCAGACACCGCGGATCGTCTCGCTACTCCCATCCGCGACTGAGATCGTTTGCGCGCTGGGTCTGGCCGACTCACTGGTTGGCGTGACCCATGAGTGCGACTACCCGGGCGGCATCGATCGCAAGCCCAAGGTGACCGCCAGCCGCATCTCGCACCAGACCATGAGCAGTGCGGAGATCCACCATGCGGTGCGCTCGCAGCTTGACGGGCACGGCTCCATCTACGACCTCGACGAGGTCCGGCTGCGGTCGCTCGCCCCCGACTTGATCCTGACCCAGGAGCTCTGCGACGTCTGCGCGGTCAGCTACCGCACGGTCGAGCGCGCGGCGCGCCGGCTGGACGCGGACGTCACCGTCGTCTCCCTGGAGCCGACCACGATCGCCGACATTCTGGCCAACATTGTCACCGTCGGCGAGATGACCGGCCGCCAAGCCGAGGCGGACGCGCTGGTGCAGCACCTGCGCGCCCGCCTCGACGCACTGGCGGCGTCGCTGTCCGGGGTCCCCCGCTGCCCGCGCACCCTCGTCCTTGAGTGGCTGGAGCCTCCCTTCGCGCCGGGTCACTGGGTGCCCCAGCAGGTCGGCGCCGCGGGCGGCGACCCGGGATTCGGCACCGCCGGCGGGGTGTCCCGGACGACCACGGCCGAAGAGATCAGCGCCTACGCGCCGGAGGCGATTGTGCTGGCGCCCTGCGGCTTCTACGCGGTAGATACGCTCCGTGAGCTGCCGAGGGCGCGGCTACCCGCCGGCTGGTCGGAGCTGCCTGCGGTCAGGGACGGCAACGTATGGGCAGTCGACGCGACTTCGTACTTCAGCCGGCCGGGCCCGCGGGTGGTCGACGGTGCCGAGATCCTCGCGCGCATTCTGCATCCCAACGCTGTCGGCCCGCCCGAGCAGCGGCACGCCGTGCGCGTGCCGCCCGAGCTGATGCGCGTCTGATCGCCAGGCGGCTCATGGAGCGATGTACTCCGCTTCGGGCAGCTGCACCTCGATAGTGGCCTCCGCGCCGTCGGCCAGTTCTTCCGTGATCATTTCCCGCACGTTGCCCGCACTGCGCAGATCACCAAGGACAGCCTGAACCGCGGCGATGGTGGATCCGGTGTCCACGACAGTCACCGATGTGGCCTCGGTCCGGACTGAGCGCTTGGCGTCCGACTTGGCCTTGCGGATCTGCCGCAGCACGTCAGCCGCGATGTCGAGCACAGACGGACCACCTTCAGGCAGCGCGGCGGCATCGATCAGGACCCGCAGCGCGGCGGCGTCTGGCCAAGCTGCCCGGTGCACCGACCCGGCGGTGAAGCCGGGTAGCGGCTCGCCGTCCATGCGCCCCCACGACCATGCCTCTTCCGTGGCGTAGGGCAGGAATGGCGCAAACAGCCGCAGCAGGGTGGAGACGGCGATGCGCAGCGCTGCCCGCGCCGAGGCGGAGTCCGGACCGTCGCTATAGGCGCGGACCTTGACCAACTCGAGGTAGTCGTCGCAGAACCGCCAGAAGAACTCCTCCGTGGCGTGCAACGCCCGTGCGTAGTCGTAGTTCTCGAAGGCACTGGTGGCGTCATCGATGAGGGTGGCCAGCTGGGCCAGCATCGCCCGGTCGACGGCCTCAGTCACCTCTGCGTCGGCGGGTGCCGGGGGCAGCCCAAGGGCGAACTTTGACGCGTTGAGCACCTTGACGGCCAGCCGCCGACCGATCTTCATCTGACCCGGGTCGAAGGCGGCGTCGATGCCGGGTCGGGCGCTTGCCGCCCAGTAGCGGACCGCATCGGCGCCGTACTGCTGTAGCAGATCCGTCGGCACCACGACGTTGCCGCGAGATTTCGACATCTTCTTGCGGTCCGGATCGAGGATCCAGCCGGAGATCGCGGCGTGCTGCCAGGGCAGGCTGCCATGCTCGTAATGGCTGCGCAGCACCGTCGCGAACAGCCAGGTGCGGATGATGTCGTGGCCCTGTGGGCGCAGGTCCATCGGGAAGGTCCGGGCGAACAGGTCGGAGTCCTCACCCCAACCACAGGCGATCTGGGGTGTCAGCGACGACGTCGCCCAGGTGTCCATCACGTCGGGATCGCCGGTGAACCCACCCGGCTGGTCCCGTTGCTGCGCGGTGTAACCCGGCGCAACGTGAGACTGCGGGTCAACGGGCAGCGTGGCGTCGTCCGGCACGATCGGGTTCTCGTAGTCGGGACGGCCCTGGTCGTCGAGCCTGTACCACAGCGGGATCGGCACGCCGAAGAACCGCTGGCGGGAGACCAGCCAGTCACCATTGAGCCCATCCACCCAGTTCTCGTAGCGATGGCGCATGTGGTCTGGGTGCCAGTTCAGCTCCTTGCCCCGGGCGATCAGCTCGGCCTGAAGCTCCAGCGAACGGCCGCCGTTGCGGATGTACCACTGCCGGGTCGTGACGATCTCCAGCGGTCGTTCACCCCTCTCGTAGAACTTGACCGGGTGCGTGATCGGCCTTGGTTCACCCAGCAAATCACCGGACTCACGCAGCAAGTCGACCATCTCCCGCTGGGCACCGAAGCTGGACTTGCCAGCCAGCCGCGCATAGGCGGCCCGAGCCTGCTCGGTCGTCAACCATGACGGCGTCTCGGCCGCGAGCCGACCGGTCTTGCCGATCACGGCGCGGGTGTCCAACTTCAGCTCGCGCCACCACGTCACGTCGGTGAGGTCGCCAAAGGTGCAGACCATGGCGATGCCGGTGCCCTTGTCCGGCTCCGCCCGGTGGTGTGCCAGAACCGGCACCTCGACGCCAAAGACCGGCGTGCTGACCGTCGATCCGAACAGAGGCTGGTACCGCTGGTCGTCCGGATGCGCGACTAACGCGACGCACGACACCACCAGCTCCGGCCGCGTCGTGGAGATGACGATGTCCTCCCGCCCGGCGGTGGCGTGGAACCGCAGGTCGTGGTACGCACCCGGCCGGTCCCGGTCTTCCAACTCGGCTTGCGCCACCGCCGTCTGGAATGTGATGTCCCACAGGCAGGGTGCCGTGGATGAGTACGCCTCACCGCGGGCCAGGTTGCGCAGGAACGCCCGCTGGCTCACCCGTTGCGAGCGCTGGGAGACGGTGGAGTACGTCAGTGACCAGTCCACCGACAGCCCCAGCAGGCGCCACAGCTCCTCGAAGGCCTTCTCGTCGGTCTCGGTCAGCCGCTCGCACAGCTCGATGAAGTTGCGGCGGCTGATCGGGACGTAGTCCTGCCGCTTCGACGGGGCTTTGGCCGGAGGGGTGAAGTCCTCCTGATAGGCGACGGACGGATCGCAGCGCACCCCGAAGTAGTTCTCCACCCGCCGCTCGGTGGGCAACCCGTTGTCGTCCCAGCCCATTGGGTAGAAGACCTCGCGGCCACGCATCCGCTGGAAGCGCGCCATCGTGTCGGTGTGCGTGTAGCTGAAGACATGGCCGACGTGCAGGGAGCCCGATACGGTCGGGGGCGGCGTATCAATTGAGTAGATCTCGGCGCGGCTGCGGGTGCGATCGAAGCGGAAGGTGCCGTCACGTTCCCACCGCTGACCCCAGCGGGCTTCGAGATTCTCGAGGGCTGTTAGCGGGCTGGCCATCCCTTGACTCTATCGGCCCCGACCTGCCCACCCGACCTTACGCCCGCGAGCCCGAGTCGGGCCGACTGCAGGGGCGATCCAGGTGCACCGGTGCGTCAGGCCCTCGCTCCGGTGCTGGATACTGGTCCTGAGTACCGGGTGCGTCCTTTGGTGCAACGCCTCGGCGAGATGCACTCCCAGATGGCTATGTGTGACCAGCGCGACGAGCCGACGCTGTACGCCATGCGGGAGGCCACCACCGTTTTCCGAAAGCAGGCCATCGTCGCCGAGTTGACCAGCTGAGAGCGGGAGGCCGATGGCAGAGACCGTGCAGATGATGCGGGATCACTGGTGGTGGCGACCCGCCCCGATAGCCCAGCGGCTGACGGCGCGGCCGGCGACCTCGGCCGAGATGAGTCCGCCGCGCGACGCTGATCGACCTCAACCGCGATCACCGGGCATACCAGTAGGCCGACGTCGCCACAGCTGAACTGGGCACGTGGTAGTTCCCACCCAGGGCGCCTGCCATGAGCACGCGCTAGCGTGCATGTCCAATGGACCAGCTGCTGTGTCACCATGGCGACGTCGATGCTGTACCGGGGTTACTCGACTTCGCGGTGAACGTGCGCGGCAGCGGACCTCCGGCGTGGTTGCGCGAGCGGTTGGTCGCGGCGTTGGATGGACTCGGCCGCTATCCCTCCGCTACGCAGGACGCCGCCGTCCGCGCTGCCGTGGCCGCTCGGCACGGTCGCGACCCTGCCGAAGTACTCGTGCTAGGCGGGGTCGCGGAGGGTTTTGCCCTGCTGCCCGCGCTGGCACCCCGGTCAGCGGCGGTGGTGCACCCGTCCTTCACCGAACCCGAGGTGGCGCTGCGCCGGGCAGGCATCCCCGTCAGACGAGTGCTCACCGACGCCGCGTACCGCCTGAAGCCCGAACGGATCCCCGCCGATGCCGACCTCGTCGTGCTAGGTAACCCCACCAATCCGACCTCTGTGCTACATCCAGCCGAGTTGGTGCGCAGGTTGGCCCGGCTTGGACGAATACTTGTGGTCGACGAGGCCTTTGCCGATGCTGAACCCGGGGAACGGGAATCGTTGGCGGCCGATCGTGACACTCCCGGCCTACTGGTGTTTCGCAGTCTCACCAAGACCTGGGCCCTGCCCGGGCTGCGTGCCGGCTACGCGCTAGGGGCGCCCGATCTCCTCGCCCGGCTGGCCGCGCCGCGCCCACCGTGGCCGGTCAGCACGCTGGTGCTGGAGGCGGTGCGGGCCTGCAGTGCTCCGGCTTCGGTCGCCGAGGCCGCTGAAGCGGCTGCGCTGACCGTTGCGCACCGGACGTGGATGATCCGCCAGCTGTCTGACCTGCCCGGCGTCACGGTCTACCAGCCGGCCTCAGCACCTTTCCTGCTACTGCGCGTGCCGGGTGGCGAGCGGGTCCGGACCGCACTCACCGACGCCGGCATCGCGGTACGGCGCGCTGACACGTTTCCCGGCCTGTCTCCCGACCACCTGCGGGTCGCGGTCCGGCCTCCCGAGATCGCCGCTGCGCTCGTGGACGGGCTGAGGGCGGCGCTGACCACAGCGGAAGTGGCGTTATGACTGCAGCCGTGCGTGACGTGGTCGCCGCGCTGGAGGCTGCTTACCCTTTGGCGCTAGCCGAGAGCTGGGACGCCGTGGGGCTGATTTGCGGTGATCCGGAACGATCGGTGCGCACCGTGGCAGTCTGTGGCGGCGCTCGGGACTCGCTGCTTGGGGCCGTCAATGCAGCGGATCTCGACGCTTACGTCACGGCCGATCTGCGGGACCATCTAGCCTCGGAGCACCTGGCCGCTGGGGGTCCGGCGCTGGTGGACGTCGCGCACTGGGCCAGCGAGCATCCGCGGTGTGCCCAAGCTGCAGCCGTGGTCTCGGCGGCTTTCGGCGGTACGGTCGATGTTCGTATTTCGTACCGCCGCACCGATCCGTGGATGATTGGCTCGGCGCAACCACCTAGGAGGTCCTCGCGGTGAAAGCCGATCCCGCCGCGCAACACCGGCTCATTGACCTGGCCGCGGTGGACGCCGAGCTGACCCGCGTCGCGCACCACCGCCGGTCGTTGCCCGAGCTGGTTGAGATCCAGCAGGCCGACAAGAGCCTGCTGTCCGGTCGGGACGCGCTGGTCGCAGCGGAGACAGTGGCGTCGGACTTAGATCGCGAGATCCGCAAGCTGGAGGCCGAGATCGATCAGGTGCGCGCCCGGGAGGACCGGGACCGAGGTCTTCTTGACTCCGGGTCGATTTCTTCGAGCAAGCAGCTAGAAGATTTGCAACATGAATTGGCGACCCTGAGGCGTCGCCAGACCGTGCTGGAGGACGATCTGCTTGAGGTGATGGAGCGGCGCGAGGCCACCGATGCCGACCTTGAGCGGGGCCGCGCCGTGCTGGCAGATATCGAGCAGCGGCGCCTCGATGCGACTCGCCGTCGGGATGAGGCACTGGCGGAATTGGAATCCACCGAGGAGCACCGTAAGCAAGAGCGCCGCGCCCTCATTGATGAGCTGCCCGCGGACCTGGTGGAGCTTTACGAGCGGATCCGGGCCCGCAACGGTACCGGTGCGGCGTTGCTGCGGGAGCGCCGTTGCGGTGCCTGCCGGTTGGAGCTGGATCGCACCGCGCTCGGACGTCTGCGGGAGGCGGCGCCCGATGAGGTACTGCGCTGCGAGGAATGTGGCGTCGTGCTGGTGCGTGCCTTCCAGTCTGGCCCATTAGGTGAGTCGGAGTGACCCGACGCGTCATCATCGAGGCCGACGGTGGCTCGCGTGGGAACCCTGGCCCGGCCGGGTACGGGGCAGCGGTGCGGGACGCCGACACTGGGGAACTGCTCGCCGAAGTCTCCGGCGGGCTGGGCATTACCACCAACAACGTCGCCGAATATTCGGGTCTCATCGCCGGGTTACGCGCTGCAATCAAGGAGGGTGCCCGGTCCGCCGAGGCGCGGATGGACTCAAAGTTGGTTATCGAGCAGATGAGTGGGCGCTGGCAGGTCAAGCAACCGCACTTGCGACCGCTGGCCAGTGAAGCGGCCGGGTTGGCCCGCCAGCTCGGCGACGTCACATACACCTGGGTGCCGCGTGCTCGCAACGCTCATGCCGACCGGCTGGCCAATGAGGCGATGGACACCCAGGCCGGTGTGCACGCTCGGCCTCAAGCCGGTGTGCACGCTCGGCCTCAAGGTGGTGACGCCCTCACCGGACCCCAGGTTGGGGCACCGTCGCACTGGACCGGCGCCACTGGCTCTCCGACCCGACTGCTATTGCTACGCCACGGGCAGACCGAGCGTTCCGCGCAGGGACGTTACTCCGGGCGCGCAGACCTGCCGCTGACCGACCTAGGGGAGCGCCAAGCCGCCGCTGCCGCCGCTCGACTGGCTAGCACTGAGGGTGTCGCGGCGGTAGTCAGCTCGCCGATGCTGCGGGCCCGGCAGACCGCCAAGCCCGTGGCCGACGCGCTGGGTGTGCCGCTGAACGTCCATGATGGACTGATCGAGACTGATTTTGGTGCCTGGGAGGGGCTGACCTTCGCCGAGGCTAGAGCGCGGGATCCGGATCTGCACACCAGGTGGCTCACCGACACCTCGGTGGCGACGCCGGGCGGCGAGAGCATGGACGCGGTACACCGGAGGGTGCGCCGGGTGCGCGATCAGCTGATCGCTGAACACGGCGCCGCCACCCTGGTCGTGGTCAGCCACATCACGCCGATCAAGGCGTTGCTGCGGATGGCACTGGACGTTGGACCGTCGCTGCTGTACCGCTTGCACCTGGATGTCGCATCGCTGTCGGTGGTGGACTTCTATCCCGACGGTCCCGCCACGGTAAGGCTAGTCAACGACACTTCTTACCTTTCCTAACCCGGCGTGTCGCCCTGCCCATCGGTCACCACATGAACAGGTAGATCGACACCGCCAAGCCCACGATGACCACTGCGATTCGCAATGCCTGCGCGGGCAGCCGGCCGGCGAGCTTCGCGCCGAGAAAGCCTCCGACCAGCGTGGCAGGGGCAAGCAGCGCGACGGCCAGCCAGTCCACCGGTGCGCCGATGGCGAACACCAGCACGCTGACCACGCTAATGATCAACGAGAGGACACCCTTGACCGCGTTGAGCCTGCGCAGGTCGTCATGTGCGGCGAGGGCGAGCAGCGCGATCAGCAGAACCCCTAGTGCCCCGCCGAAGTAGCCACCGTAGATTGCGGCGAGGAACACCACCGGCAGCAAAAATGCGCGGCGATCCGGGATATCGGGTTGCGGTTCCCCGATCCACCGGGCCAGCCACGGCTGTACCCCGAGCAGAACGCTAGCCAGCGCCACGAGCGCGGGTACCACTGCGTCAAACACCTTGGCGGGTAGCACCAGCAGCAGCAGGCTGCCAACCAGCGAGCCCGCCACCGCGACGCCGGCAGTTGACAGCACTCGGGCCCGCTGCCCGCGCAGCTCCCGGCGGCAGCCCAGCGCCAAGCCCACGTAGCCGGGACACTGGGCCACCGAGTTGGTGACGTTCGCCGGCAGGGGTGAGAAACCCGCCGCCAGCAGCGCCGGGAACAGCAGCAGCGACCCACCGCCGGCTAGGGCATTGACCGTTCCTGACAGGACGCCCGCAACGACTAGCAGGGCAAGGTCGGCAGGCGGCACGAGACGCCACGCTAACCCGGTCTGGGACGATCTATGCTGGTGGGGCGGACGAGGTGGCCGGGCGGTCGCGTCGGGCTCGGCGACGGGCCCGTCGAGGAAAGTCCGGACTCCTCAGGGCAGGGTGGTTGCTAACGGCAACCCGGGGTGACCCGCGGGACAGTGCCACAGAAAACAGACCGCCCCGTGTGAGCGGGGTAAGGGTGAAACGGTGGTGTAAGAGACCACCAGCGTCCCGGGTGACCGGGACGGCTCGGTAAACCCCACCCGGAGCAAGGCCAAAAGGCACGCCGGTTTTCCGGGGTGCTGCGCAGGCGATCGAGGGTGGCCCGCCCTATGCCTGCGGGTAGGCCGCTAGAGCCTGCCGGCGACGGCAGGCCGAGATGGATGACCGCCGGCCGGGACGCCGCGAGGCGCCCGGCGCACAGAATCCGGCTTACAGGCCAGCTCGTCCGCCCCGCGCCCCACTGCCTACGCCGGGAGAGCTGAACTCTGGCACCACAGTGATGTCGTCGCCAAAATAGCGGATCGACTCGATCTCCCAACGAGCGAGAACCGAAGGACTAGAGCAGGACCAACTTGGCCCCGGCTGTCAACGGTCCAGCTGGCGCCAGTAGCCCGCGCCGCTCACAGGCAGAGTGGCGGCGCCCGGAGGGAACCACCGGAGGGAGCGATGGACAAGTTCATTCTCACAGTTCGTGGATGCGTGACATTCCCGATGATGCTCGGGTGGTATCGTTGAGCATTCCTGGGACGCATAATTCTTGTAGCGTCGATGGCCTCCTCGGATTTGCCAAGACCCAAGATTTGGATCTGTCCGACCAGCTTAATGCGGGGATACGCTTTCTAGACATCAGACTTTCGCACTACCAGGATAACCTTTTCGTTCATCACGATGTTGTGCACATGGGAAAGTGCTACGCAGATGTTCTGGCCATTTGCTCCAATTTCCTTAAGCAGTACCCTTCCGAAGCTATCTTAATGTCAATCAAGGACGAAGGCCGCTGCGATAGCGCCCTTGGCAGATTCGCCCCTTCCCGGCTCTTTGGGAAGTCCAGAGGAGACCCGATGAACTGGGTGATCCGATCGAGCTCGTTTGAAGACGCATTTAAAGCGAGAACGTGGGAGTATGTGGAGGATCCGTCACTATTCTATAATGAGCTTTATTCAAAACACCTCTAAAATGAGGAAATGAGTTACTCTGAGAATAGCCTGATATCTGCTTGATCACGGCTCGGCGTGTCGTCAGGGCAACGGTCCCTCCCGCTGATATCAAGAGGTTTCCAGACCACACCGATATCAGC
>JALZHU010000495.1 GCA_030860695.1 Actinomycetota bacterium
CCGCCGCCCGCGCCTACGACGCCACCATCACCGACCTCACCCAAACAGCCGGCCTCGCGGCCTGAAACCATCCGGAAAACTCAAATTTGACTCGATCTTTCCGGCTTCGCCGGCTCAAGCAAGCTAGGTTCGCACCCGCCTGATCTTCGGGCGTTGGTCTGCCGCGGGACGGCCGGCGCAGCGGGTATCCCGTCGCGTTGGTGTGGGCGGTGCTCTAGTCGGACGGTGCGATCTGCAGATAGCGGTATGGGAAGTCTGTCCTGTATCTTCTATAAGATGCGGATGACCGGAGTGATCGAGGATGCCCGTGGCTTGGGCTTGCATGATCACGTGTGCTGGGCTTTTGACGATCTGGATGAGTTCCGTTGCCGGGTTCGGGAGTTTCTTGCGGAGGGTCTCGAGCTGGGCCAGCGGATCTGGTACGTCGCGCCCGGTGATGTTGAGACGTTGGCCAACGATCTGCGTGATCTTGACGGGATGGACCTGGCTTTACGGGTGGGTGCTGCGCAGGTCGTATCGGTGGACACCGCTTACCCAGTGGGTACGGTCATCGAGCCGGCTGCTCAGGTGCAGGCGTTCGTGACGGCAGCAACGCAGGCGCTGAGGGCAGGGTTCACGGGTCTGCGAGTCGCTGCCGACACCACTTCGCTAGTGCGTACGCCGGGCCAGCTGGACGCGTTTGCCCGCTACGAGTACCTGGTTGATCGCTGCATAGCTACCCAACCATTGTCGGGGATGTGCGCCTATAACCGCGCAGAGCTGGGCGATGAGGTGATCGCGCAGGTGGCGTGCTTGCATCCAAATGTCAATGGTGGCACGCAGTTCCAGTTGCACGCCTCCCACCACGCCACGGCTTCGCTGAACGGGGAGCTGGACATGACCACCGTTGAACTGTTGTCCCTGGCGTTGCAGCGCGCTGATTTGCGGCCTCGCGGTGGTGAGCTGGTTCTCGACGCGACCGGTCTCACGTATATTGATCATCGCGCCCTGCTCATGTTGGCAGACCACATCCGGCGAGCCCACGCGACAGTCGTGCTACGGACGGCCTGGCCGGGCGCTGCTCCATTGGTTGAGCTTCTCGACTTGAGAGAGGTGCAGGTGGAGCCACCGCAATGACACTAGGAGCTCCAGCGGAGCATCGCAGTATGTTCCATGAGGCCGCCTTCTACAGCTCGGACGAGGAGTTTTTGGACATCGTCGTCCCGTTTCTGCAAAGTGGCTTGGAGGTCGGTGCGCCGACCGTGGTGGCCCTTGGCGAACAGAACATCGAGCTGGTCCGCTCGGCGATGCCGGATACGTCGCACGTGTCGTTCATGCACGACCAGTACATTCGGCCAGCCAGCGTCATCAAGTCTTTTCAGCAGTTACTGACCGGACATCTCTCCGAAGGGGTGGGGCAGATCCGCATTCTCGGTGAGGTGCCGCATCCGGGCATGGGAGTGCCGTGGGAGTGGTGGGCACGTTATGAAGCCACCGTTAACCAGGCCTTCGATGAGTTCCCGTTGTGGGCCCTATGCCCCTACGACATTCGCATCACCCCAGGTGAGGTGCTCGACGATGTCGCCCGGACCCATCCTTATCTGGCGACCGCTGATGGCCGCCACGTCGTCAACGACCGCTACGCCCGCCCCGAGGTGTTCCTTACCCAACCGCGACCGACTCATACTGATCCGCTGGAAGCCTCCCCACCCCTCATCGACCTTGTCGACCCGATGCCTCTGGCTGCTCGCCAAGCCGTGCGCGCGATCAGTCCCGCCACCCGCCTAACCGCCACCGACCTCGAGGGCTTGGTGGTCGCAGTGTGCGAGGCGGTCACCAACGCAATCTGCCACGGCCGTCCACCAGTCCGACTCCGTGTCTGGTCCGGCTTAGATCGTATCGTGGCCACGGTCACCGACCACGGTGCTGGGCCTACTGACCCTTTCGCCGGCCTGCTCCCCGCAGCGACAGCACCAGCAGGCGGGTTGGGCCTGTGGCTGACCCATCAACTGTGCAGCCTCGTCACCCTCGACAAACTCACGGAAGGTTTCACCATCCGACTCATCACCGGCAAACTCACTACAACACCGCACTGATGCGCTTGCGGCCCAGCGAACACACCGAGCGTGACCTGACCGGAAAACAGAGTCGGGGACGGGCGAACGGCACCACCGGCTCGGCTTTGGGGTGTTGCGGAGCCGGGGACGGGGGAAGGTGACCACCGGGTGGTGACTCGGTGGGATCGGGGG
>JALZHU010000299.1 GCA_030860695.1 Actinomycetota bacterium
AACCGCATCAAAATGATCAAAAGACAGATGTACGGCCGCGCCAAATTCGACCTCCTCCGCAAACGGATCCTCCTCGCCGCCTGACGCGACCGGGGCCAACTCGATCACGGAAAGTGGGCCAGATCCGGTCTTGGCGCGGCGGATCAGCTGTGCGGTCTGATCCTCGCTGGCGCGCAGCTCAATGGCGTTGCCGCGGCTCTTGCTCATCTTGGTGCCATCGGTGCCGAGCAGGACGGGAGCGTTGGTGAGTAGCGCGTCGGGCTCGTGGAACACGGTGGCGCGGCGGCGTAGCGCTCGTTGAAGCGGCGGGCAATCAGCCGGGTGGTCTCGACGTGGGGCAGTTGGTCCTTGCCCACGGGGACGAGGTTGCCGTGGCAGAACAGGATGTCAGCGGCCTGGTGGACCGGGTAGGTCAGCAGCAGACCGCTGGTGGCGCGGTCACCGGTGGCGTCGGCTTCGGCTTTCACCGTCGGGTTGCGGCGCAGCTCCGCCACGGTGACCAGGCTGAGGAACGGCAGCATCAGCTGGTTCAGTGCGGGCACCGCGCTGTGGGCGAACACGGTGGCCGTGGCAGGGTCGATCCCAGTGGCGAGGTAATCAAGCAGGAGTTCGTGGACGTTGCTTGACAGCTGCCCGACGCTGTCGCGGTCGGTAATGACCTGATAGTCGGCGATGACCAGGAACACCTCGACTCCGGCACGCTGGAGGCGGACCCGGTTTGCCAACGTACCGAAGTAGTGACCCAGGTGCAGGGCCCCGGTGGGCCGGTCACCGGTCAACACCCGGAAGCAGTCGGGGTGCTGGGCGATTTGGTCTTCGAGATGCGCGCTGCGCGCCGCGGAGACGCTGAAGGAGTCGGTAGCCAGGGTCGTCATGAGTGAGCTCCCAAGGGTAAGGGAGCTGCCTGCGGTGCCGCGTCGTCAGAACTACTGCACTGTGTCGAGCCACCCAAAGGCAGCTCGAGACAGGTCAGGTCAGGGCCGCCGTAGGAACCGGCCACCACCAGGTGCGCGACACGAACAACACGAAAGCCAGCGTAGCGGCGGCAGCCCTCGACGTCGCGGAGTTATCCAAGGCATGGCTAGCGCTGGGCAGCTGAGGATCACATCGACCCGGATCCACTGTGCCTGATCTGTTCAAGGTCTGGGTCGTCCGTGGGTGTCTCGGGTGGGGATGCCGCGCTCCCGCAATCGGTTCAGCACGGTGGTCGGGTCAACTCTCAGGTGTTCGCCGACGCGCGCCAGTGGCCAGCCTGCCTCGTAAAGGTGGATTGCGTCGTCAACCTGGCCGGGGGAGAGGCCACGCCTGTGCATGTCCACGTCATGCCGGTGGAGAATGGCGCTGACGGTTCGTCGGTCAATGCCGAACCGAGCGCCTGGCTCGTAGGTTGTCGCACCAGTCGTGTAGCCCTGGATGAGCGCCTGGACCTGGTTGGCGTCGAGTTGTCGTGCCCGCCCTGGTTTCGGCCGATCGGCGGACGGTGGAGCCAGCGCGGCGGGGTCGGGCAGCTTCCGTAGCAGCGTCTCCAGGGCTTCTACCTGTGTGTTTGTGTTGTAGTAAGTTCCCCAAGGTCCACAGAGGTAGGAACAGATGAACCCCCTGTATGGCTGTTGACCTGTGGTTTTGCTGAGGCTCGGGGGTTCATGTGGGGCAAGGTTGCGGGGGCTACCGCAGGCTTGGTCCGCGTTGGTATGACGCGTGGAAAACCCGTAGCCGTTGTGGCTTTGACCTGGGCGACCCCGAGTCACGTGCGCGTGAGCCGAGTGCCGACGTCCTGTTGTAGTCCCCGCTTGTGTCCTGCTGGCCATGCGCGTTTGTCCAGGACGTTTTACCGATCAGCGGCAGATGTGCGCGCCTGCCGCAGTCAAGATCGTCGGCCGAAGAGCGTGGGGAGTTATGGCACGTCAGGATCGGGGTGGTCGTTGACAAACCGGGTGGCTGCGTCGTCGTCGATGAGCGAGTTGTCGACGAGCCAGTCGACCGCGCGGCGTTGGGCGCGGGTCTCGCGGAAGGCGTGCCACGCCGGCAGCAGGTGCGGATGTTTTTGGTGGAGCACGTCTTTGAAACGACGAAAGGCGCCCTTGCCGTCAATGACTCGCACCAGCCTGCGTCGGGCTTGGTCGTCGCTGGCCCGCTCGGCGAAGTCGGCCATGTCCTGGTACCAGACGTAGGACGGCAGGGGATCGATGCCGATCAGGTCCAGGTCATCAAGGTCGACGGGTGTCTGGCCGTCGATACCGGTATCAGAAGTCCACAGCACGACCTGTCCGGTCTGCGGATTGATCAGCCAGCGATGCTCGTAGTCGGTCTGGTCGGCAAGAGCGGCAGCGATCTGCTCCAGGTCCAGGCTGCTCAGGTCAAGCATCGGATCACGATATCGCGGCAGATGTGGCCAGCCGTTGCGACGGCTTGAGCCTCTATCGATGTGGCACTTGCGCTAATCGCGATAAAAGAGCGCGAGGGGACGTCTGATGCGCTGCCGACGGCTGCGACCATTGCCGTCAACTGGGGTGAGCGGCGTTGGTGTTGGGCGTGGGTGCGGGTCGGATGAGCAGGTCGATCGCCGAGGTGGGCACGTCGTGTCCGCCGGCCGCCGGACAGTAGGCGGCGAGGTCGCCCGCGGTTGCGGCTGCGTGGGGTACCGGCGCAGGAGCAGTCCCAGTCCGTCGAGGACGGCCGGGGCTCCGATCAGTGCCCCCGCACCCGCCGGATTGCGGTGGCGTTGTCGGTGTAGCCGTGGTCGGGCAGCGTGGGTGAGGTCGACGCCGCCACGGCGTGATACCGGGAATGATCTCCGGGAGCACGCCGCGGCTGAGGTATGTGGCCAGTGCCTCGACGAGCCAGGTGTCTTCGGGTCGGGGCAAGTCCACCAGCCCGCCGATCCACAGGTGCGCCAGCTCGTGGTGTGCCGCTGTCTGCGGTTGATCACCCCTGCGGCGTTCGCGCGTGGCTCAACGCCCACTCGAGCGCGTAGTCGGCCACCTGTTCCCAGCCGGGCTCGACACCGGTGAAGTGTGAGCGGTCCGGGAACTCGTAGGTCTCGGTCAGCGCCTCGGAGTTGCGGTATTTCTTCGCGTTCGCGCGTTGCACCGAGGGCGGCATCAGGTGGTCTTTGCCGCCCATGATGAACAGCAGCGGCGCCCGGTCGTCCAGGTCGTAGTCGACCCAGGTCTCCTGGTGGCCCGGCTTCCAGTTGGCTATCAGGCCATAGGTCCACACCCAGCTGCCGGGCGCCGGGATGTGGAGGAGGTCGTACGCCGCGTCGGACTCCTCCCGGCTGACCGTGTTGGCGAAGGCATAGTGGAACTGCTCCTTGGTGAAGCCCACCGCGCGGTGCCGGTTGGCCGGGTTGGCGAGGATGGGGAACAGGGACTTGATCTGGGACGGCGGGTTCACCCGCACGCCCTCGGGTGGCGCCGAGTCGATCGTCACGGCGGCGGCGCCCAATCCTCGGTTGATCAGGAGCTGGGTGAAGGTCCCGCCGAAGGAGTGGCCCATGATGATCGGCGGACGGTCCAGGCTCTCGACCACGTCGCTGAGATGGTCGAGGGTCGCGGGGACCGATGCCGCGGCGATGATCTCGGGCTTTTCGCGCAGTGCCTCGACCTCGATCTCGAATCCCGGGTACGAGGGCACGATGACCTCATGTCCCTTCGCCCGGTAATACTCCACCCAGCGATCCCAGCTTCGGGCGGTCATCCAAAGCCCATGGATCAGCACGATCGGCGGGGCGTTGGTCGTCGGCTCGCTCATGGTGCTCCCTTCCGATGGGGGCTGCAACAATCGTAGGAGCCCTCGAACAGCGGTCGTCTCACCCCGCAGGAATGAAGTCGCGGCCCGCCGGCGCACCCTCAGCACCGCCGCCTCGGGGTCGCCGGTCGCTTCCGTGACTCCTGGCCGTCCGCACATCGGCATGACAGGACGGCTGCACGACAGCGCGCACCAGGCCCCCGGCTCGGCGGCACAACGCGAAGGGCGCGCGATCGGGCTCGCGTCCCAGGACGACGCGTCGGCCAAGCGCATGTCGTCGGGCGTCGCGAGGCCCCCCACCGCCACTTCCTTTGCCCTGCTGCTGCAGTCCGCCGCCAGCCCCGGGGAAGGCGACCGACACGTCGGTTGGTTCATGGCCTGTTTCCGTCGAATGTGGTCGTGCAGTGCATCTGATGCGTGCGCATCTACCAGCTGCGGGAGGCAGCCAACGGTCCTGAACGGCCGTCCCCGCGATGGTGGACCGCGATTACTGCTGGGCGAGCCACTCGTCGAAGGTGATCTCCCCGAGCTCGGCGTCCGGACCGGGGAGCAGCGTCCGCTCGCTCAGCCGCAGCCCGTAGTAGCGGGCCTGCTCGTCGGTGATGACCTCGCGCGGGTCGGCCTTGGCCGCGAGGCCCTTGCGTACCAGCTCGTCGAGCCGGAACTGCTCCGGGCCACCGATCTCGCGGATCCCGTTCAGCGGCTTGCCCACCGCGACGCGTCCGACCCCAGCGGCAACGTCGTCGGCCGCCATCGGCTGGATCAGAGCCCGCGGCAGGTGGACCTTGCCATCGACCGTGCTGAAGTCCGCGATGGCCTTGACGAACTCAAAGAACTGGGTGGCGTGCACGATCGAGTACGCCCGGCCCGACTCGCGGATCAGCTCCTCCTGGACGATCTTCGCGCGGAAATAGCCCGACTCCAACAGCCGGTCCGTGCCGACCACCGACAGCGCCACGTAGTGCCCGACCCCCGCCTCCCCGGAGTAATCGAGCAGGTTGGTAGTGGAGGTCCGGAAGAACTCCATGACCGGGTCATCGGCGAACGACGGCGAGTTCGACACGTCCACCACGACCGCCGCGCCCTCGAGCACCTCGACCAGACCTTCCCCGGTGAGGGTGTTCACGCCGGTGCTCGGGGCAGCCGGCAGCGCCTCGTGCCCATGCTCGCCCAGCTTGGCGACCAACTTCGACCCGATCAGCCCCGTCCCCCCGATTACCACGATCTTCACGACGTATCCCTTCATTCGACGAACGCGATCCCCCCTGCCCACCGTCATCGGCAGGTCAAAAGCGAGGACAACACGGCCCCCAGGAACTGTGACGCAGATCCGCGAACAGCGCCGTGATGCCGGTCGTGTCACGGATCAGTGGTTCACTCTTGTTCCCCTCTCGACACACCAGCACCTCGCGAGGACGACACACGGAAACGACGTCGCCGGGCCGGCGGTTCCGAAAGCGGAGCGCAGGAGTGCCTCTTCAAGGGGCCCTCGACGCCTAGCTCACCCCGGGGTCACGGACGGGGGGCGCGGCGGGACCGCCGTTCCTCGAGCTCCTCGCCACTCACCGGGATGAGCATCGGCTGGCCGGGGACGCCGAACATGGTGACGACGAATCGGGTCTGGGCGTCGGCGAGGTTGTTGCCGTCCTGGTAATGGATCACGTCGCCGCCCGGTTCCCAGAAGGTGTCCCCGGCTCGCACGACACGCTCGGGCTCACCCTCCAACTCGAAGATCTCTCGCCTTCGATCACGTAACCGAAGGCCGGGCCGGTGTGCCGGTGAGGCGGGCTGCCGGCGCTGCCCGGGGGCAGGGTTACGTGGATGGTCATGGCCTCGGAGGGATCAGGCACCGGCGGGGTCGGCACCGAGCCGACGAGCTCGATCTGGGGCGGGGGTGTCGTCGCGTTCGGGGCCTCGATGTGATGCGAGTGGTGGTCGATAGCCATGAGCTCTCCAGCTGCTCGTGTGGTGAGCCGACGTTACCGGCCACCAGCTAGGACCGGACAGCTTCCGCTTGTGTGACAGTCGGCCCGCAACGGCCAACCTGAATCCCTGGACCGAGGCCAAGGTCGACACCAAGAATCCCGACCGGGGGCCGCTGCTGCTCATCTCTGGCGAGCGCGACCACACCGTCCCGTGAGCGATCGTCAACGCCTCCTACAAGCAGCAGCAGGACAACCCGGGCGTGACCGAGATCGAGAAGATCCCCGGCCGGGGGCACGCACTGATCATCGACAGCGGCTGGCGTGAGGTCGCTGACAAGGCGCTCGCGTTCGTCCGGCGGTTCGTCAACAGCTGACCCGCCACGGCGGCGGCGAGCGCCCGCCGTCGGTCGTGACCCGTGCTGGGCCTGTACTGTGCCAAAACTCAGCACTCGGGAGTGACCTGGGGTTTCGTTCACTCCACCTGAGCATGACATGATCGCGAGCCGTGCTGTTCCGACTACTGTATTTGATCTCTGTCACGATGTTCGGCT
>JALZHU010000055.1 GCA_030860695.1 Actinomycetota bacterium
GTAGGTGGTACTCCTCGGCTACCAGGAGCCCGCTCTCATGCCCGGCCCGACACGCCACCCGTGATCAAATCGCGACCGCTCTCATCTCCGGCCAACCAGCCAACATCATTTGCCAACAGGCTCTAAGACATGCCCTACAAGAGGCCCGCACTGCAGGGATGCCAGAGAAGCGCCGTCGATGTATGGTCGCGATTCGATCTAGCCGACGTGCTCGGCTACGGCGGTCACAGAGGCGTCAGACTGCGCAGTAACGCCGTGGCGGGGGAAGCTGCTGCTCGTCCCAGCTCCTCCACGAGGCGATGAAGCTTATCTCGGGTGCTCATGGGCTTTGTCAAGGGTGGAGCTGGTTGTCTTTGACGGCGTGCAGGAAGGTGGCCCACAGGCGGTGCGGAGTAGCGAGGGTGGAGCGTCGGGTGCTGTCGGGGTGCTCCTTGCTGTCCTGGATGCCGACCCAGCCACCGGCCGACCCCACCATCACGCAGCTTCCGGTCCCGCTGGAGCGACTGGACTTGCGGTACGGGGCGTGGGCCAGCGCCATCCTCGCTGCGACGCCTGGTGTCCTCACGTGGGTAACTCCTCGATCAGGTCGCCGATCAGTTCGATCGAGTCCGGTGTCGACAACGCCTGGCTCTGGACCGATGTGAACGCATGATTGTACTGCCGGACCTCGCGATTGCCCTCGTGTACCATCCACGAGGTCTGGCCGTCCACGTACACCGCCTCCGGGTTGGTCTCCAGCGGCCACTGAATGATCTCGAACTGGTCGCACAGTGCCGCGTGGGCGCCGGCCGTGAACGGCACGACCTGCACCGTCACGTCAAGTTCGCGGACCGTGCTGGTGAGGTGGTGAAGCTGCTTGCGTAGCAACGCGGGTCCACCAATCTGCTGACGGACCGCGGCCTCGGACATGATGGCCGTGAGCCGCATGCCCTTGGCCAGGCGCTGCTGGCGGCGCATCCGCAGCTCCAGGTACCGGTCGATGTCCCCAACCCTCAGGTGCGGTGCCGATGCGGTGATGATCTGCTCCGCGTACTCGCGGAGCTGCAGCAGGCCCGGGATCACCTGCCCGTCGAAGCTCCTGATCCAGGAGGCGTCCTCCTCCAGCTCGATCAACGCCTGGACCGGCTCGGAGAGGATGTCGCCGTAGTCCTGCCACCAGCCGGGGACGTGTGCGCGGGCGCGCAGGTCCTCCATCCTCGCCGCGGCTTCGTCCGGGATCTGCAACACTTCCACCAGAGTGGCCAGCTTCTCTGCGCTGATCTTCGTCCGGCCGTTCTCGATGCTGGACATGTGCGCCTGCTTGATCCCGATCGCGCCTGCCACCCTGGTCTGGTCAAGGCGGGCCGCCTCGCGGTAGCTGCGCAACTGGGCGCCGAGGCGGCGGCTAATCGTCGGGGTAGGCAATGCCCAGGAAGCGTTGACGTTCCACTGGAACACCACCACAACGGAACACCACCACAACGTCGGCCTAGCGCTGAGCCCGCTGAATGCGAACACCGCGGCGCTTACGTGAGGGTGATGGTGATCCGCTCAGCGGTGCAGCGTCTCGTCAGCGCGGCGGGATCGGCACCGGTGCACTGCACTAGCGACGCATCTGCGATGAGCACCGCGAGGAGCACCTCGCCTAGTACCGTCGCGTCCCAGCTCGTGGTGCACAGCAGCCGGTCACCGGCGGCCAGGCCCAATTCTGAGGCTCGGGTTCGGGCGGCGGTGAGGAGCGTCTCGGTGTCCGGGCCCGGGCAGCCGGGTGTGAATGTGTCGCCGTGCACCCGGACCTCGCTGGTGAAGTCCCGGACCCCTGGCGGCAGCACCGCGATGCCCGCACCCAACGCGTCCAGCCCCAGCGCTGCCACCTCGTCGGCGCCGGCGGTGTCGCCGATTCGGTCAACTCCGCACAGCGCGACACGGGCGCCGGCAGCTGATGCGGTGACCGTCGCGCCGCACCACCATGCGCCCAGCAGCACACCGGCGGTCTGCCAGTGCGGCGGCAACAACACCGCGACGGTGTCGCCAGGTTGGACGTCCAGCTCGTCGCGTAACCAGTTCGCGGTCTTGGCCGCCCAATTGGCCAGGGTGGCGCCGGACAGTTCGACCCGGCTACCGGCGTCGTCGTAGTGAGTAATTCGCGGTCGAGCCGGATCCGCGCGTAGCAGCGGGCCGAGTACCTGGTCGGTGATGGTCATCGGCTGTGTAGCTTAACTTCGGGCAGTGTGACGTCGGGCTATCAGAGTGCATAGGGGTGGTTCAAGAGACGCACGGCACCTTGCTATCCGCCACCGGTGATCTCGGCGGCGCTGGGGTCGAGGTGCTAGCGGCGCGCGGATTGCTTGCAATGGATCGCAGGACGCTGGTAGCAGGCGAGGTGTCCACCCGCAGCAGCGACGCGCCCGCGATCCGTGGTTTGCCCGGCCCGGAGTAGTCCTCGCCGAGATAGACCTGCACGGTTCCGGCTGTCAGGTTGGAGTCCTCCTCGACGGGCAGGCCCCCTAGCGTTTCCGCCACGGCCTTGCCGGCGTCGCGCCCGCCCGTCGGGTAGCGTACCACGCTGGTGGCTCGGGCGCGGGCGTTGCCGACCGCGCCTTGGACGAAGCCCTGCCCGGTCAGTTGCTCGGAAACCCGTTTGGCGAGCCCGGTCACGTTCGAGGCGTTGAGCACGTCAACGGTGATCGATTCCTTGGCCGGGGAAAGGTTGGTGGACCCCGGCCCCGGACGGTCCTTGATGGCCTGCGCGACGAAAGCCTGCACGGCCTCCGGATCGACGTTGAGCACCGCGCCGTCGGACTCGCTGTTGCCGTCGCCCAACACCGGAACGGTCTCGAACACCACGTTCCCGGCGGCAAGACCCCGCATCCGAGTGGCGAAGTCGAGCACATCGAAGCCCTCATCGAGGACCAGCGATTGCTGGGTTGCGTTGATCAGTTGGCGGACTCGGCTGGGGTTGGCCAGCGTCCCCGCGGTCAGCACTTTATTGGTCAGCGAGGCCAGGTACGCCTGCTGACGCTCGATGCGGTCAAGGTCACCGCGGGGCAATCCGTGCCGCTGCCGGACGAATGCCAGCGCGTCCGGCCCCGAAAGCAACTGCGGGCCGGCCGGAAAATTCGCGCCGGAGTACCTGTCACGAACCGGTTCCCGCAGGCACACCTCAACTCCGCCGACGGCATCAGTGAGTAAAGAAAAGCCGAGCAGGTTGATCTCCGCGTAGTGGTCTATCCCGACCCCCGTGAGGTCCTTGACGGTCTCCAGCAGCAGCTTTCGGCCAGCGAAGATCGACTCGGTACGTGCGGTGTCCGGATCGACGCCTTGCGCGACGAGCCGCTCCGCAGTGGCGCTTTTCGCGCGGGTGAACGCGGAGTTGAGCTTGTGCTTGCCGTACCCCTCGGGTAGCTCCACGTACAGGTCCCGGGGCAGCGAGATCGCCACCGCGTGCCGGCCATCGTTCGGGATCCGCACCAGGATCATGGTGTCGGTAAGCTCACCCTCGTTGTTACTCGCGCGCAGCTGGGCCAGCACATCACGGGGCAGCGGGTTGTCGTGCGCGTCGGTCCGGCTGTCGATGCCCACTAGCAGGATGTCAGTGGCGCTGTCTGGAGCCGCCCAGCCAATGACATCTGTGGTGCTCAAGCCTTGGTGGAGATTCTGAAAGGTTGCCCACCCGTATCCGGTGAGGGCGAGTACCAGGGCAGAGACCATCGCGAGCGCGAGCTTGGTGAGGTGAAACCCGTAGTTGCGGCGTCGCCGGGAGGAGCGCCCGGGAGGTACGGCCGTGCGGGAGCTGGCCCGGCTGCGCGCCGCTGCGGCAGGGGCCGGGATGCGGGCCACAGGCCGAGATCTTGGGTGGCGGCTGCTCAGGGGTGCCTGGTCATCGGATGATCTGCGCCGCCGACCCGATCGGTCAGCCCCGTGCCGGTCGGTCCCGTGCCGATCTGACCCCCCGGCGGAACCCCCCGACCGGGCTGGCCTGTCGTCCACGGATGCCCTCCTGCGTCCTGCGACTGGTGCGGCGGCAGTGCCAGGCTATTGCGCGGATCGACTCCAGCCCGCGTACAGCTGCCCATCCAACAGCTCGCTAGTCCAGACGTGTGAACCCCTGGTGTGGTTGCCGTGGCACACTCGCTCGCTCCGTTGGTTGCCTACTGCCGGGCAGAATAGGAGTTGCGCTGATGCGGCTACTGGCCACCGGCGGTGCTGGGTTCATTGGATCGACGTTTGGGCGGCGGGTACTTCAGGGCGCCGAGCGTCGGGACTGGTGGGAGCCGTTGAAGGCGACATGAATTCAGGGCTGTCATTACTGGTGACCGGCGGTAGGGGCCAGCTCGGCCGAGATCTGGTGGCCGCAGCCGCCCGCGCCGGGATCACCCGAATCCACGCACCAGGCTCGGCCGAACTTGACGTCACCGATTCTGCGGCGGTGTTCGACGCGGTCGCGTCTTTGGGCGGCGGCCGGCTGGTGGTACTCAACGCAGCGGCCTACACCGAGGTGGACGCCGCCGAGCGCGAGGGTGCTTCGCGGGCCCACGCCGTCAACGCGGAGGGTCCCGCAAACCTGGCCCGGGCCTGCGTTGCCCAGCGTGCGCATCTGGTGCAGGTCTCGACTGACTATGTCTTCGCCGGTGATATCGCCGGGCCTAACCGGGTGGATGGCCCGACGGTGCCGAGGACCGTGTACGGCCGGACAAAGCTGGCGGGGGAGCGGGCGGTCCTGTCCTCCGGGGCGTCCGCGCATGTGGTGCGGACCGCGTGGCTCTACGGCGCCCACGGCGGTAACTTCGTCCGGACCATGGCGGCCTTGGCCCGCGGGGACGAGACCGTCCGGGTGGTCGATGACCAGCATGGCAACCCGACCTGGACGGCGGACCTCGCCGAGGGCCTGATCGCGCTGGCGCTGGCCGCCGACCGGGTGCCGGTGGGCGTGCTGCACTGCGCCAACGCAGCCGCAACGACGTGGTTCGGGCTGGCCAAGGCGGTGTTCACGGAGATCGGTGCCGATCCGGGCCGCGTGCAACCCTGCCGCACTGCCGAGTTCCCCCGGCCCGCGCTCCGCCCAGCAAACTCAGTACTGGACACCGCCGGGTGGGCTGCTGCCGGGCTACCCGAGCTGCGGCACTGGCGCCACGCACTACACGCCGCCGTCGCGGCCGGCGTGCTTGCCAGCTGAGCGAATTCAGCGCGGTTGTGCGCTGTTGACCACGTTGGCTGGCAGCTGGGCGTGCATCATCGAGACGTTGTAACGGTCGTACTGCGTCATCGTGAAGTAAATGTCGCGGCCCTTCGAGTCCGGGTGCAGGAAACCGCCGTAGAGATGCGGGTAATCCTCGGACGTCGCCACGATGACCGGATCGCCCCACGGCCCAGTCGGCTGCTGCGCCAGCCGGAGCACAATCGCCCCGCGCGACTCGTCGAGGTACATCATCTGCCAGCTCTTGAGGACCTGGTCGTAGCGGACCGACAGCTCCCCAACGGGACCATGAACGATCGGGGTCGCAATTGTGCTGTCACCCCGCTGCCAGGCTGTCCCGTTCCAGTACTCGTAGGCGGACTTGTCCAGCAGCCGCCGTTCGGGCACCCGGGCGACATGCGCGTCGCCGAAACGGCCGTTCGGCGTGCCGAAGGCGTAGACGAAGCCGCGTCCCCGGGCATAGGCAATCATCTGGAACTTGTCGTCGAGTGCCGTGGTATTCGGCCGGTGCGTACTGGGAACGTCCTTCCAGTTCTGCCCACCGTCGTCGGAGTACGCAATGCCGCTGTGATTCGTGATCCACTGTCCGGGTTCGGTGAACTTACGGACTGACATGTAGGCCATGTAATTGCGCCCGCCGACGTTGACGCCGCCAGTCGGGATCTTGGTCATCTCGACGCCGTTCTGCTTGAGCGAGGGCAGCAGCTCCTTGGCATGACCGGGGCGGTCGGTGACGAATGTGAAGGACATGCCGTTAGCCGGGTTCCGGTCCGTGCTGCGAGCCAGCGTGTTCGAGCGCCAATCGATCGCGGCCGGGTCCGCCTGGTCGCTGTTGGGACCGGTCCATCCGGGCCCGAAGGTGTCGCCGAAGGCGGCCAGGATCTCTCCCCCCTCGTCGGCCCACATGATCCCGAGGTCGGTGCCCTTCACCTTGTACCGCGTCTCAGTCGCGTTGATGGACTCAGCACCAGTGAGCACGGCTACCGGGCTTGCCGCGCCCAGCGGTGCCGTTTGCGCCACCCCGGGCGCCGCCGCGCTGACCGTGACTGTTACAGTTGCCGCGCTGAGGGCCGCTAGAGCGACCCCGCTTTTAGCTCGCCGAGTAAGCATCGTCCTCCCCCTCCATGCCTGGACGCGCGCCATCGCGCGGGCGCAGTCATGCGCCAGCGTTCTGTAGTTGCTAAGCGATTCCCCCGTCCCCGAAAGAGGGAAAGCGGCCCTTCCCGCCGCATTTGGTAGCTGGTGTGCGACTCACCGTATAGTAACGTTATGAGAACGTAATTTTCTCTACGCCATGTGGGTGGAACCTAGGCGGGGGAACCGATACCTCGGCGTGTCTGCCGCTGTGCCAGTGTGTCGCCACCATGCGTGAGATCAGCTGCAAGCTTTCCGGTACGCGCGGACCGTTGCCTCAGCACAGGCTTGCCAGGTGTAGCGGGCAGCGTGTGCCCGTCGAGCGGCCGCGCCTACCGGATCGCGGCCCACGCCGTCCACAGTGGCCAACGCAGTAGCCAGGGCAGCGGGGTCCCCAGGGGGGACGAGGGTGGCCAGCCCCCCGGCGATTTCCCGCAGCGCCGGCAGGTCGGAGCACACCACCGGCACCCCGGCCGCCATCGCTTCCAGTACCGGTAGCCCGAAACCCTCGTCGCGCGACGGCAACACCAGCGCCGTCGCACCGGCTACCACGCAGCGTAAGTCAGCCTCGTCGAGGTAGCCCAGAATGCGTACCCGGGACGAGGTGGTGAGCGTCGGACCCCAGCCTGCTGGTCCGGCGAGCACCAGCGGCGCGAGCTCGGGCAGTGACCGGTGCGCGTCGAGCAGCACGTCGAGGCCCTTGCGCGGCTGTGCAGCACCGACAAACAGCAGGTACCGCGGCGGCAATCTCAGCGTCGGGCGCAGCTCTTCGGCGGGCGCGGCGTCTAACCATGAGCGGTCCACGCCTAGCGGGGTGACCACGATCTGCTCTGCGGGGATGTCGAGCCGGCGGGCCACTTGCTGCGCCACCGCGCCGCTGGGGGTGCAGACCACCGCTGCGCGGGCCACCGAGCGCTTGACCAGGTCGGGCAGTTCACGCTGTGACGGGGCCAGGAAGTCTGGCTGGTCCAAGAACGCCAGGTCGTGCACGGTGACGACACCGCGAGCGCGCTTCGACGGCGGGAGCACAAAGTTGGTGGCGTGCAACACGTCGGCGTCGCCAGCGAGTAGCTCGGTCGGGGGCCAGTCCCAGCGCTGCCACGATGCTTGCAGCGCCCGAGCCGGGACTGGCCCACCGCGCACTGCCATCCTGGCAGGCACTGCGGCGCGTAGTGCGATCTGACCGCGAGCACTGAACGCGGTGACTGTAACGTCCACATCGGATCGGTTCGCCAGCTCGCGCAGCAGCGCGGCGGTATAGCGACCGATCCCGCTGCGCTGCCCGAGCAGCGGCGTGCCGTCGATGAGCACCCGTGAGTGGCAATGCGAGTTACCGCTCGTATCGCCACTCACGGGTTCCACAATCTCCGCAGCCGGCCAGCGGCTCGTCGGGCCACTTCTCTGGGCCCGCCAGCGGCGAGGTATTCCCGCACCAGGGCAGCGTCTCGGCGCAGCACGCCGGCCATCCCGGTCGGGCGGCTGGCCGTGGTGAGCGGGGCACCGCACAGCCGGTCGGGCGCGGGGCGCGGGTGCCGACAGAACTCGACCAGCGGCGCTAGCACCGCCTCCCAGGTGTAGCGCTGAGCCACCGCCGCGATCCGCTCCCGGCAGCCGGTGGCGAAGGCGTCGTCGTAGAGCACTCGCTGCAACGCCGTGGCCAGCGCCGCCGGATCTGAAGCGGGCACCACGACGCCGAGCTGCTCGGTGCCGACCAGCTCGGCGAAGGCGTCACCGTCGGTGGTGACGATGGGCAGCCCCGCCCACAGGTAGTCCAGCACTCGGGTGCGGAAAGCGAAGGTGGTCTCGACATGCTCAAAATGGGTGGTGACGCCGGCGTCGGCATCGAGCAGCCAGTTCTGTCGGTCGGCGTAGGGCACCCAGGTTTCGTTGAAGTACACCTGCTTGCCGGTGAGCCCGAGGACCTCGGCGAGCTGGCGGGTCTGCCCGGCCATTCCCATCTCCGGCACGTCGGGATTCGGGTGGCGCATCCCAAGGAAAACCAGACGCAGGTCGTCATGTTCGGCGTGCAATGCGTGCACGGCGTGCAGCAGGGTCAGCGGGTCGAACCAGGAGTAGACTCCGCCCGCCCAGAGCACGACCTTGTCCCGCGGCCCGAGCCCTAACGCGTCACGCAATCCCGGCCCGGTGCGCTGTGGTGGCTTACCCGGCAACCCGAAGGGGGCCACCGCGAGCAGTGAGCGGGTCGTCGGGTCAGCGTCGTAGACGGTAGGGGACAGCCGTCCGATCGCCGCCAGATGCCCGAGCCAGAAATGCCGCTGCCGTTCCGACGCGCACAGGAAAAAGTCACCGCGGCGTAGCTGGGTAGACAGCACGGAGGTGACCGCGTCGACGATCTGTGCGCGCTGCTCCTCACCCAGATCACGAGCCTGCTCGAGTTGCTCGAGGTGCATCGGGTCATAGATGTCGGCGACGACAATGTGGTTGGACGTCTTTAAAGACGGTATCTGCTCGAGCACGTGGCCTTGAAGGATTACCAACTGCGCCCAGTCCAGCTCGGGGCCGATCGAGTGGGGTGCCACCTGCCGTACGTCGAAGTCGGCAGGTCGGTCCGGAAAAGACGGCGCTGTGCAATGCTGGTTGAGGCTGATCAGACGCACGTGGTGTTCGCCGGACAGCACCTCGGCCATATTCCAGGCTCGGATCGCTGGTCCGGCCATCCGCTCGGACACCGCGTCAGCGGTGATGACCAGGACCCGCCGCCGTGCTCCGTACACCCGCTGCACGCCGAGTGCCTCGACGATCGCGTCATGGGCGAGCAGGTAGGGGATCTCGGGAGAGGTGCGCTCGAGGGCGTTGCGCATCAGCGGGAGCAGGTCGGCGTCGGTGCGGACCCGTGCGGCCTGCTCGGCGTGTCGCGACGCGGTCAGCGAGGGCAGCATCTGAACGAAGCGGTCAATGGCGTAGACCCCGGCCATGGTCACTCGGGGCACGGTCATCGGCCCGGACGCGTCCGCCCCCGGGCCGCGGCGGGTCAACTCCAGTTCGGTGGGGTCGCACTCGCCGCGGGCGGTGGCCCGGCGCACCGCGAGCGCGAGCGCCGCGGGTAGTACGGTGGCCAGGGTCTCGTCGGAGACGTTCTTGTACAGAGCGGCTAGCGCGTTACGTTCCAGCAGGTAGGTCTCGCGAGCCGGGTCAGCGCCGTGCAGCGAGGCGTGGTGGCGGTGGTAGGCGATCGACCGTGGCTCGTAGCGCACCCGGTAGCCGCGCAGGTTGAGCCGCCAGCCTAGGTCGACGTCCTCGCAGAACATGAAAAACCGCTCGTCAAAGCCGCCGACCTGCTCGAAGGCCGCACGCCGGACCAACATCGCGGCGCCGGTGCCGAACAGCACGTCGCGGGCGGTGTCGTGGGAACCGTCATCGGGTTTGCCGACGTGCGGCTTGTAACCCATCCCGTACCAGGTCAGCCCGCCGTCGACGTAGTCGATCCGCTGCCCGTCCCAGTCCAGCACTTTGCTGGCCACCGCGGCGACTTCGCGATCTTCGCGTAGCACCTCAACCGCGGCGCGCACCCAGTCACGGTGCGGCCGAGCGTCGCTGTTAAGGAACGCGACGACATCACCAGCGGCCTGGTGAACCCCCCGATTGCAGCCCCCGGCGAATCCCGTGTTGGTGGCCGAGCGGATCAGCCGTGCCTGCGGTACCGCGGCGGTAATCCGCTCGACGCTGCCATCGCCCGAGGCGTTGTCCACGCAAATCAGTTCCAGCCGATCGGCGGGCCAGTCCAGCTTGTCGCGCAACGCCCGCAGGCAGGTCACCGTGTGCTCAGCGCCGCGGTAATTGACCACGATCACCGACACCCTGGGCGCTGCATGCTCGCTCACGCCGCCGTAGGGTGCCCCATCCCGCATCCAGCAGGCTCAGCGGGGTTTCGTCGGAGCACCGGATAATCCCGCTGGATGCGCCGGGTTCAGGGGTGCCCGGCCCAGGTGGACCACAACACGGAGCGGTCCACCGTGGCGCGCTGGGCGATACGGTGGCGCGCGACCAGTGTCTCGGGCAGCCGGACCGCTACCTCCGCCAGTACCCGGAGTCGCAGCCTCAGGGCGAAGTTGGGCGCCGCGGGACGGTTTCGGCGAAACGGCAGCACCAGGGTCAACCCAGCGAAGCGGGCCAGCTCCCGAGTGGCCACCCTGCCAGGTGCGCATCGCAGCAGCACCAGCAGCCGGTTGCGCTCATTCCAGCGGTGGAAGGTCGGGGTGCCATGACGCGCCGAAGCACCTCCGACGTGCCGGACTCGGGCACCCGGTACGGCAAGCACCCGATAACCGGCCAGCCGCAACCGCCACGAGGTATCGGTGTCCTCGTAGTAGCAGAACAGTGAACCCGGGACACCGCCCGCGGCGCGCAGCGCATCTGTGCGCAGCAGCGCCGCCCCACCGCAGAAGCCGAACGGCACCGCCCCGGTGGTGTCCCGGCCGTACCCGATGCGGGTGAGCGCCACGCCGGTCGAGGTGCTGTGCCCGGTGTGCAACACCGAGGCCGCGGCGGCGGCCGTGTCGTCGTCGTGCAGGGCCTGCTCGAGCGCCGCGAGCCACCCAGGCTCCGGCTGCGTGTCGTCGTTGAGCCACGCCATGAATGGCGTGTTGACGTGTGGCAATGCGGCGGCCAGTGCCCCAGCGTAGCCGATGTTGCAGGTCATCCGCAGCACTCGGGGCCGCGCCGGATGTGCGGCGATCTCCTCAGCGGTTCCGTCGCTGGAGGCATTGTCGACTACCAGCACCCGGTGCGGGCAGGCTTGAGCGGTCAGCGCGTCCAGACAGTGCCCGATCAGACCGCGGCCGCGCCAGGTCACCACGACCACCGTGGTGCGGGCGCTTGCTAACACGGTGCGCGACGGTACCCGTGCCACACTCCCCGCGTGCCCAAGCTGGTGGTGCTGCTGGAGCAGCTGCTCGCGCCGGTTCCGGGAGGGACCGGGCGGTACTCCCGTGAGCTCACCGCTGCCCTGGCCGCCACTGCGCCGGCCGGTTGGACGGTGGGCGGCGCAGTGGCCCGCCACGCTGATCCCACCCCGGCGGTGATCCCCGGAGTGGAGGGGCCGCACCTGTTGCCGCTGCCCCGTCAGGCGCTGGCGACCGCCTGGGATTTCGGTGTCCCGCTATGGCCGGGCGGTGACACGGTGCACGCCCCGACACCGCTTGCTCCGCCGGGTCCCCGCCGCGGCCGCGAGCTGGTGGTCACGGTGCACGACACGGTGCCCTGGACTCATCCCGATGGGCTGACCCGGCGCGGGGCCGGCTGGCACCGCAGGATGATCGAGCGGGCGGCCCGCCGGGCGGATGCCCTCGTGGTGCCTACCGCCGCAGTTGCCGACGATCTGCTGCGGCATGTGCCCTGCCAGGCGCGCGTGCACGTCGTCGGGGAGGGGGCCACCGCAGCAGTGGCGCGCCTTCCAGAAGCGGCTGCCGGGATTGCCAACCGGTTACGCCTGCCGCCGCGTTACGTGCTGACGGTCGGCACCCTCGAACCGCGCAAAGGGATCGATACGCTGCTCGCCGCGCTGGCTGAGCCGCATGCCCCGGATCTGCCGTTGGTGCTGGCCGGTCAACCGGGTTGGGGACGCCTCGACCCGACCACGCTGGCCAGACAGTCCGGCCTGGATCCAGCACGGGTGCATGTGTTGGGCCGGATCACCGACCCGGAACTGGCGGTCGTGCTGCACGGCGCAGCGGTGCTTGCGGCACCGAGCCGGGCGGAGGGCTTCGGCCTGCCGGTACTGGAGGCGATGGCGGCCGGAGTGCCGGTGGTGCATTCCGACGCCCCGGCGCTGGTCGAAGTTGCCGGGGGCGCTGGCGTCGCGGTCAAGCGCAACGATCCGGCCGCGCTGGCGGCCGCCCTGCAGGCGGTGCTGTCCGACGCCGGTAAGGCGCAGGCCATGATCGCCGCGGGTCGGCGCCGGGTGGAGCAGTTCAGCTGGGAGCGCACTGCACGCCGGGTGTGGTCGGTGCACGTCGAGCTACACGCGTCACGACCACGCACTGTTATCTCGTAAGCTCCCTGCGTGTTCACCGAGCCGCGGGTGCTGATCGATGCGACGGCGGTGCCAGCCGACCGTGGTGGCGTCGGTCGCTACGTGGACTCTCTGGTCGCGGCGCTGGAGGCCGACGGCGCGGCCCCGATGGTGGTGTGCCAGCCGCGGGACGCCGAACTCTATGCCGCACTGGCCCCGCACGCCGACGTGTTGCCCGCCGCGGAGCGGCTGGTTGCCCGGACTGCGCGACTGAGCTGGGAGCAGACCACGCTGCCTTGGCTGGTCAGGCGGGCGCAGGTGGACGTCTTGCATTGCCCGCACTACACAATGCCGTTGGCCATCCGGGCAGCCACGGTAGTCACGTTGCACGACGCGACGTTCTTCACTGACCCTGAAGTGCACTCGCCGGTCAAGGCGCGCTTCTTCCGGACCTGGACCCGGGCCTCGCTGCGCAGGGCCGATGTCTGCGTTGTGCCCAGTGAGTCGACGGCCCGGGAGCTGGGGCGCGCCGCCGACGCTGATGTCAAGAGCCTACACGTGGTGCACCACGGGGTGGACACTGACTGCTTCCACCCACCCTCACCAGAGGAGATGGCCGCGGTCCGGCGCCGGCTGCGCGTGGGCAGGAGCCCCTATGTGGCGTTTCTCGGTGCACTTGAGCCCCGCAAGAACGTACCGGCGCTGATCCACGGGTTTGCGCGGGCCAGCCAGATCCTCGCGGGCCGACCCGACCCGCCTACCCTGGTACTGGCCGGGCAGCCAGGCTGGGACAGCCAGGTGGAGCGCGAACTACAGGCCGTACCGCACCGGGTGCGGGTAGTCCGGGCCGGTTACCTCCCGCTGGAAGAGCTGTCTGGGTTTCTTGGTGGCGCGGCTGTGGTGGCGTACCCGTCACTGGGGGAGGGTTTCGGTCTGCCGGTGCTAGAGGCGATGGCGGCCGGGGCCGCGGTGCTGACTACCCGGCGGCTTGCATTGCCAGAAGTGGGTGGGGACGCGGTGGCCTACTGCGGCGTCGACGCCGAGGACATCGCCGCTGGGATCGTTGAACTGCTCGATGACCCAGCTCGCCGGGCTGAACTATCGGCCGCCGCGCAGCGGCGCGCCAAAGACTTTTCCTGGCCGGCCAGCGCGGCACTGCATCGGGAGGCTTACAGCCACGCTGCGGTAGCACACCGGCGATGCCGCTAGCTCGGCCGAGCATGTCGGGGTGCAGAATCGAGCGCCGTGCCCCCCCGCTACTCCTACGGCCGGTTCTCTGGCCGGTCCTATGGCCAGGAACTGGCTGTGGTCACGGTGACCTACTCGCCTGGGGACACGCTGGAGACATTCCTGGATTCGGTCGTCAAGGCCACCAGCCGGCCGTTGCGGGTGCTGCTGGTCGATAACGGGTCCACCGATGGAGCCCCGGAGCGTGCGACCCGCCGCGACGGTGTGCAGTTGTTGCGTATCGGGGAAAACGTTGGATACGGCACTGCCGCTAACCGGGGAGTTGTTGAGTGGGGGCCCGAAGTGGGCTGGGTGGTGGTGGCCAACCCGGACATCGAGTGGCACCCCGGTAGCCTCGATGAGCTGCTCGCAGCCGGCCAGCGGTGGCCTAGGGCGGGTGCGCTGGGCCCCCTGATCCGGCAACCGGGCGGGACGGTGTACCCGTCGGCACGGCTGCTCCCCGCACTGGGGCGCGGCATCGGACACGCAGTGCTCGGCCCCATCTGGCCGGGCAATCCGTGCACGACGGCTTACCGGCAGTCCGACACCGCCCTGGGCGAGCGGGCCGCGGAGTGGCTGTCCGGGTCATGCCTGCTGCTACGCCGAGCCGCATTCGAGTCCGTCGGCGGGTTCGACTCCCGATACTTCATGTACTTCGAGGACGTCGATCTCGGCGACCGGCTGGGCCGCGCCGGATGGCTCAACGTGTATATACCCGCCGCGGAGGTCACCCACCTTGGTGGGCACGCCACCAGCCGAGTTTGCGAGCAAATGCTCGCCGAGCACCACCGCAGCACCTACCAGTACCTCGCTGACCGCCACCCCGGGCCGCTGTATGCCCCGCTGCGGCTGGCGCTGCGAGCCGGGCTTGCCACCCGGTTGCAATTGGTGCGTCGCGCTGCTCGGCGCGGGTAACCGTTAGCTGCTTCCTGCACCACCCTCTCGTTGGGGGTTGAGCTCCCTGAGTCGGGCCAGCACCATGCCCAGGCCCTCGACGAAGCCGTCCAGCGCCTCGGCGGGCATGCTCGAAAACAGCGCGTTCGCGAACTCCTGCTGGCGGCGATCCATCGCGTCAACGGTCTTGGCGCCGCGCTCGGTCAGCGTGACCAGCGTCGCCCGGCGGTCGGTCGGGTGTGGCTTGCGCGTCACGAAGCCGGTGTCAACCAGGGCGCCGATCAGCCCGGTGATGTTACGGGCACTGACATCAAGCGCTTGGGCGAGCACGCGCTGGGTGACCGAACCGCGCTGATGGAGCTCCCACAGCAGATGCGCTCGCGACCGGGTTAGACCCTCACGGGTGAGGCCCCGCTCCATGTCCTCTCCCAGAAGCACAGCAAGCTCCCACATCCGACCCAGCGCCAGGTCGTAGTCAGCCACCCCGCGCTCCCCCGGAATCGTGAATATAATTCACTATGTGCTGGCTTCACTAGTGATGTAGCGCCCTTAACGAAAGCGTGACGAGATGACTACTGCGGAGCGCACTCTGTCCTTCAGCCGGCCATCCGCCTTCCGCCCACCCGTGGCCTACGCCGAGCTGCGCCGGGTCGCACCAGTCGTCCACATCGTCACCGCTGACGGCGCGCCCGCCTGGTGGTGACCAATTGGAAGGCTGTCCGGCAGGTCCTGTCCGACCCCCGGTTCGGGGTCACCCCGCCGGGAGCCGCGACGGCGGCCGCCCCTGGGTCGCTGTTCTGCGACGGTGCGGCCCACGCTCGGCTGCGCCGGTTGGTGTCCCGCGCATTCACTGCCCGCAGCCTCGATCGCCTGCGCCCGCGCGTGCACCAGCTGGCCCACCAGTTGGTGTCGGACCTTCAGCAAGCCGGGCCAGTACGGATCTCGTTGCGGCCCTCGCCCGACCGCTGCCGCTGACGGTGATCAGCGAGATTCTCGGGATTGCCGTGGACGACCGGGAGCGGTTCCACGGCTGGGCGACGCCGCCCTCGGACTTGCGGTACTGATCGTTACCGGCCAAGCAGCCAGCTCTGAGCAGGCTTGGGGAGAGTTCGCCGGCTTTCTCCGCGGGCTGATCGCCGCCAAGCGCGCCGATCCGGGCGAGGACCTGCTCAGCGTCCTGATCACGGTGCATTACACGGGCGACGGGCGGCTATCCGACGATGAACTGCTCACCACCGCCGGCGCCTTCTCACCGCCGGGTACCTGACTACCGCCAACGCGTTGACGATCGGGCTAGTCAAGCTGCTTGAGGCTGGTGGGCTCGCCAGACTTGCCGGCAACGCGGAGGCGGTCGGCACGGCGGTGGAGGAGATGCTGCGTCACCAGACCGGGCGTAGCGGCGAAGCGATGCCGCGCTGGACGCTGACCGACGTTGACCTCTACGGCCAGCACATCCCCGCCGGGGAGCTGGTCCTGGCCCGGCTGGAGGCGGCCAACCACGACCCGACCCGGTTCCCCGACCCCGACCGGTTCGACCCGAGTCGCGTCCCAAATCCGCACCTGAGCTTCGGGCACGGACCGCATCACTGCCTCGGCGCCGCGCTGGCCCGCATCGAGCTCACTGCTGCCGTCTCCGCGCTTGCCGAGCGCATCCCCACGCTGACGCTGGCGTGCTGCCCCGAGGACATCCCCTGGAGCGGCCATCCCCTGGATGACGGACCCGCCGCGCTGCCCGTGACCTGGTGATCACCGCACCTGGAGGAGTTGACACCCGATGGCCACTGGCCGCACCGAGGCCCGAACCCAGCCTGGCCGCGTGAAGGGCGTGGAACGCGACATCGCCGTCACCGCAGCCGATGGGACGGTGCTGCTGGTCGACCATTACCTGCCGACCGGAAAGCCGGGCGCCTCCGGGTTGGTTGTGTGGATTCGCACCCCCTACGGACGCAAGGGCATGCGCCCGATGGCCAAGCGATTCGTCCAACACGGTGCCCACGTGCTGGTGGAAGCCCTCCGTGGTACGGACGGTTCGGGTGGGACCTTCGACGGGATCAGCTTCAGCGCCACTGATGGCGCCGATGTGGCTGCGTGGCTGCGCGCTTGACCGTGGTTTTCCGGCACCGTCGTCACCTGGGGCGTCAGCGCCATTGCCTATGGAGTGTGGGCACTGGCGGCCGCCGACATCCCGGAGTGGCGGCTGGCGATCAGCCAGGACGGCGAGTCGGAGATCCGCGACAGCGTGCTCTACCCGGGGGATGTGTTCGCTGGCGCCGTGGCTCTGGGGTATGTGCACTCGATTACCTGGCTGGCCTGTCACCCCAGGGCCTCGCTGCTGCGGATGATGCTGGCGGCTATCCGCGGCGCGCGGCGCACCAAGAAGATCCTGGGGACACTGCCCGTGGGCACTGCCGATGAGCGCCTGCTCGGCCAGCGGGTCGAATTCTTCCAGGAGTGGCTCATCCGCGAGCACGACCACGAGTTTTGGCAACGCCTGAACCTGCGCCGTCACGCCGCAGCCATGCCCAGCCAGATCCACCTTTCTACCGGTTGGTACGACATCTGCCTGGCCAGCACGCTGGCTGATTACACCGCGCTGCGCGAAGCCGGAAAGACCCCGCGGCTGGTGATCGGCCCCTGGTACCACGTCGGCGGCGCGACCAACAGGGCCTACCGCCGTGAGGTCGACGCTTGCCTGGACGCCATCGCCCGCGGTGAGATCGCCATCGCGCGACCGTCGGTGCGCCTGCACGTTGGTGGGGTGAACGAATGGCGCGAACTGCCCGACTGGCCACCACCGGGCTACCAGCCCGTGGCATGGCACCTGCAACCCGATGGCGGGCTGGCCATCACACCAGCGCCCGCCTCCGCCCCGGACCGCTACCGCTACCGCTACGACCCTGCCGACCCGACCCCGGCGGTCGGCGGGGCGATGGAGAACTGGGACGGCACCGTGGGCGCCAAAGACAACCGGCGCCTTGAGCAACGCCCTGACGTCCTGACCTACACCAGCGACGTGCTGACCCAGGACGTTGAGGTCATCGGTCCGGTCAGCGCCGAGATCGTGGTGCGCTCCAGCCTCGAACACACCGACCTGTTCGCCCGACTCTGTGACGTCGACCCACGAGGCCGCTCGATAAACCTGTGCGACGGCATTCGCCGGTTACGCCCCGAAATGCCGGCCGCACCCGACGGCACCCGACGGGTCGCGATCGATCTCGTCGCCACCGCTCACTGCTTCCGCGCCGGCCACCGCATCCGCCTGCAGGTCAGCAGCGGCGCACACTCCCGCCTCATGCTCAACCCCGGCACCGGCGCCCCGCTTGCCACCGCCACCGAGCTGCGAGCCGCCGACCAAGAAATCTTCCACGACCCCGACCACGTTTCCACTGTGGTGCTTCCGGTCGCGAGCGCCGGGTACAGTCCAATCCCGCTGTATCGGCCTGCGGCGTGCATCGGCTGACTAGGCGCCAGCCGTGAACCTTTGAGGGAGATCATGCGATGGTGCCGTGTCCTGCTTTCAGGCCGGTGACGCCGCTGCCGGGTGTCGAGGCAGTGGTGCTGGTCGGCGGCTTGGGTACCCGGATGCGGCCGCTCACCTTGTCCGCGCCCAAGCCGATGCTGCCCACCGCAGGCGTGCCGTTTCTTACTCACCTGCTGGCTCGGATACGCGCCGCCGGGGTGCGGCACGTGGTGCTGGGCACCTCCTATCGCGCCGAGGTCTTCGCGACCCACTTCGGTGACGGGTCCGCGCTGGGCTTGGCGCTGGACTACGTCGTTGAAGAGGAGCCGCTAGGCACCGGAGGTGGGATCCGCAAGGTTGCACCGAAGCTCAGCGAGCCCGATGTGCTGGTATTCAACGGTGATGTGCTGTCTGGGCTGGATCCGGCTGAGGTGGTGCGAACCCACCGCAGCGCCAGGGCGGACGTGACGCTGCACCTCGTGCGGGTCCCCGATCCTCGGGCCTTTGGCTGCGTGCCGACCACCGCGGACGGCCGGGTGCTGGAGTTCCTGGAAAAGACCGACGCCCCCCCGACCGATCTCATCAACGCCGGTTGCTACGCGTTTCGCCGGGAGGTGATTGACTTGATCCCGGCGGACCGTGCGGTGTCGGTGGAGCGAGAGACCTTCCCCGGATTGCTCGCGGCAGGCGCCCGTGTACGCGCCCACGTAGACGCCTCGTACTGGCTGGATCTGGGCACTCCGGCGGCCTTCGTGCAGGGTTCCGCTGACCTGGTGCGGGGCCTGGCGCCCTCACCGGCGCTGCCTGGGCCGGTGGGTGAGGCGCTGCTGCTGCCTGGCGCCACCGTGCACGCCGACGGCTGCGTCGCAGGCGGCTCGGTGGTGGGTGCGGGCGCAGTTGTACAGGGTGGGGCGCAGGTGTACGGCTCGGTACTGATGGACCATGTTCAGGTCGGCCCCGGTGCGCAGGTGCAGCGCAGCGTGCTGGGCGTCGGCGCGCGGGTGGGTGCGGGCGCCGTGCTGCACGACGTGGTGGTCGGCGACCGTGCCGTCGTGGGCGCACGCTGTGAGCTGCGAGACGGTCTGCGGCTCTGGCCGGGGGTCGTGCTGCCCGACGGCGGCGTGCGCTTCTCCGCCGATGTCTGAGACCTGCTCGCAGGGTCGAAGCATCAACTCTGAGACCTGCTCGCAGGGTCGAAGTATCGGCTCTGGGACCTGCTCGCAGGGTCGAAGCGCCGGCTCTGAGAGGTCTTGGACACCGGAGTATCCGCTGAATCTGCGTGTGGTGCTGGCGCCGCTTCGTCGGGGCCGGGGTGACCCCACGATGCGGGTGAGCTCCGACGGCACCGTCTGGCGCGCTGGCACCACCCCGGCCGGCGCCGCCACCCTAGCGCTGCGCCGCGACAACGGTGGCACGGTGCACGCCACCGCGTGGGGACCTGGTGCGGCCTGGGTGCTGGATGGGCTGCCGACGCTGCTTGGTGTCGGCGACGATGACAGCGCCTTCGTGCCGCACCACCCGCTGATCGCTCACGTCCGGCACCGGATGCCGGGCTTGCGCCTGGGCGCCACCCGCCGGGTGTGGGATGTGCTGGTGCCTGCGGTGCTGGAGCAGAAGGTGACCGGTGTCGAGGCTCGACGCTCCTGGCGCGAGCTGTGTTGGCGCTTCGGGGAACGGGCACCAGGTCCCGTTGAGCTACGGGTGCCGCCCGGTCCGGCGGCGGTCCGCGCGATCCCGGACTGGGAGTGGCACCGCGCCGGGGTAGACCGCTCCCGGCGCCGGACCCTGCGTGCAGCGGCCGCGGTGGCACTCTGGCTGGAGGGTGCAGTGACGCTGGTCGGACAGGCCGGCCGTGAGCTGCTCTGCAAGGTCCCCGGGATCGGAGTCTGGACGGCCGCCGAGGTGGCTCAGCGGGCCTGGGCAGACGCCGATGCGGTGAGCGTCGGCGATTACCACATCCCGTCCGTCGTCGGTTACGCGCTCCTGGGCCGGCCACTGGACGATGCAGGCATGCTCGAGGTCCTCGCGCCTTACGCGCCGCAGCGGCACCGGGCGGTGCGCTACGTCGAGGCCTCCGGGTTCCGGCGTCCCCGCTTCGGGCCCCGGTTCAGCCCCCGCGACTACCGCGCGATGTGAGCGGAAGCTCGATGGAACTCATTGTTCCGCGGGTCAGACTGAATGTATGGGGCGTCTGACGGTCCGGCGAGGCAGCCTGGCACGCCTCGCGCTGCTCGCGCTGATCTGGGGATCCAGCTTCGTGTGGATCAAGGTCGGCCTCCGCGGATTCACACCGATGCAGCTGACGTTCCTCCGGGTGCTGCTCGCCGCCGGTGTCCTGCTGCTGATCTGTCGGCTCAGCAGGCTGCCGATGCCCCGGGAGCCGGTCCTGTGGGTGCACTTCGCGGTGGCTGCGACCGTCGGCAATGTAGTGCCGTTCTTCCTGATCGGCGTCGGTGAGCTCAGCATCGACTCCAGCCTGGCTGGCATCCTCAACACAACGACGCCACTGTGGACGGTCACCGTGGCGCTGCTGGCACGCACCGAGCGCACGATGTCGGCGGCCCGCGCTGCCGGGCTCCTCCTCGGCTTCACCGGCACCCTGGTGATCTTCGCGCCGTGGCAGTCGGGCGGCAGCGTGGGCGGCGCAGCGGCCTGCCTCACCGCCGCAGCCCTGTACGGGGTGCTGTTCGTCTACGCCAGCCGGTTCCTCGCTGGCCGGCACCTCGCTCCGACCGTCCTGTCCGCAGGCCAACTCACCGCCGCTACCATCCTGTCGGCGCTCGCCCTGCCGATCGGCTGGCACGCCCCGGACCTGCGCGCGGACGCACTCGGCAGCATTGCCGTGCTCGGGCTGCTCGGTACCGGCATCGCCTACATCCTGAACTACCGGCTCATCACCGACGACGGCCCGACCGTGGCCTCCACCGTCACCTACCTGATCCCCGTGGTCGCCGTGCTGTTCGGTGCCGCCGTCCTGGGCGAGTCGCTGAGTCTTCAGGTCCTTGCCGGCATGGTCGTGGTCCTCGCCGGCGTCGGACTGGTCCAGCGCACCGCTGCCCGCCCGCCGGTCCCCGTTGCCGCGCCGACGAAGCCGATGGGAGTGATCGCGCGGGACGCGCTGTAGACCGCGCAACACGGTCGTCAACGCTACTTGTGCCTCGGTCAGCACAGCCTGCAGACAGCGCTCCATTCGTCGCAGCCGGGCAAAACTTCTCATGCTGGCGGCGGCTGAGAGAGAAACTAAACCGGTGAAGGAGGAAAAATCGCCAGAATCTGAGCCCGGCGCGGGCGGCGGATCAAAAGCGGCTCGAGGTGGCGCCGCGGGGCTGCGCGCCAAGGCCGAGCTGCAGGCGGCCATCCGCCGCCACCGGCGCACGGTCCTGGTGGTGAACATCCGATCCCGCCGCGGCCGGCGTCTGTACCCCGCGGTGCGCTCCCAGCTGGTCGCCGCCGGGGTCGAGCTCCTCGGATCATTCCCCGTCGACCGACCTGGCCAACTCGCCGCCAGCCTGCAGGCGGCCACCGACCTGCAACCCGACCTGGTCATCGTGGGCGGCGGGGACGGTAGCATCAGCCAAGCTGCGCGCCATCTCGCGTACCGCGACATCGCCCTGGGCCTCCTGCCGCTGGGTACTACCAACAACTTTGCCCGCAGCTTGGCGATCCCACTCACCCTTTCCGACGCGATCGCGGTGCTGACGACCGGGAAAGTCGCCGACGTCGACCTCGGCCACGTTGGCGGGCTGGTATTCGCCAACCTCGTCAGCATCGGCATGTCCGCGCAAATCGCCCGGCATGTCCCCGCCCCCCTCAAACGCCTCATAGGGCGCGCGGCCTATCCGGTCACCGCGCTCGCCTGCTTGCCATGGCATCGACCGTTCCACGCCCGTGTCCTCATCGACGGACAGGTCACCGAGTTCGACACCCACCAGCTCAACATCGCCAACGGCAGCTTCCACGCCGGCCGGCCGATTACCGCCGATGCCACCGTCGATGACCGGCTGCTGCTGGTTTACCCGCTCGGCGGCCACCGTCGCAGCCAACTCATCAGCGCGACGATCCGACACGCCATCGCCGGCCGCTACCGCACCCTCGCCAAAGAGCCATTCATCCCTGCTGACGAGGTGTGGCTCGACAGCACCCCGTCGCTACCGCTGGACGTCGACGGGGAAATCCATGGACACACCCCAGCCCGGATCACTCTTGCCGCAGCGGCACTGCGCGTCATGGTTGACCAAGACTTTCCCTCCGCCTGACCTGCCATCACCGGTGTGGAACAGCAGCGGCTCCTCGGCCCGCACGAGAAACTGGTTAACCGTGAACCCGGTTGGACCGATGTCCGGGACCAGCGTGGAGATCCGGTAGATCCCGTCGGTGACTTCGTTGACCTTGGTTTTCATCCGGTGTCCTCCCGTGCGGGCCGAGTGGTGGGTGTGCCTGAGCCATGCCCATTCCAGCGTCAGTCCGACGACATCACACCCATGATCGAGAAGGTGGCCCCCTGCGGGTCGGTGATCGTGGCCATCCGGCCGTAGGGGGTGTCGAGTGGCCCGCTGAGCACCGTGGCCCCGAGCTCGGTAGCTGCGGCCACAGCGGTGTCGGCATCGGCGACCATGAAATAGGTCATCCAATGCGGTGGCATCTCCGCGGGACTGTCACTCAATCCACCGATGCCACCGAGCGGGTCGCCTCCGCGGTGGAAGGTCGTGTATTCCGATCCGGCGCCCTCAACAGGTTGGTAGGAGTAGCCGAACACCGCGGAGTAGAACTGCCTGTCAGCCTCGGGGTCGGGCACTGCGGCCTCGTTCCACACCAGGGACCCGGGCTCGTTGTAAATCTCTGCACCCACGTCTTTGCTGGCCTGCCATACTCCGAAGGCCGCGCCCTGTGGGTCCAGTGCGATGCACAGCCGTCCGCTGTCTGGAATGTCGAAAGGCTCCGCGATCAGCGTCCCACCGTTTTCAGTGATCTTGCGGGCGGTGTCGTCGACGGCGTCGCTGGCGAGGTAAGTCGTCCAGGCTGGCGGCTGGTCCGCGCTTTGCAGCGGGCCGATGCCCGCCGCCGAGTGACCGTCACGTTGGCACATCTGATAGTGGCCGTATTCCGCGCCTCTGTCGGAGTAAGTCCAGCCCAGAACAGCGGCGTAGAACTCTTTGGCGGCATCGACGTCGGACACGGCGAGATCGGCCCAGCACGGCGTGCCGGTGGGCCAGGGGTCGGTGCGGATGGGCATAAGAACCTCCTCGGTTGGTCATTGCACGCCCAGCCAAACATCCGCCACCGACACTTCCCGGTGACCGGACTCGCCACTACCGTGAGATTGCGTCACTCGGGTGACGATCCGGTAAGCATCGGCGCGGTCAAAAGCACTGGAGGAGAGGTCGCGATGGCAGTTGACGAGACACCGGTCACGGCTTCCTCCCCAGCAGGGCCACCGCCTGCCGTCACGATGCGCCAACTGACCATGGGAGCCCTCGTCTCCCAGGCGATCAGTGTGATTTGCCGGCTTGGAGTTGCGGACGTGCTGGCTGCTGGCCCGCAGCCGGTGGAGGAGATTGCGGAGCGGGTTGGCGCGCATGGTTCGGCGTTGTATCGGGTATTGCGAGCGCTCGGTGATGTTGGCGTCGTCGCTGAGCTGGAGAATCGGCAATTTGCCCTGACCCCGATTGGTGAAGTGCTGCGCAGTGACGTCCCCGGCTCGTTACGGGGTTGGGTGACGATGTTCGGGATGCCGTTCCACCGTTACCCGTGGACTGATCTGTACGAGACTGTCCGGACCGGGGAATCGGCGTTTGACCGGGTCCATGGCACGAAGGTCTTCGACTACCTCGCGGAGCACCCCGAGGATGCGGCGATCTTTGATGAGGCCATGACCTCGATATCCACGAGTGAGACTGTCAGTATCGTCGAGACGTACGCTGCTGAGCAACATCATTCACAGCTGGAGCGACGACCACGCAGTGGCAATCCTGAGCACGTGTCGGGCTGCGATGGCCGATAACGCCTGTGCCCTGCTTGCTGAGATCGTGCTGCCGGACGGCCTGCAGCCGTCGATGGGAAAGCTTGTGGACTTGGAGATGCTGGTCATGACCGCTGGTGGTCGCCAGCGCACCGAGGCGGAGCATCGCACCTTACTGCGCCGTGCCGGGCTTCGACTGATCCGCATCGTGCCGAGCACCGGCCTAGCTTGCTTGAGCCGGCGAAGCCGGAAAGATCGAGTCAAATTTGAGTTTTCCGGATGGTTTCAGGCCGCGAGGCCGGCTGTTTGGGTGAGGTCGGTGATGGCGGCGTCGTAGGCGCGGGCGGCGG
>JALZHU010000300.1 GCA_030860695.1 Actinomycetota bacterium
CGCTAGCAGCTTGGCCTTGCGGCATGGGGTAGCCATCGGTGCGCCGCGAGGGAGACCCCCACCCGTCCCTCCTCCCGAAGCGGTGCCGGGTCCAGGGCAGCGCCCTGGCCGCCGGAGGCCAGTTGTCAGTCAGCTGCGCTCACCGGGGTCGAAGGTCGGGACTAGCGAGTGCCGTTGCGAGGGACTAGCGGGCGGACCTTCCGGGTGGGCATGTTAGGCCGGTTTGATCAGTTCATGTCATGGTTTCGGGTAGCTAGTGCGGCTGGAGGAATCGCGTCGTGAGCGCCGCGCGAACCCGGCGCTATGACCGCTGGCGTGACGTGGCTGGCACTCACGTTCCCGTCGGCGCCCGGGTGGAACAGGTCGGAGTGGATGCCTGCATGGGGGCGCCGCGCTCGCGGCTGCAGGCCCGGGGTCAGGTGACCGGACGGGGCACCACGCGGCTGGTGGTGCGGTTCGATGGTGAGGATCAGATGGTGAGCATCCGGCCGCATCTGGTGCGGGTGCTGCCCGCCGAGGCCGAGATAGCACCGCCAAGCGTCGAGCACGTCATCGAGCAGTTACGGGGACTGCTGACCGCGACTAGGGACAGGTTATGACCGGCGCAGGCCAGCCAGTGAGTCGACCACTGGTGTGCACCGGTGATCCGTGGATAGATTCCTACTTGAGGTTCCGCCAGGCGGTCCTCGACGGCGCGACAGCCGGCGAGTTGACCGATTTCGCGGCCGAGCTTAAACGTGGCCTGCCTACTCCGACGCCTCCACCACCGGCCGCGATGTTCATCCACGCGGACATCATCATCACCTGCAGCGCGGAAGGTGTATCGACGGCGTTGGTCACCGCGCTTTGGGTACCTAAGTGATCATCGGGTGTACGCGTCGTTCAAGCGGCTCGGCCCTTGCCGCGCTGGGGAAACCCACCCATACTATGTTGATCTTCGAGAATGTATCAGGCGGCGATCTGGGTGAGGTGCTCATCGAGAGCGCGAAGGGCTCCGTTGGGTAGGGGCCGTTGCGCGGCGGCGCGGAATGCGCGAAGGCGGGCAGCGCCGACCGCATAGGCTACCTGGTGCAGGAGAGTCGCGGCCTGGGTGGCGTGGGAGCATGCTTCCGGAAGGTTTCCGCTCTCAATTCCATCCTGGCAAGATCGATCAGGATCAGGACGCGTTGCCGGCGTGGGATCTGATGAGACTGATTGAGCGCTGCGGTAAGGGCTGCGCGTGCGCCGTCGTTGTCGCCGGCTTGAAGTAAGACGTGCCCGCTCGTGGCGCTCACATGCGTTGTGCCGCAGTCATGAAACGACGCGGGAGCGGGGGCGGCCGGCGGGCTTATGGGCGGTGCGCGAACGGTCGAGTGCCTCGCCCGCTCTGGAGTGGTCACCTCGGTCGGCATGGATGGTGGCCTCGATGCTGGCCAGCCAGGAAGCGATGACTGGAGTAGTCCGGACATGTTCGTAGGCTGTGGTGAGGTGATCCAGCGCAGCAGTACTCAGGCCGTCGTGAGCGGTGAGCTGGGCAGCGTGTCCATGTGCGATGGCGATCAGCTGATCGTCTGGCGCTTCGCGAGCGCTGTCGACGGCGAGACTGAAGTAGGAGCGGCCCGACATGGTGTTGCCGAGGTCCTCGGCGGCAAGCCGGCCAGCGAGAGTTGCGACCTTGGCGAGGTTCCGCAACAGCCGACGCCGCTCATCGGCTCCCGGACCGCGGCGCAATGCCTCCTGGGCCATATGCACGTGCGCGGCCACAGAGGTGAGCAGGGCTGCCGGGTCGGCGCTCTCGTACAGCTCGTGGTATCGCTCGGCGAGCTGTTCCAAGTTGGCCACGGTGGCCGTCGCAGCGCGAGCGTGCCCCGCGGGGTCCGTGGCGCCCGGGTCGAGCAGCCCGAGCATGGTGCGCCGAGTGGTGACCGCGTCTTTCCACGCCTGCAGCATGTGGGGGGCGAGCGCAGTTCCGGCGGCGCCGAGCTGGTCGAGCAGACCAGCCACCTTGTCCAACATTGCCACCAGCGACTGATCATCGACCCGCGACCGGGTGGCTCCGGTGACGGCGGGAGTGTTCTTCAGGCCAAGCTGATCGGGCGACACCCCGAACAAGCGGCACAGCAGCTTGCGGTACCGGGGGCTGATGCCTTTCACACCGCGCTCCCACTTGGCGACCATGTCCGCGTTGACCCCGACGCGCTCGCGGCGTTCCATCCAGGCCAGGTTCGCGAGCCGCTCGGCCAACTCCTGCTGCGTCCACCCGACGTCACTGCGCAGCTCCCGCAGCCGGGGACGCTCGACGTCGATGGTCACGACTGAGCACCTCCCTACAGCTGCGGGGCCGGGCCCGGTCCGGCCGGGCGATAGGAGGAGCCTGGCGGCTAAGGGTGTCTGCGAGCTAACAAGCGGTAGCTGTACAAGCCGTACTTGTGGGCAGGGTGAGTCGAGCAAGACTGAGCGGTGTCGCGATGTAAGCATGGGAAGTCGGCGCACCCAACAGCCAAGAGGTAAGCCGAGAGTTGCTCGCCTTGTTCGGGTCGTCGAGCCCTTGGCGCGGTCGGCACGGTAGACCGCTACCCCGCATGCACCGATCCTGACCGGGTGATCCAGTAAGCACACCTGCGCGGATTCAAGATCATTTGTGGGCGTGGGCTTACACGCTTAGACGCGCGTCTGGGCATGCCTTGAGGCGTTTCCTTTTCAGGCTTTGTGACCTTGGCGGTGGCCACCCACTGCAGTGATTACCCGATCTTTCCGTCAGAAGCTCGATCACAGTGTGGCGTGTTGGACCGCGTTGAGTTGAGCAGGATTGAGCGGTGGCGCCATGCGAGCCGCAGCAGGCCCGCGCCCGCCGCTTGAGTGGGCTCGGTGCTCGCGTACCGCTCCACGGTCTCCCCTATGAAGGACATGGCGTGAATGATCGATCCCTCGGCATTGGTGTCGGCGACTTGGCCGAACAGCTCGTCATACAGCGGCGCGTCGATCACGATAGCGGTCAGGATGTCGGTGGCGAAGGTGAGCGGATCAACCCCGATAGCCAGGCAGAAGGCGCAGACTTGGCCGGTTTCCAGGGCACTGGTCAGGCGGTCAGCGAACGGCCAGGCGCGGTAGTCGATCGGTCCACGGTGGGTCTGGTAGTCCTCGGTGGCCCCGCATAGTTCCTCGGCGAGTTCGCGGAGGATGCTGCGCCACAGGGAGAAGTCGTTCTCGGCGTTCCATAGCTCCTCGCCGGCCGGCTGGAACACGCCCACCGGCAGCACCTGGTACAGGTCGCCGGCGTGGCCGACCTTGGTGCTGTCGCGGCGGTGCAGTAGGAATGTCGCCGCGCCCGTCGTTCGGTCGTGCCGAAGGGTGAGGGTGCTCAAGGCCACGTTCCCGGCTCGCCGGGCCGGGTCGCAAGGGTCGCCGATCGCGATCCGGAGATCGAGTGTCGGAATCTCGCCGAGGTGTGCGGCGGTGAACTCGTGGGCGGCGGCGTCGCCCACGTCGATGCCGTCGAAGTAGCTGCCGGCGCCGAAGACCATATGCGGGCTCGAGCCCAGTTCCGCGCTCAGGAGGCGGTAGGTGGCACGGTTGTCGAAGATCCGGGGCGCGGCGAGCGCCGCGACGGCTTCAGAGTAGGTGCGGTATCTCCGGCCGTTGGCCCGGACGGGCAAAATCCGCTGGATGACGGGCTCGGTGCCCGTGATGCCGCTGAAGGCAGCCTCGGAGGTGTACTGCAGCTTGATGTCGTCAAGTGGGATCGGCGCATCCGGCAGCCACAGTGGTGTGCTGAGCAGCGGTGTTCCTTCCACCGCGGCGGATTCCGGGTAGTCCCCGGCCGCCAAGACGGCCAGGTGATATCGGTGTTCAAGCAGGTGATTCCGGACGCGGAGCCATTGCTGTTCGCTGTCGGTGAGCTTCCTGGTCAGGGCTTCCTCATTCCTGCGACATAGACCCGGCTACAGGCCAAGGATGCGGTGACGGTGTCGCCAGGCCAGAGCCAGGCAAGCCGCGCCCGGTGAAGCCATCGGCTCCGAGTTGAGCATGCGGCGTACCGATTCCTGGGTGAACGGGATTCCCTCGGTGGCCCGTCCGTCACCGATCGCGACGATTTCTCCTTCTTCGTTGTAGCGTGTGGCGGCCCCGAACGCCTGGGTGAATACGTCGTCATCAATGACGACAACGGTGAGGATGGTGGCTGCCAGGGTCAGTGCGTCGAGTCCGAGACCGAGCACGAACGGGACCACCGCGCCGGCTGCCTGAGCATCTTCGAGTTCGCGGTAGAGCGGCCAGGCGTGGTAGTCGATCGGCTTGGTGCGGGTGCCGTCGTGCTCCGGTGTGCCGAGCAGCTCTTCGGAGTACTCCCGCACGATGTTGTGCCACAGGTCGAAGTCGTTGCGCCGATCCCACAGAGCGACGCTGGCCGGCTGGAACTCACCGGCCGGGATGACGCCATAGACCCCGGCGGCGGTGGCGACCTTGGCGGGATCGCGCCAGTGCAGCAGGAAGCTAGGCTCCGCGGGGTAGCGGCGCAGCCGGATCGTCAGCGTGGTCACCGCGGGGATGATCGCCCGGCGGGCCGGGTCGAACGGGTCACCAATCAGGGCTCGGAACGGCAGCTTATCGCGCAGTTTCTCCGCGGAGTGGGGGATGCCTTGTGCTCGCGGAGACAGGCAATGGCCAACTCGTGTCCGAGCGCCTCGGACACGTCGATCTTGTCGAAGTACGCCGCTAGTCCAAAGTGGATCTTATCTGTACCGGGATGGCTGCTGAACAGGCGATAGCTAGGCCGGGACTCGAACAGTCGTGGTGGGTCAAGGTGGCGGATGGCGGAGGTATAGCGGTCGAACCACTGGTCCGGCGCACACAGCGGGCGGGTCGGGAGCGTCTCGGCCTCGCCGCCATCGACGGCGACGGCGTGGGGCTGCTCATCGAGAGTCAGCCGCAGCGACCGCAGCTCGACCGGCGCATCGGGGATCCAGCCCGGCCCGGCGATCAACGGCGTGCCCGGCACCTGATGCTCTGCTGGGCACAGCTCGGCGGCAAGCCGGGCCAGCTCCGATCGGTGCTGGTTGAGCCAGCGGCGCTCTTGTCACCACCGGGCCTGGTCGACGGCTACCGCGCTATCCAGCTCGGCGCGTGGTCGGCCTGGTGAGAGCCCGAGATCTTCCGGGGAGATGCCGAGCACTGAGACGGCTCGTTGCCGCTGCTCGTAGGACATCGCTTGCCGGCGGTTCTCGATCTGGCTGAGGTTCTGCTGGGTCATCCCGAGCAGCCTCGCCGTGTCTGCCTGGCTGCGGCCCGCCGACGCCCGCCAGGCCCGCAGGACCGCCCCGGTGTCGTCGGCCGGCACGCCGGTCGGTCGGCTGAGCCACTCCTCGGCAGCTGAACTAGCCTCCTCCAAGCGTTGGCAGCTCGCGCACACCGAGTCCGGGTTGTACGCCGCTCAGCGGCGCACCGCAGTGCGCGCATTGACCTGCGATGGCAGCTGTCACTGGTTTCTCCCTCCGCTGGCGCGTGGTGAGCTTACCGCCAGAGACGGGTTTCGGGACTAGCAACGGACTAGTTCGGGACTAGCTTGCGGACCCCCCTCAAGTGAGGCGTTTCGCCGTTTGATTGGCGTGCGGGTCGAACGGCCCGCAACGACCGATCTGGAGGAACGGCAAACAATGCAGTTGGAAATCAAGACTGAAGGCGTGGAGTTCGTGGTGTCCCGGGCTCCGCAGCCGAAGAATGACAATGACGGCCGGCAGAAGACGGATCGGGAAACCGGCGCGCCGCTGCACGTGACGGAGCTGGTCGCGATGGATGACACCGGCCGGACGTGATCAAGGTCACCACCGCGGGTGAGCCCAGAGTCGGCAAGCGGCAGTTGGTCACGGTGGTCAGGTTGGTCGCCACACCGTGGATCATCGATGGCCGCGGCGGGGTGGCATTCCGGGCGGATGGGATCGTGCCGGTCTCGACCACGCCCACGAGTACCAAGGCCGGCGCGGTGGCGGCGGGTGCGTCATGAGCGCCCCGGTGATCAGCGATGCAGCACAGCGCGAAGCCGACTACCGGCAGATCGAGCAAGTGGTGCAGGACGCTGCGGAGGCCGAGCGGGCCGCGTTCCTGGCCTGGCAGGAGGCCTACGGCGCTTATGAGGTCGCTCGGGACGAGGCCTCGGGCGCGTGGTCGGCCTGGGGTGAGGCCCTCACCCCGTGAATGCGGCGCCCGGCCGGTCGGGCC
>JALZHU010000496.1 GCA_030860695.1 Actinomycetota bacterium
AGCCCGCTCTCATGCCCGGCCCGACACGCCACCCGTGATCAAATCGCGACCGCTCTCATCTCCGGCCAACCAGCCAACATCATTTGCCAACAGGCTCTAAGTGATGCTGACGTTGGGGGATCCGGCTGAATGCCCGCCGGAAAGAGATCGCAACTATTATGACACCCTCAATGCCCGTGTTGACCTTCCCCCACCCCGGTCGCCCCGCCGGATGGTGGCTGCGTGCCGACCGGCTGGGAGGGCAGACCAACGCCACGAGGACGTCGCGCTACTAGTCAGCGAGGTGTCACCAACGCGGTCAAGCACGCCGGAGGTGAAGCCAGCCTGGAGCTGGAGGGCACAGTTGCATTACGCGCCCCGTTCCGTATGCATGACCAGGCAGTTCTTCACCGTCACAAACCCGCACTCTCATGGCCGCTGTGCGCGCGGTGAAACGCCGGGCATGGGCGGCTACGGATGCGGTGCGGCCGGCGTCGCCTTCGTAGCTTGTCCGCGGGAGGCGGCGGTGGCGCCGTCGCGATGGGCGGTGATCAGGTTGGCGATGTCGCGCTCATCGAGGCGGTCGCGCAGGTTGTACGGACGCTTCGCTCGGTCTCGGGGAACACACAGGGCTGGTAAGCGCCACGGGGTGGCAAAACCGCACGTCAACAGCTCGCGCCGAGTGCGAGTAAGCGGCAAGCACCTCCACCTGATGATGAGTCCGATGTGGACGATTACCCCGATGAGGACGACCAGTGCGGTCAACACCTGCGCGAAGTGGCGGCTCACGCGTCGTCGCCCGGCTTCACGGCGCGCATGCAGTGCAGGAACGACCCGACCTGGCTCACCGTCACGGTGTCGAAGCCCGCTTCGGTGATCATGGGCGTGATCCGCTCGACCGGGTTGTCGCGCATCACCTCACCGGCGAACACGCCGACCAGATGCCTGCCCAGATGGCCGCGTGGTGGCCGGAAATCAGCTATCAGCACCCGGCCGCCCGGCCGCAGCACCCGGTACATCTCCGCAAATGCGGTGGCACGGACCTCCTCCGGAATGTGGTGCACCGCGAGGCTGGACACCACGACGTCGAACGACCCGTCGGCCATGTCGAGTGATTCGGCCTTGCCCAACCGGAACGAGCAGTTGGCGGTCTCTCGCGTGCGGCGCGCCTGCTCGACCATCGGGACGGACGGGTCGATGCCCACCGCGCTTCCACCCGGTAACGCGGCCTCGGCTGCGAGCGCGGTCAGGTAGCCAGGGCCGCAGCCCACGTCGAGCACCCGGTCGCTGGCGGTGACGCCCGCCAGCTCCACGAGCCGACCGAAGGTCCGCCGCCGACGGCCGGCGAACACCACCACGGAGAGCATCTCGTAGGCCCGCGCGTGCCTGGTCGCGCCCGGCGCGTCGACCTGTAGTTTTCCGTGTAGGAGCTGCCCTAGCTTCATCAACCGCCCCTAACTTAGTGACAACTAAGAACTGATAGCTAAACTAGTTCTCACTAAGTCACGACGCAAGGGCGACTAAGATCACCACGTGACCGAGCGACAGGTGCGGCGAACCCGGATGACCGGGCAGGAACGCCGCGAGTCGATCCTCGCCGCAGCCTCCGAGGTGTTCGCCGATGTCGGCTACCTGCGCGGCAAGACCTCGACGGTGGCGCGGAAGGTCGGTGTGAGCGAACCGGTGGTGTTCCAGAACTTCGGCACCAAAGGCGCCCTGTTCGCCACCGTCGTCGACCGCGCCGCCGACCATGTCTGCCGGATGCTTGACTGGATGACCGTCAGCAGCATCCCCGTCACCGGCCTGCTCAGGACGATGCTGGACCCCGACCACCTACAACACGTCCACAGCGCAGGCACAGTGGGAGCGATCCTCGCCGACGCCTCCACCGTGACCGATGAACCGGAAATCGAGGCCGCCGTGCGAAACTCGACGCAACGCTTCGCCACGTCAATCACGAACCTGCTGGAGCGCGGCCGAGCCAACGGCGAAATGCGGGAAGATCTCGACACCGAAGCCGCCGCCTGGTGGCTGCTGTCGATCGTGGCATCCCAGAAGTTCCGCCGATCCACCGCCGCCGACCCGGCTACGGTCGAAGCCCGACTCGCCGCAAGCACACTCGCGTTCCTGACCAGACCTGTCAGTTAAGACACCGAAGACTCGCATCCTCGGGCAGGAGGGCGAAGTGGCGCACGGAGGTCAGCGCGATACCGGCTGCGTCGCGCGGAGGCGAGAGGT
>JALZHU010000497.1 GCA_030860695.1 Actinomycetota bacterium
GGTTATAACCCGCATCGCCACTCACGGGGCGACCGAAGGGAGCCACAATGCCAACGCCGACCAAGGGCGCCCGGCTGGGGGGGTCGCCGGCCCATGAACGGCTGATGCTAGCCAACCTGGCGACATCGCTGTTCACCCACGGCCGGATCACCACTACTGAGGCCAAGGCGAAGCGATTGCGTCCGTTCGCCGAGCGGTTGATTACTAAGGCTCGCAAGGCGGACCTGCATAATCGCCGCGAGATCATGCGGGTGATCCGGGACAAGGATGTGGTCCACAAGCTGGTCGCAGAGATCGGCCCGCAGTTTGCGACCCGACCGGGTGGCTACACCCGGATCGTCAAGACGATGCCGCGCAAGGGTGACAACGCTCCGATGGCGATCATCGCATTGGTCACCGAGCGCACCGCTGCGGAGGTCGAGGAAGCCAAGCGCCGGGCCTTCAAGGGCCGCCGTCCGCAGGTGCCACAGCCGGCCGACAAGACCGAGGAGGCCACCGCTTCGGATACCCCGGCCGGGCAGGACACTCCGGCCGGGCAGACCGCTTCGGCCGAGCCGAACACTCCGGCCGGGCAGACCGCTTCGGCCGGCCAGGACACTTCGGTCGAGCAGAACACTCTAGACGGCCAGGACACTTCGGTCGGCCAGGGAACTTCGGTCGGCCAGGGCACTTCGGCCGACCAGGACACTTCGGCCGGACAGGAGAACCCGTCGGCTGCTCGGCAGCGGGATGAGGGCGAATCCTGCCCCTGAGCACCGCACCGCAGGAGCCCGCCGTCCCCGTCGAGGGTGGCGGGCTCCTGCGCTACCGGCTGGATATCAGCTATGACGGATCTAGCTTCTCCGGATGGGCTCGCCAACCTGGGCAACGCACTGTCCAGGAGACTCTTGAGCATGCCCTGGCGACTGTGGCGCGGATCGAAGCCACCCTCACCGTTGCTGGGCGTACCGATGCCGGGGTGCACGCCACCGGGCAGGTCGCGCACCTCGATGTGCCGCCCGGCGTGCTGGCGCCGGACCAGCTCGCCCACCGGCTGGCTCGGGTGCTGCCACCGGACCTGCGGGTACCTGCGGTGTGGCAGGTGCCGCGCACCTTCGACGCTCGCTTCTCCGCGCTGCGGCGGCACTATCGATACCGGGTCTGCGATGCGCCGTGGGGGGTTGATCCGCTGCACCGGTACGACACGCTGGGCCACCACCGCCGGCTTGACGACGCCGCGATGAACGCGGCTAGCAGGTTGTTGCTTGGTGAGCACGACTTCGCCGCGTTCTGCCGCCGCCGCGAGGGCGCGAGCACGGTGCGAGCACTGGAGTGTCTGGAGTGGACTCGTGACGGCCAATACTTGCTGGTCGCGCACGTCGCGGCGGACGCGTTCTGCCATTCGATGGTGCGCAGCCTGGTGGGTGCCCTGCTGGCGGTGGGGGACGGCCGGCGTCCCCCGGACTGGCCCGCTGGCTTGCTGCGCCACGCTGCCCGCGCCAGCGGGGTGACGGTGGCGCCCGCGCACGGTCTCACTCTCGTCGGCGTGGATTACCCCGACGATGACCAGCTCGCCGACCGCGCGCGGCAGACCCGCGCCCTCCGGTCGGTTCGAGGCGTCACCCCTGAGTAGGGGCGGTTTTCTGGCGAGATAAACACTTGGTGCAAGGCCAATATCCGGTCGAAGATCATCATATTGCCCCGCGGAGAATCTTGGGATAAACTCCCGAACGGGGTTTGATGCGGTAATTCAGGAAAGGGATTTGATGCTCAGCATTCTTTTCGCCAGCGCGCCGGATTCAAAGATCACGAGTGAAGCCACCGACCTCGCTCGGCAAGCGTACCCGCCCTTTCTCTTCAACCACTGTGTGCGGACTTTCTGGTTTGCTGACAAGCTCGCCGCGAGCGGATTGCGGTTCGATCGGGAGATCGTCTACATCGCCGCCATACTGCATGACCTTGGTGTGCGTGAACCTTACGATCGGGGACGGCGGTTCGAGGTTGACGGCGCGCAGGCTACCCGTGATTTCCTGGAGGGGCACGCCTATCCCGAGGAAAAGATTGAGATGGTGTGGGATGCGATTGCGCTCCACACATTGCCGAGCATCGCCGATTATAAGGCGCCTGAGCCTGGATCCACCGTGCGGATTGTGACCGAGGGCGTGTCATAAGAGGGGAAGTGCCCTTTGGCCTGGGAAGATCGGAGTTGCTGACGCCCCGATACCCGTCGTCGAAAGG
>JALZHU010000498.1 GCA_030860695.1 Actinomycetota bacterium
ATCCAGGATCATGAACAGCCGACCACCCCTCGGGCCACGCCAGCCCCCACGGCTAGCACCCCGACAACGGTGATCAACACTCAGATCACAACGGTCACGACACGCCGCAACCTCTGCACATCAGCCCGTACACAGCTCTGTAGATGAGGTCGTACGCGGACACCTGGTCCCCCGGCTGGGGAAAAAGAAAACGATCGTCGCCCTCGAGCACTCCATCCTGACCGCGGTCTGGCACATACTCACCCACGACGTCGACTACCACGACCTGGGCGGGGACTACTTCACCCGGCGCAACCCTGACCGCGCCCTGCAACGCATCATCCGCCAAGCCAACACCCTGGGCTTCACCGTCCGCTTCGACCCCATCCAGGCCGCCTAACCCACCCCGATCACCCACCACGCCAGCAGGTGCCAATCAGATCATGACCTGCGACTCACCTGTTGTTTTCGGGTCAGGTGCTCCGGTCCGGGCGCCCTGGGCGTAGGCACCGGCGCGGTCCCGGCAGACCACTTCGGTGCCCGGGTGCTCGCCTAACCACTCGGCGAAGGTGTCGGCCTCGCGATCAGCGAGCAGATCGATCGGCCGGTGGGTGTCGATGTCGACCAGCACGGTGCCGTAGACGTGCCCGCGGCGCAGCGCGAAATCGTCCACCCCCAGCACCGTTACGGTACGAATCTCCGGGTCGGGCAGAGCCCGAATCAACCGCAACAACATGCTCCGGGTCGCCGGTAACCCCAGCGCGGTGGCCAATCGGGCCCCGGCCCGACCAGCTAATGCCAGCCCGATCGACTCCAGCATGCCGCGCAACAACACGGTGCACCGCGCATACCGCGCGGTCAGACCGGCGACTTGCTCGACGAAGGTCCCTACCCCGCAGTCCTCGCTGTCGCACAAAAACCGGCGCACCCGTAGGCGGATCTCCACCCGCTGTCCCGCCACCGCGGCGTCGGCCAGCCTGCGCTCATACCGACTGTGCACTCGAGCCGACTTACCACCGCACCTCGGACAACAGGCATGTACGGCTCGCGGATGCGCCCAGATCCGCACCGACTCACCGACCTCCTCGATCCGCTCGATCACCACATCCGCCAAGTGCGGCAGGAGAACTCCATGATCATCACACGGCGCACATGATCACAGCTAGATGATCAAGAAGTCCGCAACGACACACCACAATGGGGCCAACTCGATCACGGAAAGTGGGCCAGACCCATTTTCGGGTGCGGATTCGGTGTCGGGGGTGGACTTGCGGGCGCGCTGGCGACGCTTCCGCCCGCCATGGACCGCCCCTCTCGGCTGGTACGGCAGGGCTTGGTCCATCTCGCCGCAGTGACCGTGGTGGTCGGGCCCCTGATTGGGCTCGTGATGGGGATGATGATGTCCCCCTTCTTCATCGACGAGGGTTGGCAGCGCGCTCTCGTGCTCGTGGTGACGGTGTTCGTATCCGTACCCATGCTCATGCTCGGGCTCCCGGTCGGGGTTCTGTTCGTGGCCAAGTCGCCATGGCCGCGGTATCTGGTCGCCACGATGATCCTCGCTCGGCGGAGGGATCTGCCGAAGCGGCCTGCTGTCTTCCTGGACTGGGCCTACGGGGCGGGGCTAATGCGCCTCTCCGGGATTGCGGTGCAGTTCCGGCATCGCGAGTTCCAGACCTGGCTAGCCACTGGCGGCTAGCCAGTCGACGCCCATGCAGTCTCGATTGCCCACACTAGTGTCGGCGAAGCTGGATCTGGCGCATGCGTTGCAGGTGCTGAGTGTCACCGAATCGGTCGCGACCAAGACGCAGCGGACCTGTGGCCCGTCGCTGGCCACCTTCGCCGAACTCGCCCCCGCCGCACCACCGATTACGCCCCGACCAGTAGTACAGCCGCACGTCCCACAGCGTTAAAGACCGGTGACCGTCGCGGCGGTCGTTGACGATGGCCAAAGTCAGAACTAGCCTCGGACTAGATCGGACATATCGCCCATAGGCTGTGTTACGAAGGTGCACGGTAGTTACCAGCGTGAACGGTCATGATCGGCAGACCGCCGCCACCCGCTGCGCCAAAGTCCGATCACCCTTGATGACCTGTCGGGTGGCTGTAGGGTTCCAGAAGTCGGCCACCTATGGTGAGCAGTGGTTTCATGCTGTCCGTTCGTACTCGTTGATCAGGCCGCCCAGAACTGGTTGACGCTTGATGCGTTCGTGGGTGAGGTCCGCGACGGGGTAGG
>JALZHU010000301.1 GCA_030860695.1 Actinomycetota bacterium
GTGCTGCACCGTCGCGCCCGGCGGGGCCACGCCCCGGTCCGTCCGGGGGTCCTCCCGGCCCGGCTGCCATGCCACCCCGTCCTGGCGGAGGTAATCGCCCGACCTCGGGCCGCAGCGGCCCGACCGGCGGCGATGACCTGCGGCCGAATCCCGGCATGATGCCGCCCCGGCCACCCGGCCCGGGCACGGGATCGAGCCGCCCGGGTCGGCCCGGTCCTGGTGATGGTGGGCGCGGCGGTCCTGGCGGCCCCGCTGCTTCTGGTGGTCCCGGCGGTGGACGCAGCGGTCCTGGTGGCTCTCGCGGTGGTGGTGGCGGCGGTTTGCGCGGTAGCGGCGGGGGTCCTGGTGGCCCCGGCGGTGGTTCGCCCGCCGGTGCCGGCTTCCGGGCAGGGTCGGCACGTCCCGGTGGTGGCCGTGGCCGCGGCGGTGCCGCCGGCGCCTTCGGCCGGCCGGGTGGTCCCACGCGGAAAGGTCGCAAATCCAAGCGGCAGAAGCGCCAGGAGTTCGACAACATGCAGGCCCCGTCGGTTGGCGGCGTCCGCCTACCGCATGGCAGCGGAGAGACCATCCGGTTGCGTCGCGGCTCTTCGCTCACTGACTTCGCCGAGAAGATCGATGCCAACCCGGCCTCGTTGGTACAGGCCCTGTTCCATCTCGGGGAAATGGTCACGGCGACCCAGTCGGTCTCTGACGACGTACTGGAGCTGCTGGGTCAGGAGATGAACTACAAGATCCAGATCGTGAGCCCCGAGGACGAGGATCGCGAGTTGCTGGAGTCCTTCGATCTGTCCTATGGCGAGGACTCTGGCGGCGAAGAGGCTCTCGCATCCCGGCCGCCGGTGGTCACTGTCATGGGTCATGTCGACCACGGCAAGACGCGCCTGCTAGACACCATCCGCCAGGCCAACGTGATGGGTGGCGAGGCTGGCGGGATCACCCAGCACATCGGCGCCTACCAGGTCGCCACCGAGCTGGAGGGTGCGGAGCGGCTGATCACCTTCATCGATACTCCCGGTCACGAGGCGTTCACCGCTATGCGTGCCCGCGGTGCGAGGTCGACCGACATCGCGGTGCTGGTTGTAGCCGCCGACGACGGCGTCATGCCGCAGACGGTGGAGGCGATCAATCACGCGAAGGCGGCTGGCGTGCCGATCGTGGTTGCCGTGAACAAGATCGACAAGCCTGGCGCTGATCCCACCCGGATCCGGGGCCAACTCACCGAGTACGGGCTGGTGCCGGAGGAGTACGGCGGCGACACCATGTTCGTCGACATCTCCGCCAAGGAGGGCACCAACATCGACGCGCTGCTCGACGCGATCCTGCTCACCGCGGATGCCTCGCTGGACTTGCGGGCCAACCCGGAGATGGATGCTCAGGGCGTAGCGATCGAGGCGCATCTGGACCGCGGTCGCGGACCGGTGGCCACCGTACTGGTGCAGCGGGGCACGCTGCGGGTTGGCGACTCAGTGGTCGCAGGCGACGCCTACGGCCGGGTCCGCAGGATGGTCGACGAGCATGGCGATGACATCATCGAGGCGCTGCCCTCCCGTCCGGTACAGGTTATTGGGTTCACCTCGGTGCCGGGTGCGGGCGACAACTTCCTCGTCGTCGATGAGGACCGCATTGCCCGGCAGATCGCCGACCGCAGGCGTACTCGGGAGCGCAACGCCGAGCTCGCCTCCCGACGCCGCCGGGTCAGCCTGGAGGACCTGGACCAGGCGCTCAAGGAGACCAGCCAGCTCAACCTGATCCTCAAGGGCGACAACTCTGGCACCGTGGAGGCCCTGGAGGACGCCCTGCTGAAGATCGACGTCGGCGACGAGGTAGAGCTGCGGGTTATCCACCGTGGTGTCGGTGCCATCACCGAGGGCGACATTAACCTCGCCATCGCAGACAACACCATCGTGCTCGGGTTTAACGTCCGGGCCGACGGCAAGGCCACCGCGCTGGCCAACCGCGAGGGTGTGGAGATCCGCTACTACTCGGTGATCTACCAGGCGATCGAGGAGATCGAGCAGGCTCTCAAGGGCATGCTGAAGCCGGTCTACGAGGAGGTGGTGCTGGGCCGAGCCGAGGTCCGCGAGGTGTTCCGATCCTCCAAGGTCGGCACCATTGCCGGGTGTATGGTCACCTCCGGGGAAATCCGACGAAACGCCAAGGCCCGGTTGCTCCGGGACAACGTGGTCGTTCGAGAAGACCTCACGGTGTCGTCACTGCGCCGGTTCAAGGATGACGCCTCCTCGGTCCGCGAGGGCTTCGAGTGCGGTCTTACCCTCTCGTCATACCAGGACGTGCGGGGCGGCGACGAGATCGAGACCTACGAGCTGCGCGAGAAACCCCGCACCTAACCATCCCCGGTGGTGAGCGGTGTACGTCGGTGCGCTGGAGCTGGACGTCTTGTTCGGCGATGTTCGTTCCCTGAAGCAGAAGCGGTCGCTAGTCCGGCCCGTGATCGCCGAACTTCGGCGGCGCTTCGACGTTGCCGCTGCCGAAGCCGGGCACGCGCAGCTGCATCGCCGGTCGCTGATCGGAGTAGCTGCCGTTGCCGCTGACGGTGGTCACGTGCGTGACGTGCTTGACGCGTGCGAGCGGCTGGTGGCCGGACGACCCGAACTGGAGTTGCTGACCGCTCGGCACCGGGTCCTGGGCCCAGAAGACGACGCAGACGACGGCTAGCGTGGGCATGCCAGGCCTGCGCCCGAATACCCGAGACTTGTCCTGAAATTGCCCCGAGAATGTTATGGAGACGCTGCGATGGCCGACCCCGCACGGGCCCGCCGGCTTGCCAAACGCATCGCCCAGATCGTCGCCTCCAGCCTGGAGCACGAGGTGAAAGACCCCCGGTTGACGATGGTGACGATCACCGACGCAAGGGTCACCGCGGACCTTCGGGACGCGACGGTCTACTACACGGTGCTTGGAGAAACCGTAGACACTCCACCGGACACCGCCGGAGCGGCTGCCGCCCTGGCCAGCGCGACCGGAGTGTTGCGTTCCCTGGTCGGCCGCGGAACAGGCGTCCGGTTCACCCCCACCCTGACCTTTCGCTGTGACGACCTTCCAGACGGGGCACGCCGGATCGACGAGTTGCTGGCCCGGGCGCACGACGCCGACGCCAAGGTCGCCCGCATTGCAGCAGAGGCATCGCCCGCCGGTGAGCCCGACCCGTACCGTCTGCACCGCGACCCCACCGCGGACGATGACTAACCGCGGCCTGGACCTGGAACTGCGTGACCTGGAATTGGCGGCCGCGGCGGAGCTCATCAGCCGCGTGCGAGATGTCACGCTGGTTGCCCACGTGCAACCCGACGCCGACGCACTGGGCAGTGCGCTGGCTCTGGGATTGGCACTTCGCCAGCGCGGCAGCACAGTGCGAGTGACCTTTGGTGAGCCGGGACAGCCCCCGGAATCGCTACGTGGGCTGGACGTGGCAAATCTGATCGTGCCGCCAGATCAGGTACCTGCACGTCCGGAGCTACTGGTGGCCCTGGACACGGCGAGCCGAAGCCGGCTGGGCTGCCTCTCTGACCGGGTAGACACCGCCGACGCCGTGCTCGTGATCGACCACCACGTCACCAACAACCGCTTCGGTAGCCACCACCTGGTGGACGCCGGTGCGGAGGCCACCGCGGTGCTGGTGCTTGCCCTGCTGGACACACTCGAGATAGCGCTGGACGAACCCATAGCGCGCTGCCTCTACGCCGGCTTGGTGACCGACACCAGCTGCTTTCGGCGGGCTGACCCGAGTACCCACGCGGTCGCTGCCCGGTTGCTGGCGGCGGGAGTTGATCCGCACGCCATCACCCGCGAGTTGCTGGACACCCACCCCTTCGGCTGGTTGGCCATGCTGGGAGCGGTGCTCGGTCGCGCGCAACTCGAGCCCGCGTCGGCACAGGGCCTGGGCCTGGTGCACGCCACGGTGCGGCTGGCCGACGCGGCAGAACTGCGCAGCGAGGATATCGAGAGCGTGATTGATCTCGTGCGGACCACCTCTGAAGCCGAGGTCGCTGCGGTGCTCAAGGAGACCGGCCCGGATCGGTGGGCGGTGTCGCTGCGCGCCAAGCAGCGCCTCGATGTTTCCGCCGCCGCGGCCGAACTCGGCGGTGGCGGCCACCGCCTCGCTGCCGGTTTCACCGCCGATGGCACCGCCGATGACGTCCTGGCCGCCCTACGCACCGCCCTGCGCCGCGCACCCACGGACGGGTAACGCGGCAGATTGTGATGAACTCCGCGCCTGCGTCCTCCGGTCTGGTGGTGGTGGACAAGCCTGCCGGGATGACCTCGCACGACGTGGTCTCGCGGCTGCGCCGGCTGCTGCGCATCCGCCGGATCGGGCACGCCGGCACCCTGGACCCGATGGCCACCGGCGTACTGGTCTGTGGCGTGCAGCGTGCCACCAAGTTGCTCGGGCATCTCCCGCTGGAACCCAAGGTCTACCGGGGTACGGTGCGGCTCGGCGTGTCTACCAGCACCGATGACGCTGAAGGCGAGCGCACCTACGGTGTCGACGCGTCCACCGTGGACGAGCAGGACATCCGCGCGGGTATCGCCGGTCTGCGCGGCGCCATCGAGCAGGTGCCCAGCACGGTGAGCGCAGTCAAGATCGAGGGTAAGCGCGCCTATGCGCTGGCTAGGGCAGGGGAGCAGGTGCGGCTGGCAGCCCGCCCGGTGCTCGTGTCCCGGTTCGAGCTCCTCGAGCTGCGCCGCGGCGATGCAGTGACCGACCTCGACGTGCTGGTGGAATGCGGCGGCGGCACCTACGTCCGGGCGCTGGCCAGGGACCTCGGCGCTGCGCTAGAGGTTGGGGGGCACCTCACTGCGCTGCGCCGCACCAGGGTGGGCCCCTTCGGTTTGGACATCGCGCGAACCCTCGATGAGCTCGCCGGCACACCGGGCTTATCGATCGAGTTGGATGAGCTGGTGGCTACCGCGTTCGGCCACCGCGAGGTGGACGCCGAACAGGTCCGCATGCTTGCGCACGGCGGGGGATTACCGGCGGCCGGGCTGACCGGGACCTACGCCGCGATCGACTCGCAAGGGCACGCCGTCGCGCTGCTCACCGAGCACGGTGGGCAGGCCCGCCCGATCCTGGTGTTGCGCCCGGCGGGCTGCTGAGTTTAAGGGCGACGGTCGGAGTTAACCTCAGTTCCCGTGCAGCGCTGGCGCGGACTAGAGGCCATTCCGAGCGGATGGGGCCGCAGCGTGGTCACCATCGGTGTGTTCGACGGGATGCACCGCGGCCACGTCCAGCTAGTCGGGCAGGCCGTGCGGCGCGCCCAAGAGCTCGGCGTTCCCAGCGTGCTGATGACCTTCGACCCGCACCCCTCGGAGGTGGTCCGCCCCGGCAGTCACCCGGCGCAGCTCACCACCCTTCACCGCCGGGCCGAGCTGGTTGAACAGCTTGGAGTCGAGGTGTTCTTCGTGCTGCCTTTCACCCTCGAACTGTCCCGCATGCCGGCCGACGAGTTCGTCCACGAGGTGCTCGTTGAGCGCCTGCACGTGGCTGAGGTGGTGGTAGGGGACAACTTCACTTTCGGCCACAAAGCAGCCGGCAACATCGAGCTGTTACGGGCCTTGGGTCGGCGGTTCGGGTTCACCGCTGAGGGCGTGGGGCTGCTTTCCCAAGGCGAGCTGACGTTCTCCTCCACCTACATTCGCTCCTGCATCGACGCTGGTGATGTGGTGGCTGCTAGCACCGCGTTGGGTCGTCCGCACCGGCTGGAGGGGATCGTGGTCCGTGGGGACCAGCGTGGCCGCAGCTTGGGCTACCCGACGGCGAACCTGTCCTCCCCCCGGCACGCCGCGATCCCCGCCGACGGCGTGTACGCGTGCCGCTTCGTGCATCGTGGCCGGGAGCTGGCGGCGGCAGTCTCGGTCGGTACCAACCCGACATTCTCCGGACGGGAACGCCGGGTGGAGGCGTTCGTCCTGGATCTCGACGAGGACTTCTACGGGGAGCGGGTGGCGCTGGACTTCGTCGAGCGGCTGCGCGGCATGTGCCGCTTCGACACTCCCGAACAGCTTGTCGCTCAGATCGACGATGACGTCGCGCGCACCCGCAAGGTGCTCAACCAGACCAGGTGAGCGATCGCCGATTACCGTCCTCAGCGCCTGGGTCCTCGTTGTTGGGGTCCTCGTTGTTGGGGTCCTCGTTGTTGGGG
>JALZHU010000302.1 GCA_030860695.1 Actinomycetota bacterium
CCTCAAGAACTGGAAGATTCTGGCCGCCGGGTATCGTCGGCCTCTGCGAAAACTCGCCCTCTGCCTCGCCGCGGTCGCCGCACTCGAATTCTACCGACTCAACTGGACCAGTTATGAATAACGCTCATGGTCAGCGCGGCAGGAGCATTGCGCGCTGGGGACCTCCAGCAGGCTGTCTCCATCGCGACGGATGCCATCAGGTTGGCTGGCTCGTTGCGGTCTAGTCGGTATATTCGATACGTAGCAGACTTTCACGGGTGCCTGACGGAGAAAAACGCTTCCCATCCTTCCGTACGGGAATTCACTGACTTGGTGAGGGTGTCCTATCCAGCGTTGGTGATACCGGGAGAAGCCTAGAACGGATGCCAGCCTGACGAGGGCTCACCTCGAAGTGTCCGCATCCGCACCTGGTACTCGTCGGCGATCTCAGGTGATTCGGCGACGTTCTGCATGAGCCACGTCGTCATCTTCAGTTCGTGTACTGCACGCAGGACATCGAATCCTTCCTTCCAGCATGTCACGTCGTATCCGTACGCATCGACGAACTGGCCGTACTCGTCATCGGTCCACCACTTTGCTGTCAGATACTCAGTCGCCGTCATGGCGAGGTCCCACTCCGGCTGACCCCATGCGAACCGCTCAAAGTCGATCAACACAGGTTGACCATCGCAAACCATCAGGTTCTCAGAGTGCGCATCGCCGTGTGTCGGCGCGGGCCGAAGGCGATAGCGAAGCCCTAGCAACTTTGACTGAAGAGAATTTAGCCGTTGCAGCAGAATTGATTTATCAGTACGTGGGACTATGGTTGCTTCGATTCGCCGCCGCACGCGTCCAAGCATGTCTTCATGCGGCAACGTGAATGTGGTTGGAGGTGGCGTGGCATGCAGACGGCGAAGCACTGTCCCTAACATGGCCATGTCCCGCCGGTCACCAGGGCGGCCAGCTATGAAATGCCAGAAGGTGACGGGGTAGCCTCCGACTGATATCGGCTGAGGAATGTCATAAACTTGAGCTGCTGGAAAACGGATCCTCGCAAGCCAGCGCGCAACATTGACCTCCTTCACCGCATCCGTCCAGTAATCCATGGTGCGCGCGATTCGAACAATAATGCCGTCTGCTGGTAGGTGAAACAACGCGTTCTCTCCGAGCCTGATAAGACGTGCATCGTTGCCGTTGAGTCCGGCAATCGAGCAAGCTGTCCGCAAGGTGTCCCACGATGAGGAGACACTTAACGGCGCAGCCTCGGCGGGACCATCCGTTTCGCTACTCACCGTCTCAGGGTACTGACGTTCCCTGATTGCGCTCTTGTCCTGCTCTCGCGGGATGATCTCCTGAGATCTCCCGGGCCGTGCCATGCGCTACCCAGTGCGCGGCGTAGCACTGTCCCGACAGGCCGGGGTCCCAGCACAAGCCAACCCAGCAGGGTGATCTGCTGCTACGCGCTCCTGCGCCGTGGCGCGCAGACCGGCGGCGGGACCCACCGCACCGGCAACGCACCGAGGTCGCCGTCGTGGGCTGTCGTGCTAGCCATCTGTGTCGATCGCATCATCCAACTCGTAGGCCCAGCGCGCCGTGTCCACGCCGAGCGTGGTCAGATCACCGGCCAGCGACACCAGCCGGTGACCAACTCTGCGCAATTCGCTTACGTCTCGTCCCTTGGCCTCGTGCTGCTCGGCTGCCCGCCGCAGCAACTCACTGACGTTGTGAGTGATTGTCTCCAGGCTCTGGCTGACCGCAGTTAGCCGCGCCACCAGCTCATAGTCCTTTCGGATCACCGGGAGCACGCCTTGCCGTGAGGTGCGCAGCGGCCTGGGGGAAGATCCATTGCTTGTCCCTCGGGGTGCGGTTGGCAGTGTAGATCACCTCGTGCCGCGGAATCAGTCCGTGATCGTTGAGGTGTCCTTTCGTTAGGAGGTCAGAACGGCATGTCGTCGCGGTCGGGTGGGGTTGGGCAGGGGTATGTCGTCGGGTGCATGGCCCACCCCACATCCAGGTAGATGTGGGTACATGCGGTCTGCGCGCGCTGGTGGGCGTTGCGACCCGTCGGAAATAGTTCATTGTGACGACGCACAAGCGTTGATGGTCACGATCATGGCGTCCAAGTCAACGCCTCGTTGAGCATATCGAGTGCGCTGGCCTCTATCCGGTGTTCCACTAGTGCGCCCTCGGGAACGATCAGCGACGATATCCACTTTCGGCAAGCGAAGCAGTCGCGGCTGAATCCCTCGATGTGGATCAGGTCTACCCAGCCCACCACTGACTTGGTGTCCCGCCAGTGCCCATCCTCGCCCGGCGTGACCCGCTGGAACTTAAAGCCACGCAGCTTGGCGTGGTCGAGCAAAAGCTTGGCGGTCACCAGGTCTGAGCTATCGGTCTCCACGGGTGCGACCTCTCTTCTGAGTGGGTGCGCTACCCCGCTCGCACGCGGGGCAGTGGCCGCGCCCAGGGGCGGTGAGGCTTGCCGGAAGCACGAGCACGCCGCACACGGCCCGGTAGCGGCCTCCGGCGCGACGGCCGGTGGTGAATGCCTCATCAGTGACCCGATGGGCGACCTCGGTGCGGCTGTCGACCAGCTCGATGGTGACCAGGGGCGCGGTGGCCCTGGGTGCCCGCGCTGGACGCCCCGCGAACAGGATCTTTCGGAGCGAAGCAACACTGCGGTGTCTGCCCATCGAAGCCGCCTTCCCGAAGAGGTGCCGCTCGGCCCGGTCGGGGAGGCACGAACCGAGTGGCCACATTGCCGTTGCCCCACGCGGCTGCACCGTGGGCCCTGGCGTAGCACCGAGTATGTCCGTGCGAATTGCACAGCGAAAGTCTGGGTGGCTAGCGTCATCCGATCGTTGGAGACGCGAGCTGTGGCATTGTCTGGCGTCATGGCCTCCGTTCCCTCGATCCGACGGCGCCGCCTGGGTGCTGCGCTGCGGGGACTACGCGAGGCCACCGGCATGAGCCTGGAGACCGTCGCCGAAGAACTGGGCTGGTCGACCAGCAAGGTCAGCCGTATCGAGCTCGCCAAGATTGCGGTCACGCCTGCCGACGTGCGCGCGCTGCTGGGTGCGCTAGGGGCGGTGTCCGACGAGGTGGAGACCCTGGTCAGCCTCGCCAGCGAGCACCGTCAACAGGGCTGGTGGCGTCAGTACGCCGAGGTGTTGCCCACCTGGTTCGAAGGCTACCTATCCCTGGAGTCCGAAGCAGCGCGTCTGCTGGTCTACGAGTCGGAGGTGGTGCCTGGCTTGCTCCAGACCGAGGATTACGCAGCCGAGATACTCCGGCACTCGCCCTACACACCGCTGCCCGACGAAGCAGCCCGAGCCGCTGAGCTGCGCCGCGCACGTCAGGTCCGGCTCACCGGCAACGACCCCGTACACCTGGACGCAGTGATCAACGAGGGTGCGGTACGCCGCGTCGTCGGCGGCCCGGACGTGATGCGCGCTCAGCTACACCGCTTGCTGGAGAGTAGCCAACTGCCCAACGTGGTGCTCCGGGTGCTGCCCTTTGAGGCAGGTGCCCATCCCGGGGTCGATGGCTCATTCACCGTGCTGGAATTCCCCGACCCCGCCGACCCCAGGATCGTCTACCTAGACTGGATGACCGACAGCGACTACCTCGACGGCCTCCGGGATATTGCCGCGTATCGTCACGCCCACGAACGGCTGCGAGCGGCCGCACTGTCCCCCAACGATTCCCGCGAAATGATCAATAAGCTGGCAGAGGAGCTGAAGACATGACGAAGGATAGTGCGCTTGGACCCGAACAGCTGACCCGGGCGACGTGGCGCAAAAGCAGCCACAGCGGCACCAGCGGCACCTGCGTGGAGATCGCCCACCTCAACAACGGACACCACGCCATCCGCAACTCCAACAACCCCACTGGTCCGGCGCTGACCGTCACCCCAACTCAGTGGGCCGCCTTCACCACAGCAGTCCATGCCGGCGAGTTCGACTGACTCGGCTGAAGGTAAGTACGAGAGGTCAAGCTCCTGCGAACAGGATCCCCTGCTCGTTCCGCGCTCAGCGAGCAGATGACTGCGCTGGTCGTCCCGGGAGCGCGCCCCAGCGGCGTAAAGTGCTCACCGCGGCCCGTCCTCTCGGGTTGTGGATCTGACCCAACGCCACGTCCCGCGCAGTCCCGTGCTGCGATCGTGGTCCGCTGCGCAGATCACAGACTCGGGATCCGCATCGGCTAGCGTCAACAGCTCAGCGCTCGTGGGCGTGTCCAGAGCGTCTGCCACGTAGCCGGGCACAGCCAGCGGAGTCGAAACAACGGCCGGCGAAAGTCACCACTCATCCTGCTGGATTCGCCAGAGCGCGATCAACTCGGTCTCTCCGGACCGACGTCCTGCGTTGGACGTGCCGGCTGCGCTGACTGAAGGTGCGTCCCATCGCGGTCCCGTCTCGCTCGATGTGGCGCCGCCCGGCTCGAGACACGGACTAGACGTCTAGCATGATCATAGATCACTTAGCGAATTGCACAGCGAAAGTCTGGGTGGCTAGCGTCATCCGATCGTTGGAGACGCGAGCTGTGGCATTGTCTGGCGTCATGGCCTCCGTTCCCTCGATCCGACGGCGCCGCCTGGGTGCTGCGCTGCGGGGACTACGCGAGGCCACCGGCATGAGCCTGGAGACCGTCGCCGAAGAACTGGGCTGGTCGACCAGCAAGGTCAGCCGTATCGAGCTCGCCAAGATTGCGGTCACGCCTGCCGACGTGCGCGCGCTGCTGGGTGCGCTAGGGGCGGTGTCCGACGAGGTGGAGACCCTGGTCAGCCTCGCCAGCGAGCACCGTCAACAGGGCTGGTGGCGTCAGTACGCCGAGGTGTTGCCCACCTGGTTCGAAGGCTACCTATCCCTGGAGTCCGAAGCAGCGCGTCTGCTGGTCTACGAGTCGGAGGTGGTGCCTGGCTTGCTCCAGACCGAGGATTACGCAGCCGAGATACTCCGGCACTCGCCCTACACACCGCTGCCCGACGAAGCAGCCCGAGCCGCTGAGCTGCGCCGCGCACGTCAGGTCCGGCTCACCGGCAACGACCCCGTACACCTGGACGCAGTGATCAACGAGGGTGCGGTACGCCGCGTCGTCGGCGGCCCGGACGTGATGCGCGCTCAGCTACACCGCTTGCTGGAGAGTAGCCAACTGCCCAACGTGGTGCTCCGGGTGCTGCCCTTTGAGGCAGGTGCCCATCCCGGGGTCGATGGCTCATTCACCGTGCTGGAATTCCCCGACCCCGCCGACCCCAGGATCGTCTACCTAGACTGGATGACCGACAGCGACTACCTCGACGGCCTCCGGGATATTGCCGCGTATCGTCACGCCCACGAACGGCTGCGAGCGGCCGCACTGTCCCCCAACGATTCCCGCGAAATGATCAATAAGCTGGCAGAGGAGCTGAAGACATGACGAAGGATAGTGCGCTTGGACCCGAACAGCTGACCCGGGCGACGTGGCGCAAAAGCAGCCACAGCGGCACCAGCGGCACCTGACGAAATCCCTCAGCCCACCGGGCCTCATGGAATCTGATCACGCTGTTGTCGCGCGTCCGGACCGGCTTTCTCCGCAGCCGATCCCCTCTGCGGGTCAGTGCCACCGGTCATTAGGCCGCTGCGGTCCCTGCGGGGTCCCTAGCGTGATCACGTTACGTGTAAGCCTTCCGGTGGCACTCGCCCGCAGAATTGGCCACTACGAAGGCAGGCCCGCGGAACGATCATCCGAGTTATCCTGCGGGATGATCAGCGCTAGATACACATGCTCCGTCGTAACGTCGGCAGTGCCTGCCGCGCCCAGCAGCACATACGTCAGTTGGTCTCCGCCGTTGGGCTCCGACAGCCACGAAGCCGCCGCATCTACTAGGGCCAGACGCTGAAACGCCGACAGTCGGGACTCACGTTCAACTAGTACCGCTACCACATCCAGCCGTTGGCGACTCGGCCGACACGATCACCCCAGACGGGCGGCATGGGTGGCTCGGGGTCGCCGAGCAGACGCCGCAAGATCCAGTGTGCGGGACAGCTCCACCTCAATGAGGATCGGTCGAGGCGCCCGATGAGACACCTGTGGGGTTCCAGAAGTCGGCCTGTGCCGCTGGCCAGGGAGATCGGCCGGGTTTGGCTGGCAGGGCATGATCGCCAGCCGTGTCGTTGCGTCTGCTCTACCTGA
>JALZHU010000499.1 GCA_030860695.1 Actinomycetota bacterium
CCATGCGGCCGGGCCCCCTTTGTGTGCTCCACCGCCGCCGTGCCCGAGGTGGCCGGCAACGGCGCGGACGTCGACGTCGGCCGCGATCAGTTCGGTGGCGCTGTAGTGGCGCAGCGCGTGCACGTGCGTGTCGATGCCGAGTGCGACGGTCATCCTCGATACCGGTGCGTGGTGCGTCCGGGTCGCAGTGCCGCCGGTGGTCGGGGCCGTAGGAGAATACGAAGGCGTCGTCGGCGAGCGTCATTGCTCAAACGGGCGGCGATACGTCGGTACGCCGCCTCCCTGGTAGCAGCAACGGCGGTGCGCGCGTATGAACCTTCGCCATTCTGCTCAACGCTAGTAAGGGCTGGCCCGGCATCCGCTGGGCGGCGATGCTAGGCGATCCTGCGGTGGAGTGGTGCCAACAAGCTGTCGTATACCAGCCGCGGTGGTGGACAATCTTGGCATGGCCCAGGGCAGGGGTGTGCCGCAGATTGACCAAGCGCTGCAAGCCGTGGTCGGGGCGATCGACGCTCTCACCGAGCCTCAGGACGGCGGCCCCGGTGTCGTGCTCACGCTGGGTGGCCTGGTCATCAGCGGAACGATCATTCCCGCCTGGCAGTGGTTTCATGAGGTTGAGCACTCCGCCCGGGCCGCGTTCGTCGTGCACGTTGGGGGCTCCATCGACGACGAGCACGGTGGTTGGGCCAGGCTGTTTAAGGGTGCTGCCGAGTCAGTGGCGAACGACTACGCCGAGCGTCGGGCTGCGCGAGAGGCGACCGAGGGTCTCCCGGACCGCTACCGGCGTCTTGTGGCCCAGCAGGATCAGACCGTCTACATCCACCTGACCCAGGCCCGGGTAGTGGCTGCTGGCGTCAGTCCGCTGCCTGCTGTCGGGATGCACTGGCGAGGACGGCTCTCAGAGATTGCCGGGTGGTCGTTCGGCCATCTTGGCGTTGAGCCGCCGCCAACCGCTCCGGCGCAAGACGCCGACCACTACATGTAGGCGTCGGCGCGACGTCGTGAAGTTGCGGCTTTGTTTGCGCGGATAACTCGTCCTCACCCACTCTGCCGCAGTGGGCGTAGTCGATGAGGGTGGTCAGGCCTCGCGGTGGTCGCGGGCTGGCGGAGGTCAGGGCGTCGGGCTGTCGGTCAGCGACTGCCGATCGATCCCTCGGCCTATCCGAGAACTGCCACGAAGTCACTCGCCGAGTCTGAGTGATCCGACGAGTGCACACGTCTCGCAGAGCAACACCATGCCGACGACCTTGTAAGGCCATGTACCTCGCGGCCGTCATGAAGTGCCATCCTCGCGGGGTAGCTGCACATTGTGGGTGCCGAACTGGTCATTCACGGCGCTGACCTGCGGCATCAGTGGACAGAGGCGTCGGGAATGATCGCCCGCCGTGACAATGCGACTGCTGTATCTGGTCTTCCGGCAGCTGGTCACCTGGCTCGGGCTACTGGCCCGCAGCACACGCTCGAAGGACGCGGAAATCCTGGTGCTGCGCCACGAGGTCGCCGTGTTGCGCCGCCAAGTGAGCAGACCGCTTGTTCTGGGCAGACCGGGCGGTGTTCGCGGCGCTGACCCGGTTACTGTCCCAGACCTGCCAACTGCATCGGATCGTCACGCCCGCCACGATCGTGCGGTGGCACCGGGCCCTGGTGACCCGACGCTGGGCCCAGCCCCGCCGCTGCCACACCGGCGGTCGCCGCACGCCACCCGAGCTGCGCAAGCTGGTGCTGCGGTTGGCCTCGGAGAATTCTTCGTGGGGTTACCGGCGGATCCAGGGTGAACTTGTCGGACTCGGCTACTCGATCGCGCCTAGTACGGTCTGGTTGATCCTGAAGCGAGCCGGCATCAATCCCGCACCTCGCCGCGACGGGCCAAGCTGGCGGCACTTCCTGCGCGCACAAGCCCAAAGCTTGCTCGCCACAGACTTCTTCTGCGTCGACACCGCGCTGCTCCAGCGGTTGTATGTGCTGTTCGTGGTGGAGCATGCGACCCGTCGCGTCCACCTCCTCGGCGTCACAGCGAACCCAAGCGGCGCCTGGGTTGCTCAGCAGGCGCGCAACTTCCTGATGGACCTCGGCGACCGCGCGGCTCAGTTCATATTCTTGATCCGGGATCGCGATAACAAGTTCACCGACATGTTCGATGCCGTGTTCGCCAGCGAGGACATCCGCATCCTGCGCACACCGGTGCGGGCACCCAGAGCGAACG
>JALZHU010000303.1 GCA_030860695.1 Actinomycetota bacterium
CGTCTGGACCAAGACCGCCGACGAGATCCTCGACAACCTCGCCAGCTACTGCCAACGAATTAACGACTCAGGACACTAGTTCCTCTTTGGCGTCTATGCTTGCGGCCATTGCTGGCCCCTGCGGCCCCGAAAATTTAGATGCGGAGCATGGGCGAGATCACTGGAGAACCACTGAAGCGCCATTGGAATGGGTCTAGGGAGACAGCTGTGGAGTTCGCGATCCTCGGTCCACTAGAGGTGCTGGACCAGCACCGTCGGATCGAGGTGTCCAGCGCCAAGGAGCGGCTGCTGCTGGGCGTGCTCCTGGTGCACGCCAACGAGATGGTCTTGGTTGACCGGCTGATCGAGGTGCTGTGGGGCGCCGAACCGCCGGCCACCGCCGCGAACACGTTGCAGACCTACGTCTCTCACCTGCGCCGGGCGCTCGAGCCTGATCGCGCCCCGCGAGCCAAGAGCGATGTACTCCGCACCCGCGGCCAAGGCTATGTGCTGGCCGTCGAGCCCGAGGCGATCGACGCCGTGCGGTTCGAGCGGTTGGCCCGCGATGGTCGCAACGCGCTGCTCTCTGCCCCGGAACAGGCGGCTAAGAGCCTGCGCGCCGCGCTGGCGTTGTGGCGCGGTGAACCGCTGGCTGACTTCAGTTTCGAGCTCTTCGCGCAGGCTGAGATCGCCCGGCTGACCGAGCTGCGGGCCTCTGCGCTGGAGGACCGTGTGGAGGCCGATCTTGCGCTGGGCCGGCACGCGGTGCTGTGCGCGGAGTTGAGTCGGGCGGTGACCGAGCAGCCGCTGCGCGAGCGGTTGTGGTCCCAGCTCATCCGGGCGCTGTACCGCTGCGGGCGGCAGGCCGATGCGCTGGCAGCCTACGCGCGGCTGCGCGAGCAGCTCGCCGAACTGCTCGGCATCGAACCGAGCCTCGAGCTGGTTCGGCTGCACGAGGCCGTGCTCGCGCAGCGTTCCGATCTGGACTGGCAACCGGCGCAACCGCAGCCGCAGCCCAGACCTGGGCCATTCGTACCGGTCGAGGCGCCTGCTCCCGAAGAACCGCTGCGGGCAGCTCGCGCTGCGTTGGCCGCGCACGACTGGAGGCGGGCCTTCGAGCTGCTGTCCACCCAGGATCAGGTGGCACCGCTGAGTGCCGAGGATCTCGATGGCCTGGCCGAGGCGGCCTGGTGGTCGGGGCGCTATCGGGAGGCGCGGTCCGCGCGGCAGCGGGCATACGGTGCCTACCTGCAGGCTGCTGACCATCGCCGAGCCGCAGTGGCCGCGGTCATGCTCGCGATGCAGCACATTTCTTTCCGGCAGTTCGCGGTGTCCAGCGGTTGGTTCCAGCGTGCGCAGCGGCTGCTTGAGGCCGAGCCCGAGGGCGTCGAGCACGGCTACCTGTCCTGGACGGCCATGATCGTCGCGGTGATGGAAGACGACCATGAGAAGTGCCTGGCGGCCGCCCGGTCGACCCATGAGATGGGCGTGCGACACGGCGTCACCGATATGCAGGCCGTCAGGATGGTGTTCCAGGGCGCGGTGCTGCTGCGCCGCGGGCAGGTCGACGAGGCACTAGCACTGCATGACGAGGGGATGGCGATGGCCGTCGGTGGAAATCTTTCGCAGCTTGCCACCGTGCAGATTTTCTGTCAGGTCATCCGCACCTGCTACGAGCTGGGTGACTACCGCCGTGCCCAGGAATGGACCGAAGCCTCTGAAGACTTCTTCGTGCGCACCGGACTGATCAGCATGCCCGGTGACTGCGAGATCCATCGTATTTCGATCTTGATTCATCGCGGTGCCTGGGCGCTCGCCGAGCAGCAGGCCCACCAGGCGTGCGCAGCGATGCAGTGCTTCGACCTGACCCACGTCGGCCTAGCCTTCGCCAGCATGGGTGACCTCCGCGTGCGGGTCAGCGATCTTGCCGGCGCCGAAGAGGCCTTCGCCAGGGCCGAGGAGATGGGGGCCAGCCCGCTGCCCGGCCGGGCCCGCCTGGAGCTGCTGCGCGGCCGCCCCGCCGAGGCGGCCGCGTTGATTAATGCGGCGCTGCCAGGCGATAGCTGGGACCGCTTGGCCCGCGTGTGGCTACTTCCTGACCAGGTGACCATCGCACTGGCCGTCGACGATCTCGACACCGCCCGCGCCGCCGCGACCGAGCTGGCGGAGTCGACGCAGATCTATGGCAGCAAGGCGATGCTCGCTTCGGCCGAGGCAGCCTGGGGCGCGGTGGCCCTGGCCACCGGCGAGGATGACCCGCTACCGTCGTTGCGCCGCAGCGTCAAGCTGTGGCGGGAGGCCGGATCGCCCTACGAGAGCGCGCGTGCCCAGGCGCTGCTGGCCACCGCGCTGGAACAGGGCGGCCAGCCCGAGGCAGCTCGGGTGGAGCTGGCCAATGCCCGGGACTGCTTCGATCGTCTTGGCGCCCGGCTAGACGCTGAGACTGCTACGCTGAATCACTGACCACCGCCGGGCATCGAGCCTGACCCTAGCTGGTCGTGGCGCGCGAGGCTGGCGGCTGCGTCGCGGCAGCGTGATAGTCAAACTCTCCGTTCTTCACGGCGGCAAGCATCGTGGTCCACTCAACCGTTGGGACCGCGAGTATGGGGCTTCGTACTCCTAACTTGCTGTCTCGCACGCCGATCCAGCCGGACACCTCAGCGGTGACCTCGAGACACCCGTTCTGCCCTTCTGAGCGCGTCGATTTGCGCCAGCCGGTGGCGGTGCGCAGTGCTGCGGATGTGTCAGGGTGGTTCATCGGAGCTCCTCCGCGATCCGCTGGATCACGGCTGGAGACTCCTCCGGGCTAAGGGCTTGCACCTGCAAGCGGCTCAGGGCCTGGCGGTACAGCTGGATCTCAGCGGGATCCTCGTAGTAAATACCTCGCACTCGGGTCTCGACGTAAACCACCCCTGGGTCACTGTCGAGCTCAGGCGGGAAGGTCAGCAGTGTGAAGGAGCCTTCGGCGCCCGCATGGGCTCCCGCAGCCGCCGGGAGAACCTGAAGGTCGATGTTGGGTCGCTCGGTCAGCTTCACGAGCCGCTCGCGCATCACCTCCGCACCACCGACCTGCCGGCGGAGCACGGCCTCGTCGAGAATCGACCACACTTGCAGGGGCTCGTCCGCGCGCTCGATGAGCTGCTGGCGAGCCATGCGGAGCTCGACACGGCGCGCCACCTCGTGGTCGGGCCGGGCCCGCTCGCCCGCGCGGATGATGGCCTTGGCGTAGGCGGATGTCTGAAGGATGCCGGGCACGACCACGCTGTCGTAGCTCTGCAGCTGAGCCGCCGATGCTTCTAACCCCAGGAAGAGGGCGAGGTAGTCGGGCACGGCGTCGGCAAACCCGATCCACCAGTCACGTCCCTTCTTGGCGCGTTTGAGCAGATCACGGAAGAGGTCGATCCGGTCGGAGTGGCCGTACCAGGTCAGCAGCACTTCGACGTCGCCGGCGCTGGGAAGGTTGCACCCGGTCTCCAGATGGCCGATCTGGGCGACTGTCCTTCCCAGACGGGCTGCCGCCTCCTGACGGGTGCGTCCACTGGTCTCCCGCAGTCGGCGAAGTTCAAAGGCGATCCATCGCTTGAGGGCAGTGGGCGAACTTGACGCGACCATGGGGCTTTCCACGTCCTTGAACTGCGCACCTATACAGCCTGTCACCGCTGCTACCACTCGAACAGGCTGGTATGCATGTAGCCTAAAATTTGTAGCGCACTACCTTGTAGGACACGGAAGCTGGTCGCTCGTCGGCGGCTATGCTCCCGGCCACTGCTGTTCCCGGGGATCGGAGACGTTGTGGTCCAAGCATGGGCGGGGCGACTGAAGGCCTACTGAAGCGCCGCTGGAGCGGGATCTGGAGGCGCTGGTGGAGTTCGGGATTCTTGGTCCGCTGGAGGTGCTGAATCAGCACCGTCGGATCGAGATATCCAGTGCTAAAGAGCGGTTGCTGTTGGCTGTGTTGGTGGTGCATGCCAATGAGGTGGTCTCGGCTGATCGGTTGATTGAGGTGCTGTGGGGCGCTGAGCCGCCGGTGACGGCGGCGAACGCGTTGCAGACCTATGTGTCCCATCTGCGTCGTGCGCTGGAGCCTGGCCGTGCGCCGCGCACACAGGGCGGCGTGCTGCAGACACGTGGTCATGGCTATGCGTTGGCCGTGGCCCCGGAGGCGGTTGATGCCGTGCGGTTCGAGCGGTTGGCCTGTGATGGTCATGATGTGGTGCGCTCTGACCCAGCGCGGGCGGCCGAAATCCTGCGCGCGGCGTTGGCGTTGTGGCGTAGTGATCCGCTGACCGAGTTCGGTTCTGAGCTTTTCGCTCAGGCTGAGATCACTCGGCTGACTGAGCTGCGGGCCGCCGCGGTGGAGGATCGGGTGGAGGCCGATCTGGCGCTGGGCCGGCACGCGGCGTTGTGTAGCGAATTGAGTTGGGCGGTGACCGAACAGCCGCTGCGGGAACGATTGTGGTCTCAGCTCATCCGGGCGCTGTACCGCTGCGGGCGGCAGGTTGACGCGCTGGCTGCCTATGCGCGGCTGCGTGAGCAGCTTGCAGAACAGCTCGGTATCGATCCGAGCCCGGAGCTGGTACGGCTACATGATGCCATGCTCGCCCAGCGTCCCGATCTGGACTGGCCGCCACCACCGCAGCCCCCGCCCAGCTCGTCGGTGCTGGCGGGGCTGCCCGAGCCGGGAAAACTGTTGCCGGCGGCTCGTGCTGCGTTGGCCGCGCACGATTGGCAGCGTGCCTTTGACCTGTTGTCTTGTGCGGACCGGACGGCGCCGTTGGTCGCGGAGGATCTTGATGGCCTGGCTGAGGCGGCGTGCTGGTCGGGGCGTTATCGGGAGTCGTTGTCCGCGCGGCAGCGGGCGCATCATGCCTTCCTGCAGGATGGTGATCACCGCCGGGCCGCCGTGGCGGCTGTCATGCTCGCGGTGCATCACGGGGCTCTGCGGCAGTTCGCGGTGTCTAGCGGCTGGTTCCAGCGCGCGCAGCGGTTGCTTGAGGCTGAGCCCGACTGCGCCGAGTACGGCTACCTGTCCTGGTCGGCCACTTTGGTCGCGATGGGTAGGGGTGAACTTGAGGACGCCTTGGCCGCTGCTTGCTCGACTTATGAGATAGGGGTGCGGCACAGTATCGCCGGATTGCAGGCCATGGGGATGGCGTTTCAGGGTTCGGTGCTCGTTCATCAGGGGCAAGTCGTGAAGGGGCTGGCGCTGCTGGATGAGGGGATGGCGATGGCCGTTGGGGATCTGCCGCCGGTGGCTACCGTACAGATTTTCGGCCGGACTATCGCTACTTGCTACGAGCTGGGTGACTATCGCCGTGCCCACGAGTGGACCGAAGCTATCGAGGACTGTTTCGTGCGTACTGGGCTGACCAGTTTTCCTGGTGACTGTGAGACCCACCGCATCGGGATCATGATCAATCGTGGTGAATGGGTGCTCGCCGAGCAGGAAGCCCGCCGGGCCTGCGCCGATACGCAATGTTTCGATCTGGTTCATGTCGGACTCGCTTTCGCCAGCATCGGCGAGATCCGGTTGCGGATGGGCGACCTCGCCACCGCCGAGGAGGCCTTTGCCAAGGCCGAGGAGCTGGGGACCAGCGTGCTGCCCGGTCGGGCCCGCCTGCAGTTGCTGCGTGGTCATCCGGCCGAGGCAGCCGAGTTGATCAATGCGGCGTTGGTCGGCGAGGGTGAGGACCGCTTGGAGCGCACCCGACTGCTTCCCGACCAGGTGAGCATCGCGCTGGCCGTCGACGATTTGGACACTGCCCGTGCCGCCGCAACCGAGCTGGCCGATTTGGCGCAGACCTACGGCAGCAAAGCGCTACTCGCAGCGGCCGAGGCCGCCCACGGTGCGCTGGTGCTGGCCACCGGCGAGGACTGCCCGCTGCGGTCGCTGCGTCGCAGCGTTGAACTGTGGCAGCAGGCCGGATCGCCCTACGAGAGGTGCGCTCGCGTTCGCACGGCCCTGTGGAACGCCACCGGTAGTAACCCTGGCGGGCTACGCCGAGCTGCTCGCACATGAACGTCACCGAGTACTGTTTCTCTTCGGCCCAGTCCGCGATCGCCGCGTATTTCACGGCTGTTGTCTCGCGAACCAGGCCGCTACTTTTTTGCGAAGTCACGCTCCATTCTCAGGGTGGTGACCTCCTTGCGGAGC
>JALZHU010000500.1 GCA_030860695.1 Actinomycetota bacterium
CTACGGGACGAGCCCGCCGACGCGACGGGATACCCGCTTCCACCCTGTACGTCCTGCGGTCAGGACAACCAGCATCGTGCTGTCGGCGTGCTGTTACACGCGGTCAATAGCGTTCACCTGCGGCGCACCAAGGTACCCCCCAGCTGCAGGTCAGCGGGCATCACCTGGCACGGTAGGCAGATTCCCACGCTCACAATGCACCGCCAACACCGCACAGGCTAAGCAACGAGCGTTTGCAGTCGCGAAAATCGCAGGTATCGGCACTCTCCAGGAATAACCACAACAGCGGTCCGAGATTCTGTAGGTTCGAGGTTCGGTCCCCGCCTCGTCCGCTTCGGCGATCCTGACGCCATCGCAGTGCTCGCCAACGCTCTTCGCTCGCCCGATCCATCGTTCGTCCGCACCGAGACTGCGATCCGTGCCGGTCTCGCCACAGCCCGCGTACCCAGTCGCGACCGAGACCAAGCCCACCTCATACATCGACCATGCAAGCTTGGCTCGCAGCACAGGTTGGCGCAGCACACTAGCGTTAGCACATCACGACCCTTGGGGCATCAGCGCCGACCAGAGCTGTCTGCGAGTCACCGAGGCCAGTGCGTCCTCGACGGCGAAGTAGGCCACCGGACCCGCTGACCGCCGGGACCACAGGGTTGATGTACTACTACCTCTTCCGAGGAGTTGCGGGGTGTGCGCGGTTGTGTCCGGCGGTGGCGGACCACGGCATAGTCAGGCTTTGGGCGGTCCAGGGCGAAGGGACGGTGCGCTGCACCGCGGTGGCGAGGCAGTTGCGGGCCTGGCCAACCCGAAGAGCTGCTTGGCATCTTAGAAGGGTTGCAAGATGAACTCCGTGCTTACTCTTGCTCTTGCTGGAATACAAACACTTGTAGTAGTCGTGACGGCGATCTTTGCTTGGGTAAACATCCGAAAGTTCAAGGATTCTCGGGGCATCGACTTTGTTTTAAACGCTGAGAATCAGATCGATCCTATTTACCAGAACCTGACACATACGTCGCCATCAGTAATCCGAAGCATATATGCCAACTACGACCTTTCGGGGCTGTCTGAGGACGAGTGTCAAGCGCTACCCTTCATGCATTCTCTTTATCTACACGTGAGTCGAATAACCTACATAACGTCAAACTCTAGGCTCGATCTGGGTCTGACGCGCCTAAAGAAGGACACGCTACTCAGACTCTGGTTTGCCCACTTGGGCACCTTCCGGAATCATCCGGCAATGCGCATCGTGCATCAGACTTCTGTGCGCGTTCGGGACGTCAACGACACGTTCCTTCATCTTGCTGCCGTGCACCTCGGAGCACCAGCACCGAACGCCGGTAGTGAGTCAAATGCGTTGAAGACGGAAAGGCGAGATGCGCAGCTATAAAATTACTTGCGTCTACAGTATTGCGAAGCTTCGTGCATCAGGTTATGACTCCAGTCCACTTATGAAATGATCGCCTCCCGGGACGCTTGCCGGTCTCGCGGCGTTGCCAAGTAAACTCTACTTACGTCCAAGGCTCCGTCACCGTGGTTGCTGCATCTACACGAGACATCTCCGCGAACGACCCCGTGCCACCCGAACTCCTGCCCCTCCTCCCACATACCGAGCAGAGCCATTGGTCGCTCAATGACCGCAGTTCTTGACCGCAACGAGCACCACCAACCAGCCAACCGGCCTCAATTCGCGCACCCGCCTAGCGCAGACTCCGCCCCGTCCGCCCAGCGCCACGCACCTGTTAATCGCAGGGCTTCCTCCCTCACCTTCGCCTCCACAGGACCAGGGCTGTTGTGCCACTCGCGTGCCACTAGAGGGGTCAGTAGCGGTCATCTGGGGTCACCCCTGACCCCGGCCGACCGCAGGTCATGGCCCAGACCAGGGCAGCGCTATAGGGTTCCCAAGCTCATAATCGAAAACCGGTGCCTCCGGCGGCCCTCGCTCCGGAATGGTTCTAGTGCCGGGCCCAGATAGTGGTGGTCACCAGGGGAGCGGGTATCCCGTCACGCCGGCGCCGGAGGCGTAGCGGATCGAGGGGCAGGGCTCCAGATCGTTCAGCCGTGAAGTGCTCCATCTGGAGCCCTGCCCCTCGATCCGCTCTGAGACAAGCTCGCCGACGCGACGGGATACCCGCTCCCCGCCCCTGCCGTCCTGTGGCAGGCCAACACCCCGCATGTGCCATTAGCGTGCCATTAGCAGCGGTC
>JALZHU010000304.1 GCA_030860695.1 Actinomycetota bacterium
TGCCTGCGCCGCGCGCGGGCCGCAGCCTTGGAGGCGTCCTTCTCCAGGTCGTTGACCCTCCGGCGAAGGGCGGCGTACTCGGCGAAGTCACCCAGGTGGCAGGCCATCGCCTCGGCGTAGCCCGCCAGACCCTCGGCGTTGCGATCGATCCGCCGGGCCAAGCCCACCACCGAGCGGTCCGCTTGGAACTGGGCGAAGGACCGCTCTAGCAGCGCCCGCCCGGCAGCCACCCCGACCCGGTCGACCAGGTTGACAGCCATGTTGTAGCCGGGGCGAAATGAGCTGTGCAGCGGGTAAGTGCGCGTCGAGGCCAGCCCCGCCACCTGTGCAGGGTCCACACCGGGTTGCCACAGCACGACCGCGTGGCCCTCGACGTCGATGCCCCGCCGCCCGGCCCGCCCGGTGAGCTGCGTGTACTCGCCGGGGGTGAGATCGAGGTGAGCCTCCCCGTTGAACTTCACCAGCCGCTCCAGCACCACCGTGCGGGCCGGCATGTTGATCCCTAACGCGAGGGTTTCGGTGGCGAACACTGCCTTGACCAACCCGCGGACAAACAACTCCTCCACGGTCTCCTTGAACGCGGGCAGCATCCCGGCGTGGTGGGCAGCGATACCCCGCTCCAGAGCTTCCCGCCACTCCCAGAAGCCGAGCACGCCGAGGTCGCCCTCGGGCAGGTCGGCGGTGCGGGTATCCACCACCCTGCGGATCTGCGCAGACTCTTCGGGGGTGGTCAGTCGTAGCCCGCCGCGGACGCATTGGTTCACTGCGGCCTCACAGCCAGCTCGGCTGAAGATGAAGGTGATCGCGGGCAGCAACCCGTCGCGGTCCAGCCGCGCCACGACATCCACCCGGGGCGGCGGCCGGAACCGGGGTCCCCCGTCGCGCCCATGACGCCGTCGATCCCACCCGCTGTGGCGCTCCAGCTCCTGCACGCGCCGGACCAGATGCGGGTCGACGGCAAGCCGGCCGCCGCTAATGTTTTCCGCGAACAGGTCGAACATCCGCGAGCCGACCATCATGTGCTGCCACAGCGGCACCGGACGGTGCTCGTCGACCACCACCGCGGTGTCGCCGCGCACGTCGACGAGCCACTCGCCGAACTCCTCGGCGTTGCTCACCGTGGCGGACAGGCCGACCAGCCGCACGCTCTCCGGCAGATTGAGGATCACCTCTTCCCACACCGCGCCGCGGAACCGATCGGCGAGGTAGTGCACCTCGTCCATCACGACGTAGGCCAGCCCATCGAGGGTGGAAGATCCGGCGTAGAGCATGTTGCGCAGCACTTCGGTCGTCATCACGACAACCGCAGCGCCCCCATTGATCGAAGTGTCCCCAGTGAGCAGGCCGACGGTGTCCACCCCGTGCCGTTTCGCTAGATCGGCATACTTCTGGTTAGACAATGCCTTGATCGGCGTCGTATAGAAGCATTTGCGACGCTGCGCTAACGCCAGGTGTACCGCAAACTCCCCGACCACGGTCTTGCCAGCACCGGTGGGCGCACACACCAGTACTCCGTGCCCTTCCTCGAGGGCCTCGCATGCCTTCCGCTGGAACGGGTCGAGCTGAAAGCCCAGGCCGGCGGAGAACTCGTCGAGGCGAGGTAGCGCGACCCGCCGGCGGGCCGCGGCGTACGCCTCGGCGGGAGAGTTGGCCACCGTCCCAGGCTAGGCGACGACGGTGAGTGCACCGGGTTCGCAGTGCACGGTCACTGGCAGGGTGCCCTGCGGCTCCCCGTCGGCGTAGACGGGCCAGCCAGGGTGGCCGTCGATGCGCACGGTCGGGCCTCGCAGGACAGTGACCTCCGGCTCGTGAACATGAGCGCCGGCGCGCAGCGACGGGAATACCCGCAGCAGCCGGCGCCGGCTCACCGCGGCGATCGCGATCACATCGAGCAGGCCATCGGCCAACGTGGCATCTGGGCAGATCCGCAACCCACCGCCGTAGCTGGGTCCGTTTCCGACGGCGACCAGGATCGCCTCCAGCTCCACCGCCGTGCCCCCAGCGTGCACCCGCACCGGCCTGGGGGTCAACGCGGCGAGCTCAGCCAGCACCGCCAGGTCATACCGGCGTGGCCCAGCGGGCCAGCGCATCGCATTGGCCCGCGTGTTGACCGCCGCATCGAAGCCGGTGCACAACACCGTGGCGAAACTGGCTCCGTCCTCGACCCGGCCCAGGTCGATCCGCCGCCGCTGCCCGGAGCGCAACGCCTCGGCGACGTGCCGAGCAGCCTGCACCGGATCAGCCGGGACACCTAGCACCGCCGCGAGGTCATTGCCAGTGCCACCAGGCAGCACCGCCAGCGCGGTTGCAGTGCCTGCGACGGCCTGAGCGGCTAGGTGCGCGGTGCCGTCCCCACCGAGCACGGCAAGTACGTCATCACCGCGCTGTGCGGCCAGCGCCGCCAGCTTGCTGGTGCCCGCCGCGTCAGCGGTCACGGTGGCAACCAGCTCGGGTACCGCAGCGCGCAGCGTACTAGCCACGGTGCCGGCCACCCGGGTTGCCGCACCGCGACCGGAATGCGGGTTGACGATCAACGTGGCGCGCACGGCGCGGCATCATACAGCTCATCAGTGGTCAACAGTGTTCGATGCCGGGGCGATCGGTCGTCATTCTACGTCGCGTCGTCGTAGCGGGGTGCCGGGTCATCCGACGGCACGGGCTCCACCCGATGATCCAGCGGCGATGGTTCGTCGGGGTCAAGATCGTCCCAGCCCTGCTCGGCTCGCCGGCGCGCCACGGCGCGGTCGTGCGCCCGAGCGATCAGCACCGACGTCTCGAACAACACAACCAGTGCGACGGCCAGCGCCACCATGGAAATTGGATCGTTGCCTGGGGTGGCGATCGCGGCCAGCACGAACAGCCCGAACAGGATGCCGCGCTGCCAGCATTTTAATTTCTCATATGGCAGCACACCGACCCGGTTGAGCATCACCACCAGCAGCGGGAGTTCGAAGGTCAGACCGAAGACCGCCAGCATTGTCAGCAGGAAACCGACATAGGCCTTACCGGTCAGCGCGGTGATGAACTGGCCGGCACCGAGATTCGCCAGGAAAGATAGGCCAGTAGGGACTACGTAGTAGGCCAGGACGGCGCCCGCGGCGAACAACACACTGGACACACCAACGAAAATCAGAGCGAACTTGCGTTCTTTGGCATAGAGACCAGGTGTGATGAACGCCCACACCTGATAGACCCAGATCGGGGCAGTCAACACCGCACCGGCTGCCAACCCCACCTGCATTCGGATGGTGAAGACCTCGAATGGGACGGTCTGCAGCAGTTGACACTGGCCACGGTTCGGGGTTAGTCGCAGCGTCGGGGGCAGATCGCAGTACGGGCCGGTGAGCAGAGTGCCGAGACTAGGCAGGCCGAACGGCGACACCCCCCACCAGAGAAATCCGAGGACCCCACCGAGCGCGATAGCCAACAGCGCGATGAACAACCGGTTGCGCAGCTCGTAGAGGTGCTCCATGAGAGTCATGGAGCCGTCCGGATTGGCCTTGCGCCGGCGACCCGGCCCAGCGAGGAAGCGCCCAACCGGGAAACGCATCCCGCTCACCCAATCCTCGTGGTTAGCGACTAGTGTCGTTGTGCCGCTGGGAGTCCACGGCCGGCGTCGCGGGGGGGCCCGATGGCGGCAGCGACGGCTGCTGCGGCGCCGGAGAGGTTGCCTCGTCCTCCGAACGCATGCCCTTGGTCTCTGCCTTGAAGATACGCATAGACTGCCCTATAGCCCGGGCGGCCGTCGGCAGCTTGGTCGCACCGAACAGCAGAACCAGCACGCCGAGGAGCAGTAGCAGCTCCCAGCCAGTCGGAAAGCTCACCGTAGGCCTCCTCTTCTCGCCTGTTGTGCGGCATCGATGCTACGCGGCCGGAGCTGGTTCGCCAGCTATCCGGAGTTGCGACGGTGACGTCGGCGGCTCAGCTCCACCCGCAGTGCCGCAATCCGCGCTGCCAGCAGGCTGGTGCGGTCGGCAAATTGAGTGCGGCTGCGGCGCACCGTCCTGGCCAGCCGGCGCATGGGACCGGCCAGCCCTAGCAGCAATACGAGCAGGACCACGACGCCAGCAGCGGCCGCCAGCACGCTGATCAGGTAAGGCACGCTGATGACGTTAGCCTGGCTCATGCGAGGCAGCGAAGGAGGATCTGCGCACCGCTTCGCGGGCTCGCTCAGCCACCGCCGCGGCTAACTCGGGGGGCTCCCGGACCGCGACGTCGGCACCCAACCCCAGCAGCAGACGCACCATCCACCCGGTCTCGGCGTAGCGCATTCGCACGGTGGTGGCTCCTCCTTCGCCCTCGATCAACTCATCCACCGGGTAGTACTCGGCGACCCAACGGGCATCCGGGGCGAGGGTGAGCACGGCGATCTGCTGGTCAGGCTGGGCACGGAATAGCCCGGCGGATACGTCGGTGGGGCGGGCGTGCGGTGGTGGCACCGCGGGCTCGTCCAGGCTCGCGACGTGCTCAATGCGGTCCAGCCGGAACAGCCGCACCCCGTCGGCCCAGCGGCACCAGGCCTCGAGGTAGCTGCGGCCTTCGACCAGGAGCAGGCGCATCGGGTCCACGGTGCGCTCACTGACAGTGTCACGAGCGGGGGTGTAGTAGTGGATGTGCAGTGCGCGGCGGCGGTCCAAAGCGTCGTGTACCGCGGCTAGCGCGGCCTCTTCCCGGGTCGCCAGGCCAACTACTACACCGTCGGCCCGCCCCGCTGCCGCCTCGATCTTGGCCAGGGCCCGGCGCACCGCCCCGGCGTCGACGACGCCAGGTGTCTCGGCCAGCGCGCGCAGCGCCACCACCAACGCGGTCGCCTCCGCGCCGGACAGCCGCAGCGGGCGGCGCATCCCGGCATCGAAGGTGACAGTCACGGTGTCACCCTCGAAGGACAGGTCAATGAGGTCGCCAGGTCCGTAGCCAGGCAGGCCGCACATCCACAGCAGCTCCAGGTCACGGCGCAGCTGCCGGACAGTGACCGAGAAGTCGGCGGCCACCTCGTCGATCGGCACACCGGGCCGAGCCAGCAGGTAGGGCACCAGGGCCAGCAGCCGGGGCAACCGCTCCGCGACCCCGGCCATCAGCCTGCTGCGCTTCCCGCGGCCGCCAGCAACCGGGCCCGGACCGCGTCAGCCAGCTCGGTGGGCTCCAATACCACGGCATCTGGTCCGAGCCCGGCTATCCACCGGGTGGCGGCGTCATAACCCGGCAGCTGCACCGCAACGAGGTCGCCGGCCACCCCGTCCAGGGTCATCCTACCCAAAACCGTCGCATGCCGGCGCAGGCCGTGCCCGCGGCCCTCAGCTAGCCACAGCCGGGCGGTGTACGCCACCGGCGGTGGTTCTGCGGAACCCACCACGATCTTGAGCAGGTCCACCCCCGCTGGGCGCCGTACCACCTCAGAGGCGCTGACGACGCGCACCGGATCAGCGATCCGGGAGACCCGGAAGCAGCGGGTCGCCTCCCGGTCCCGGTCGTGTCCCACCACGTACCAGCGGCCCCGCCAGGACACCACTCCCCACGGCTCGAGAGTGCGCACCGTGGGCTGCACGGCGGGATGCCTGCGGTGTGGGAAGGTCACGACCTGCCCAGCCTGGACGGCCGAGATCAGTGGGGTCAGCGCCGGCTCGGTGGCCCGCACCCGTGGTTGCACGGCCACCGAAGGCTCGGCGTCCACCTCCACCCCGGCTGCGCGCAGCTTGAGTAGAGCGCCGTGTGCAGCCCCGGCCAACTGCGGGGAGTCCCACAGCCGGGCGGCCAGGGCGACTGCGGCTGCCTCGTCAGGTTCGAGGTCGATGTCAGGTAGCTCGTAGTCCCGGCGCGCGATGCGGTAGCCCTCACCGGTGTCGAACCCCGGGGTCCGGCCGGTCTCCAGGGGGACGCCCAGTTCGCGCAGTTCAGCCTTGTCCCGCTCGAACATCCGGAAGAACGCCTCATCGGAGGGGGCGTCGGCGTAGCCGGGCACGATCCGCCGGATCCGTTCGGCAGGTAGGTACTGCCGGCTGGATAGCAGGCACAGCACCAGGTTGACCAAGCGCTCGGCACGGGCGGATGACACAGGTTGCAGCGTAGCTGTGGAGAAC
>JALZHU010000056.1 GCA_030860695.1 Actinomycetota bacterium
CCGTGCCCGCTGCCGCGACCGCAGTGGTGGCATTTGTGGTTGCATTCGCCCGCGATCAGTAAGGCCCGGCGGTGACCATGCCCCGGCCGACGACCTGCCCATACTGCTGAGGTGGTCACCGCTGATCGCCGGGTCGACGACCTTGAAAGCGAGCGTGCCGAGAGGCACCGGGGTTCGAATCCCTCCGCTTCCGCCACCCCTAACCAGGCCAGATGACCGAGGCGAACGGTGTGTCCGCCTCGGTCTGGACGGGCCTCGTCTCAGTATTCGTCTCAATTCGTATCGGGAGGCGTCTCCCAAAGGGCGCGCGCCGGCCTGGGTTGCCACCCTTCCCAACACGTAGCCGGTGACGTGTGGTACCGCTGCGTGAGAGCCGCATTGGACCAGCCCATGATCTGCATCGCGGCCCGGTCGGGTACGCCGAGGGAATCCAACGCGACCTTGCCGTTCTCGATCCGGACAGCGTCGCCTTGCTGATCCCAGCAAGCTTGCGTGGCCGCTCACCAGGAGAGGGGCCCAGCTCGGGCATTCCAGTCGGCGGCCGCATCGACGCACGCTGTGCAGTACGTCGGGTCATCGGGCTCGCACGGGTTGTTGGAGGGCCACACCAGCACCCCGCAGACCAGCGACGAAGTCACCCGCACCGGTGGCCCTCGGCCAACGCGTCGCCGGTGAACAGGTGCACGCTCACCAGTCCAGCCCGCACTCGGTGAAACTGACGCTCCGCGTTCGCTCGGCCACGCTCAGGCCCACGTGGTCCTCCAGTCGCGGCGAGGAGTCCAGCTCCAGCGCCCGGTTCGACCGGAGGTGCAGAGACCCCGTCTCGGCCAGTGCACGCAGCGCGCGGGTGGCATTGTGCCAAATCCGCCGGCCGCCGTCGAAATACAGCCAGCAGTAATCCCCGATGATATACCTGTCGTGAATCCTCGGTGATATACCCGTCGTGCACCCGTTGCAGCAACAGCAGCTCGATTTGGCTGCCAATGTCCAGGCTCATCCGAGCCACTCCGTCAGTAGGTCGCGCAGCACGCTGGCCGCGTCCTTATCCAGCCTGAGCACACAGGCGCCGGTGGCGTGCGGATCCATCACGATGGCGCCATCCCGCTTGCTTACCACCAGGTTGGTGAATCCGGGCGTGCCGCCGTGCAACGAGCAGGTAGTGGGGATCACCCTGCGGTTGCCGGCTGGCTGTGCCGCTGGTGCGGCATTGGCGCCGTTGGTCACGCTTGACGACCATGACGGAGTCTGCGGCGTTGGGTTCCCACAGCTGGGAACGTCCCCGGATGGGGGACTACACCGGCAGACCCGCGCGGTAGGCCATGCCGCGAAGTTCCGTGCCGACGGCATCCCGGTGAGAGCGCCGAACTAGCAACTCGCCAAGCACATCGGACACAAACGGGTTGCGCAGCACTCGCATAGGGAACAGCTCTTCCGCAGTGCGAAACGCCCTCACGGCGTCGTCCTGGCGTCCCCTGATCCGGGCCAGCGCCCGGCCATAGTCCATCCAATAAGTGGCCCGACGCTCGCGGCTTGGGTGCTCGGCCGGATTGAGGTCCTCCGCGATGGTGGCGGCCCCCTCGTGGTCTCCGACCTCCAGCGCCGCGGCCATACGCCACAATCCCACGTTGGTCGGTCCGAAACCCATCAGGTAGGCGTTGCCCTGGCCGGTTCGCTGGGCCAGCTCGGCGGCGTACTCCAGGGCAGCGTCAACGTCGGCAAGCCGCTTATCCGCCGCAGCCACGAGCGACCGCGACAGTGCCAGCATGCCCGCGAGCTGTGTCGATTCCGGGCTGGTGGTCGGGACCGTCACCGAGTTCAGCTCGTCCTGGGCCAGCTCGAAGGCTCCAGCGGCGAGCATCTCGATCACGGCACCCCATGCCGCGACGCCCAACATGGTCGGCTCGTCGAGTTCCTCGGCCGCACGCTGGGCCAGCGTGGCGGGCTCCCGTCTCAGGTCAAGAGGGGCACCCACGATGTACAGGTACCCGCGGGTGGTCTGCGCATGGACCAACACCGCAAGTTTCAGTAGCTCAGCGACGTCATGTCCGGCCATGATGCTGGTATGAAGGTCCCTGATCAGACTGGGCAGCATCTCACCGCGGCGCCGGTAGTTGCTGCCCTCGACCGCGCGGACTCTGGCCCGCAACTCCTCCAGACCGACCACCTGCCCTCTGGGTCGCTTGCGACTGACCGCCATCAGCGCTAGGCGCACGGCCTCAACGGCGGCGTCGGTGTCCCCGTTGCATGGCGCCGGGACTGGCAGCCTGGTCAACTCCGAGGGGGAAATCCCTAGCGCGTTGGCCAGCGCGACAGTCTGCGAGCGGCTGTCCAGCGCGACTTCGCCCCGCTCGATGCGGGACAGGTGCGACTTGCTGATCCCAGCTAGTCCGGCGGTCACCACCAGCGACTTGCCACGGGCGTAGCGGATCTGCCGTACCCGCTGGCCGATCGTGCGCGCCTCATTGACGTCCGTCACGGATCTCTCTCCTCGCCGGCTCCTCGCCGATGCCCCGGGACCGTCGCCCCGGGGCGTAGCACCTCGGCGAGGAGGTGCCTCCCAGGCTAGCGCCGGGCCGGAGTTAGGTTCCTGAGCTCCCCGGTGACCCGCGCGATCCAGGGCCTCACAACAGCGCCACGAGCCTCGCCTAACTGACCTAACTCACCTAACTTCTCGCAGGTCAGACCAGGTCGCAGGTGGTTAACTCGGGAAGTTAGAAACCTAACCTGCACACCGCCGTCCTAACTCGGCGAGCTAACTCGAAAACTGCCTCCCTGAACGACGAACGGCCCCCTCCGCGATGCTCCGAGCGGCGGCCGTTCGTCGCTGCAGCGGGTTAGCTGGGGCGCTCTGAGTACCCTGCGCGCAGCTCCGCGGTTGACATGCGGTGGTACCTGCGGGAGAGGGACGCACGCAGTATGCGCAGCCACCCCGGCGTCAGTGCGCTGCGCGTTCCGATCCGTCCAGCTTAGATGTAGATATGGTGCAGGCAGTGACTTGATCCAATCGAATAGTGCAAAGCGTTAACGAAGTGTGCCAGAAAGGAACAGCATGAAGGGTAATCCTCGATCACAGAAATTAGTGCCCAAGGCTTTTGCTCGCCCCGGCGTCATAACGCAAAAGCCACTCTTTTGGATCTTAGTCACTGCCGTCATGGCGGCGGCAGGAGGGCCGAAGGGAAAAAGAGCAGCATTGCGAGGGTCCGTGTGTTACTTGCTCGGGGCCGGAGCTGGAAATCTGCCGAAACCTCTGTTCGGACGGGCTCAGCCCCGTCACCGTCGGCCTCGGAAGCCGCAGGTTATAAGGGGTGCGTTCCCCTCCGGTCACGCTGCGGCTGAGGTAGCTTACGTATTCGGAGCGTCGCTGGAGGCCCCTGCCACTTTCTTACCACTGGGAACGATGGCAATGCTGGCGCACTTATCGCTTATCAAAGCCGGAAAACATTATATAAGTGACACATTGGTGGGAGGGATGACTGGACTTACAATAGTCGTGCTGACGGCAATGGTATGGTCGCCTCGATCCGGCTTAAGGACCCATTGAGGACCAGCAGGTCGCGGGCGGCGCGGGTTGAGTTCGGCGTGCCCCGAACCGGGATGCAGAAGTTCCAGAAGGTGGCCTAGCAGTCGGACTCCGCTCCAGCCTTGTGGGTCGACACGGCTCATGAATTCGTCATCAACCTGGACGCCGTCGATCTCACCCACCCAATAAGCCCAGTAATTGAGATTTGCTAGCTCTAGCCGGTCACTGGCCTGAGCATGCTGAAGGAAGGCACGCAACGGGTCGCGATCGCCGCCGTAAGCCAGGGCGACGGCAGAGGACCGGACAAATACACAGGACGAAACATTATCGGTGCGCCCGGCATCCCGTAGGGCGCGAATATGCTCGACGCGCAGACACTCGGACGTGCTCGCCCGGGTATCAAAGCCAAGCAAGTAGATCGCTTGGCGCCGTGCCAGCGCCGTGTCTTCATTGGGTTTTGTGTCCGCAGTCATGAGAAGGTGATCGAAGAAGCACGTCCGCTCGTCCTCGGTGAGCGTCGGCTGAGCTGGGACAGGTCCACGCCGCACCCGCGCTGTCATGAGATCTCGCAGCGGGGCGGGAGCGATCCCGGTGAACGGCCACGTGATCAGGTCGCTCAACTTGCGTTGGTGAACAATCGCACCCAGAGGGTGGCCGTCGGCCTCGATGACCTGGCCGCCGGCCTGCACCGTTTCAGCGATGATCAGATCCGCCTGGATGGCGTCCTCCAACGTCGCCAGCAAGGTGGGCTGCGCACCGCATCGCAACAGCCGGAAGCGCAGCCGCACCAGATCAGCGGCGCGCAAGGCCGCCAGCGGCCGGCGACCGCTCTCCCAACCCTGCACGCTAGCCACGTCCACGGCCAACTGCTCAGCCAGTTGGACCTGCGTGAGCCCGGCCGATTCCCGGATCAACTTGAGTAGGAAGCCTGACACCACGCCAAGGCAACGCGGCGAACTCTGACTACTGCGCAATGTTCCGCGGCTACTGACCATCGGGTGCCCCCGCCCACCCCTGCGAGCTGCGAATACTCGTACTGGCAGCCAGTCCCTTCCAGGCGTTCTTCAACCTATCGTTGTAGCGCAATGAGGTGATCATACACGGTAACTTCCGATCGCAGGACCGCTGATGGGATGAAACTGGTGAGTACCGGCGTGAGTTTGAACTTCCTACGTATGTCAGCCCCACACTGTCTTGCTCTCCCACACGGGAAATTCTCAGGACCCGTGAGCAGCGTGCACGAGACACGGTACCAGCAGCTCTATAAAATGCTTAATGAGCTCGCTGGCCAGCTCAGTGGAAAAAGGGCAGTATCACCAGTGGAAACTAGGGATCGAATCGTTCGAGTGCTGGCTGTGGTCGCTCTCTTACTGCGCCAGCACCATGTCAACAAGTGGGGCCAATGCAAATTTTGTGCGTTGCCAAGATGGAAGTGGAGCCTCCCGAGGTTGACGCCGTTTGTTCCCGCTTCCTGCTGGTTGGTGCCGGGCACCAGGTAGAGAAACAGGGTGATCCCGCTGGAGACGTCGTAGTTCTCCAGCTGCATGACGTGGGATCCGTCCGGCGTGCGAACGATCGACGCTGCGCCGGAACCGCGGTGGCCGGCAAGGCCTTGCAACTGGCCTGAGGAGACCTAACCGGCTCGAGCTGTGCGGCCTCGCCGCCGGGGGTGCCGGGAGTTCCCTGCGTGCTGGCGCCCGCTGGGCTGGTGAGGAGCGTGTCGTTGGCCCGGGTGTCAATGAAGTAGGGCAGCACGGTCATGGTCAGCAGGCCCAAGCTCACCACCACGATCAGCCCGGTGCGCAGTACTGGTGGCCGCACGAAACGGCGGACCAGGAAGGAGAACAACAGCCAGCCCAGCAGCAGCGCCGCGACCCGCAGCAATGCTCCAGTGGTCTCCAGCGTACCGGTGATGATCTCTGGCTTGATGATCAGGAGGGTCCCCACGATGAGCACCGGGACCCCAACCCGGACCGCGATCTTGCCCCAGCGGCCCAAGCTTACCGCGAGCTTGCCGGTGGCGATGGCGATGGCGGAGGCGGATTGGTCGCCGCCTCCACCGGTACGCCGGCCTAACCCAGTTGGCCGCGTATCGCTCCGTCTTCAAACTTAGTCGAGTGGACGTTGAGATAAAAGCCGGACGGATCGTCAATGACAGCCTGGATCTTGTCTCGAGGGCTCATCCCGTGGCTTCCGGTCACATGAACGCACCCCGAGGCGGTGTTTCGCGCCCCAGCGATGTGCTTGTCGTGGAAAAAATCGATCCAATGCGGGCCTTCGTTGCCGCGGGGCGCGGCATGGAGACGTAGGGCAGTAACCGCACCGTCGAGCTTCCTCCACTTGATATTGAAGCAGGCCGTCTCGTGCTCAGGGTCGAAGTCTAGTCGAGAGTGGCCATGCCCATCAGGGTCTCCGCCGTAAGGAACCTCCATTCCGGTAAGCTGGACGGAGAAATAACCATAGCCCGCCGGGCCGGCCTCGCCCGCTGCCGCCGGGATGGCCAAGGCGAGCATGAGGATCGACGAGACGAACGCCAGGCACGCTCCAAGGCGGCCTATTCCTCGGGTGCCTTCGCAGTGCCGCATGTTGGTGTCTTCCTTTCTTCCAGCCGCGCCCGCACCCTCATCACTTCAGATTAGGAAGGCATGCCCGAGCCTCCCTAAGTTTCGGCAGCATAAGACCAGATCATCAGTTGCTTAGTGTTTTGCCCGCCGCCACGCCGAGCCGCGTGAAAGACCGACCGGTTGGGATATGATCTTTAGGATGATGGTTAGCCCCGACGCACTCTCACGCGAATGAGTTATATCAACGTGCTTTGTCGACGTTCTGTGTACACTTTGTCAGTAATGCTGTAACGCGTTCTCGAACTGCCACTCCACCAGAGCACCACTGTGGACATCTTGTTACTCTGAGTAACAGCAGTTGAGACGACTCAAGCGGCGACACTGCCACCACACTGCTCCACCCTCCGCGTCGACTCAGGACCTGCATATGGTTCCCCTCGACTGTTCACCTGATGATGGAAGGAGCAGCGTGCTGACCCAGCGGATCGCCGACGAGTTGGGCGTGCCTGAGCGGCACGTGGATGCCGCCGTTGGACTGCTCGATGGCGGGGCCACTGTGCCGTTCGTTGCCCGATACCGCAAGGAAGCCACCGGCGGGCTCGACGACGCGCAGCTGCGCACTCTGCAGGAGCGGCTGCACTACCTGCGCGAGCTCGAGGAGCGTCGGACGGCGATCCTGAACTCGATCCGCGAGCAGGGCAAGCTCGACGACGCACTCAAGGCGCAGATCATGGCGGTCGATTCGAAGGCGCGGCTGGAGGATCTGTACCTGCCCTACAAGCCCAAGCGTCGGACTAAGGCACAAATCGCCCGGGAGGCCGGGCTGGAGCCGCTGGCCGACGGGCTGCTCGCCGATCCGACCCTGGACCCGTATGCCGCCGCCGCGGCGTACGTCGGTCCTGAGGCAGGTGTACCTGCCGCCGCCGCTGCGCTCGACGGCGCCCGCGCCATCCTGGTCGATCGCTTCGCCGAGGACGCCGACCTCATCGGGTCCCTGCGCGAGCAGATGTGGTCGCGGGGCCGGCTGGTGTCGCGGCTGCGCGATGGCCAGTACAACGCCGGTGCGAAGTTCGCGGACTACTTCGACTTCTCAGAGCCCTTCACAAAGCTGCCCTCGCACCGCATCCTGGCGCTGTTCCGCGGCGAGAAGGAGGGCGTTCTGGACCTCACCCCGGAACCGGAGCCGCAGGGCGCCACCCCTGGACCTAGCCGCTACGAGCGCGCCATCGCGGCACGTTTCGGCGTCGACGACCGGGGTCGTCCGGCTGACCGCTGGCTGGCCGATACGGTGCGCTTGGCGTGGCGCACCCGGATCCTGCTACACCTGGGCATCGATCTGCGGATGCGGCTGCGCCAAGCGGCTGAGCACGAGGCGGTGCGGGTGTTTGCCGCCAACCTGCGTGACTTGCTGCTTACCGCGCCCGCGGGCGCCCGCCCAACGATGGGCTGGACCCCGGCTACCGAACTGGCGTCAAGGTCGCGGTCATCGACGCGACCGGCAAGGTAGCGGCCACCGAGACCGTCTACCCGCACGTTCCGCAGCGTCGCTGGGACGAGGCGCTGGCGGTGCTCACCCGTCTTGCGACGACGCACCGCGTCGAACTGGTCGCGATCGGCAACGGCACCGCCTCCCGGGAGACCGACAAGCTCGCCGCCGAGCTGGCCAAGCGGCTGGGTCTCACCAAGGCCGTGGTGTCAGAGTCGGGTGCCTCGGTGTACTCCGCCTCGGTTTACGCCTCCCAGGAACTGCCCGAGCTGGACGTGTCACTGCGCGGCGCGGTATCGATCGCGCGCCGGTTACAGGATCCGCTCGCGGAGCTTGTCAAGATCGATCCCAAGTCGATCGGCGTAGGTCAGTACCAGCACGATCTCCCCGACGCCGTGCTGTCCCGCTCGCTGGACGCGGTGGTGGAGGACTGCGTGAACGCCGTTGGCGTCGACGTCAACACGGCATCTGCGCCGCTACTGCGGCGGGTATCGGGCATCACCGGCGGGCTCGCCGAGAACGTTGTGGCGCACCGCGACGCGTACGGTCCGTTCCGCACCCGGCGTGCCCTAGCTGACGTGCCGCGCCTGGGCCCCAAGGCTTTCGAGCAGTGCGCCGGCTTCCTCCGTATCCCCGGCGGGGATGATCCGCTGGACCGCTCCGGCGTGTACCCCGAGTCCTATCCGGTGGTGCGCCGCATCCTCGACGCGGCCGGCGTCGACATCACCACGTTGATCGGCAACACCGCGGTGTTGCGGGCCTTGCGACCGGGCGACTTCGTCGATGGCGCAGTGGGCCTGCCCACCGTCACCGATATCCTCGCCGAGTTGGAGAAGCCCGGCCGAGATCCGCGACCGGCCTTCGCGGCCGCAACCTTTGCTGAGGGAATCGACACGATTTCCGACCTCACGCCGGGCATGGTGCTCGAAGGCGTGGTCACCAACGTCGCTGCCTTCGGCGCGTTCGTCGACGTGGGCGTGCACTGCGACGGCTTGGTGCACGTCTCAGCGATGGCCAAGACCTTTGTCAAGGACCCACGCGACGTGGTGAAGCCGGGCGACGTCGTCCGGGTCAAGGTCCTCGACGTGGACGTACCCCGCACCCGCATTGGGCTCACCTTGCGCCTCGACGACCCGGTCGGCGCCGAGCCGTCAGCTAGTGCGCCACGCCAGGCCGCCAAGCGAACCCAGTCTCGCAGCAAACCACGCGGCGGCTCACTCGCCGAAGCGCTGCGCCGCGCCGGGTACAACGAGGGGCGCTGAGGTCAACTCTTCGGCGGCAGGTTCATCACCACCGCCGCAGCGACCTGCTTACCCACCTCACACGACTGCTGCGGATTGCTGTCGAACTCCTTTGACTCGTAAATCACCGTCACGCTCTGCCGCTCCGCGGTCTTAACATCTATGTCGCAAACGGGTAAGTCCGCGTTCGGCCTGGCGACGATGGCGGGATAGCCGGCGACCTGGGTGAGTTCGAAGAACGGAAGGCCCTGCCGCTTGCTGTAGGCGACTTCTAACGTCGGGTTGTTGGTAAAGACGCTGATGGCAACCCGTCTAGCTGTTCGCCGATCACTCGTCGTGCTTGTCCACTCGCAGCGGAGTGTGCCGAAAAGACCGTCCGACTGCCTTGGCGGCAGATCGAGACCGAAGGATTTCCCCTGCTGCGAGGTCAGCAACTCGCACGTCCGACGAGACATGGCAGCGACATCGCGGGGGTTTTTTACCGGCGGGATCGGGCTCGCCGCCTGTGTGGGGCTCGGTGGGGTTTGCTCTGGTGACGACCCCGTGCCGCAACCCGCTAGCGAGATCACGCATGCTGCTGTGATCACGCTCGTCAACAGGCGAGTCCTCATAGTGGAAGTCCTGGGCTGGCCTGCGGGATGTTCAGCTCCTCCACCTGGAGGTAAGTCTTCAACTCTTTACGCAACTTCTGCGCCAGACCCTCAAGTTGTTTTGCGCCAAGGCGAAGAGTCGCCTCCAGGTTGTTCGTGCCAGTATCCGACGCCCACCGACCGATCTGGGCGGCAGCATTCACGCTGACACCATCGGCACCCGGAGCAGGGATGTTCGCCAGGCTATGAGCTACATCCGCCTGATTGCTGATGAACTTGGCGGCGTGTTCGAGGTCGGCTATGGCTTGCGGGACACGCTCGTAGTCGATCGAGAAGCCCACAGCTGCGCTGTTTCCCCCGAGCAGAGCGCCCAGCGCCGTGCCCTCCAGCACGTTGCCGGTGTCGCTGGCGGCACCAGACCACCACTGGTTCTCACTACTCATCGTGTTCCTCTTGAGGCCCTGGTGTGCACGTGAGCGCAAGAGTGTGCCACTACTCGCGAATTCCGGTGAGTTCGGGAAGGTGTGGAGCGGGTTTGTGGCCGGCGTCAGAACGCTTACCGGGGCCTCATGAGCTCAGGCCACGCACGGGGTGTGCTCGCGGGGAACTCTCTCGTTTCGCGGTGGTGGGCCAGGCGGGGTGCCGTCGCCGAAGGGGCGCCCACCCAGCGTGTCACGGCCGTGCGGGTTGATCCACCCGGCCAGGTCGGGCCCCGCGGGCACGATGCCGGTGGGGTTGATGTCGCGATGCACTAGGTAGTAGTGGCGCTTGATGTGGTCGAAATCGATAGTGTCGCCGAAGCCAGGAGTCTGGAACAGATCGCGGGCGTAGGCCCACAGCACCGGCATCTCACTGAGTTTCTGCCGGTTGCATTTGAAGTGACCGTGATAGACCACGTCGAAACGCACGAGGGTGGTGAACAGCCTGACGTCGGCTTCGGTGATGGTGTCACCGACGAGGTAGCGCTGGCGCTCGAGGCGGGCTGACAGCCAGTCGAGCCGGTCGAACAGGCGGTGGTAGGCCGCCTCGTACGCTTCCTGGGTACCAGCGAACCCGCAGCGGTACACGCCATTGTTGACGTCGGTGAACACGACCCGGTTGACGTCGTCGATCTCGGCACGGTGATCTTCGGGGTAGAGGTGGGGGGCGCCGGGCCGGTGATGGGCCTGCCACTCGGTGGACAGATCAAGGGTGATCTGTGAGTAATCGTTGGTGACGACCTTGCCGGTGGGTATATCCACGATGGCGGGAACCGTGATGCCCCGGTCGTAGCCGGGGAACCGGGCGAAGTAGGCCTGCTGGAGCCGCTCGATGCCCAGGACCGGGTCGCGCCCGCCGTGATCGAGATCGAACGTCCAACTCCGCACGTCGTGGGTCGGCCCGGTCACTCCCATCGACAGCGCGTCCTCGAGACCAAGGAGGCGACGGACGATGATCGCCCGATTGGCCCACGGGCAGGCTCGGCTGACCACGAGGCGATACCTGCCGGGTAGCACCGGGTAGCCGTCCCGCCCGTCGGCGGTGATGCGCGTGGTGATGTAGCGCTGGTCGCGGGTGAACTCGCCGGTGGAGCTGACGTAGCTGGCGGCGGCTGTGTCAGACATCCTTATCTCCATAGGCGTGGCGGCGGATAGTGTCGGGCTCCGGTTTACCGGCGCGCAGGAGGGCGACGTCCAACGGCAGCTCGTGCTGGGCGGTGAGCTCGGACCCAGCCTCGGACAGCAGCTGGCGGCAGTGGTTGGCGGTCTGTTCGCGCCCTCCGGGGTTGCACCTTGCCGCTGATACCACGGTAGGTCTCGACCTTGCGTGCAGCTCAAGAACGCGAACTCGCTTGCCTTGACCGAGTGCGATCGCCACACAGTACGGCAATCTAGATAGTTGACTAGTCATGTCGGGCGGGGCTGGGTGCGCAGCTGGTGTTGGTGGCCGTGGAGTAGGGCGGCGAACTCGGCGCGGTCGGAGGTACCGAGTTTAGCGCAGGCGCGGTAGAGGCGGTTTCGACGGCGCAGACCAACACGACCAGCCACTGGGCGATCTGGCGGTTGGACAGTCCGCTGGCGGCCAGGGTAACGATCTCCCGCTCGCGGCGGGTCAACGGCAGCGGCGCGGCCAGCCGATAATCCCGATCAGCCCGCTGAATGCGACTTCGGCGGCTCGGGGACGGGGCGGTGCGTTGCTGAGTCGAGGAAGCGGAGAAGCTCGACGGGGAAGGGGACTACCAGCATGGAGTTCTTCTCCGAGGCGACCTGGACGACGGTTTCCAGCATCCGCAGCTGCAAGGCCGCCGGGGTGTCCGCCATCGCCGCAGCCGCTTGAGCCAGCTTCTCCGACGCCTGCAGCTCGCCGTCAGCGCTGATCACCCGTGCCCTCCGCTCACGCTCGGCCTCTGCCTGGCGCGACATCGACCGTTTCATCGACTCCGGCAGCGCGACGTCCTTGATCTCTACCCGGTCGATATGCACGCCCCACCCTAGCGCGGGGCTGTCGATCAGGAGCTCCAGTCCCTCGTTGAGCCGTTCGCGGTTGGACAGCAGGTCGTCCAGGTCGCTCTTGCCGATGATCGAGCGCAACGAGGTTTGCGCGACCTGCGAGACGGCCTGCAGGTAGTCCTGTACGTCGACCACGACCCGGACCGGATCGATGACCTTGAAATACACCACCGCGTCCACCCGCACCGAGACGTTGTCGCGGGTGATGCCGTCTTGCGCGGGCACCGGCATGGTGACGATCTGCATGTTGACTTTGCGGAGCTTCTCTACCCCCGGGGTGATCCAGGTCAGCCCCGGCTCCCGGGGCGCACTGGCCACCCGACCGAACCGGAACACCACACCACGCTCGAACTGGCTGACTACTCGAATTCCGGACACCAGCCACAACGCACCGGCAGCGACGATCGCGATCAGCACCGCGATGATGATGACGGTCATAGCGCGCCCTCCCGTGGTCCATTGCCGGCTCGGCCGGCCGTGGTCCATTGCCGGCTTGGCCGGCGTCGCCAACGGCCCGGGAAACTGCCAAACCACCCCACGGTACGCCGATGTCTAGGACGATGGGGTGGACACGTGGCCCGGAGTGTCGCAGTGTGGTGCGATGCGGGCGATATGGAAGGGCGCACTGACCTTCGGGATGGTCAGCATCCCAGTTCGGCTGTACTCGGCTACCGAGGACCGCGATGTGTCCTTTCACCAGGTGCACGCCGAAGACGCCGGTCGGGTGCGCTACCAGCGGATGTGCACGAGCTGCGGTGAGGAGGTCGACTACGCCGACCTCGCCAAGGGCTACGAGCTGCCCTCTGGTGAGACGGTGGTGCTGACCGACGAGGACTTCGCCAACCTGCCGCTGCCGACTACCAAGGCCGTGGAGCTGGTCGCCTTCGTGCCCGCGGACCAAGTCGATCCGCTTGCACTGGCTCGTGGGTACTATCTGGAACCCGAGCCGGCTGGTCGCAAGCCCTACGAGCTGCTTCGGGCCGCGCTGGACCGCACCAAGCGGGTGGGTCTCGCCAAGATCGCGGTGCGGAGCAAGGAATCGTTGGCCGTGCTGCGGCCCCGGGGAAATGTCCTCGCGTTGCAGACGATGGTCTGGCCAGACGAGGTACGGAAGGCCGAGTTTGACGTGCTGGATCGTGAGGTATCCGTCAGCGACGCGGAGCTGAGGATGGCCGATACCCTTATCGAGACGATGGCCACCGACTTCCAACCCGAGGCCTACCACGACGGATACCGCGAGGCGCTGCTGACCGTCATCGAAGCCAAGGCTGCCGGTAGGGATGTCGTCGCGCCGCCGGCGCCAGCGGAACCCACCCCTTCAGCAGACCTGCTCAGCGCTCTGCAGGCCTCGGTGGAGGCGGCCAGGGCTGCTCGCGGCGAGCCGGTGGACGTGCCGAAACAGCGCAAGTCCAGGGACACGTCAGACAAGCCCAGCCGTCGAAACTGAACCGCCGAATGAGAGAAAAGATCCGGGGGAAATGACGCCAGACCTGGTCCGCCTGATGTTGCCGACAGCCGGGCCGTTGCCGGCCGGGCCGGGTTGGGCCTTTGAATTCAGTTGGGACGGGATTCGCTCCCTGGCCTGCACCCAGCCGGACCGGATGTGTCTATTCAGCGGCACTCACCGCAGCATCTCAGCGGCGTATCCCGAACTCGAAGCGTTCGTCAGCCGACGTCGGATGCTGCTGGACGGGAAGATCGTCGCGCTGGATTCCTGCGGCCGGCCCAGCTTCGCGCAGTTGCAGCAGCGGATGAACATGCGACGGCCCACATCAACGGTGCTGCGCCGGGCGCCGGTGGTCTACTACGCATTCGATCTGCTGCGCTTGGACGACCGTTCCACCATCGGGTTGCCCTACCAGCGCCGTCGGGAGCTACTCGAGGAACTGGAGCTCACTGATGGGCCGCTCGTGCTGCCGCCCTCCTTCCTGGATGCTGACGGCCAAGCCGTGCTGGACACCGCGGCCCAATACGGTCTGCATGGCGTGATCGCCAAGCGCGCTGACTCGGTATACCAGTCCGGCCGTTCACGTAGCTGGGTGCAGACGACGCTTCGGCACACTCAGGAAGTGATCATCGGCGGGTGGGTATCCGAGCGCCGCCACGCCGCCACGATTGGCGCGCTGCTGGTCGGCGTGCCTACCGAAAAAGGTCTGCGCTACGTCGGGCAGGTCGGTACGGGTTTCACCGAAGCGAGCCGCCGAGAGTTGCGCGAGCGGTTAGCCGCGCTGGCGCAGCCCGCCAGCCCCTTTGCTGATGAGGTGTCGCCCGAGACGGATCGGATGGTGCATTGGGTGGCTCCGCAGCTGCTGGGCGAGGTCTCCTACCGGCGGTGGACTCCCCATTGCCGTCTTGCGCATCCCACCTGGCGCGGTCTGCGACCCACCAAGCATGTCGCGGCGATCCAGACGCCGGTGGTGCTGTGTGCCCGCGAAGGCGAGCGCGAGGCAGAAGACCAGCGGTTGCTCGCCGAACTGGACCGCGCCGTCGCGCAAGTTCGCGCCGAACTGCGGACACTGCGCGGCCAGATCGCCCCACACTTCCTGCACAACACGATCAGCACGATCGTCGCCCTGGTCAGCACCGACCCGCCCCGGGCCCGGGAGCTGCTGATTGTTTTCGCCGAGTTCGCGCGGTATTCGCTGCGCTCGGCCACCGAGACGACGCTGGCTGAGGAACTGGAGAACATCGACCGTTACCTGAAACTGCAAGGGGCTCGCTTCGGGGAACGACTTCGGGTGCAGTGCCACATTGCGCCAGATGCGCTGCCGGTCGTGCTGCCGTTTCTGGCGCTACAGCAGCTGGTGGAAAACGCAGTCCGCAACGGCATTGAGCGTAAGCAGCTTGGTGGCACTGTCACGCTCTCCGCTCGCGTCGTGGCCCAGGATTGCTTGATTACCGTCGAGGACGACGGGCCTGGGACGGAAACTGCTGACCTGCTGGACAACCTGCGCACGATCGATGATCAGCTGCGGGACAGGTTCGGCGAGCGCTACGGCTTGGCCGCAGACCTCGTGCCAGGCACCGGTACCACGATCTCCGTCCGGGTGCCGACGACCGTCAGACCTGACCGGTGAACAACGCCACGCCGTGCGGGGTGCTCACAGCCAGCGTGAACTGACCAGCAGGCCTTGCGACCCGGCTGGGCGAACCAGCGCGGCCTCGCTGACGAATAACACAGCTGGGAATGTGGGTACTCTGATTGGATGGATACCATGAACACTGCCAGCGACCAGTTTGGGCGCGGCTTGCGCGATCTGCGGGTCTCCGTCACCGATCGGTGTAACTTCCGCTGCTGCTACTGCATGCCCCGTGACGTCTTCGGCACCGACTTCCCGTTCATGGACCCCTCGGAGCTGCTCTCGTTCGAGGAGATTGTTCGGGTGGCAACGGTGTTCGCGGGCCTGGGTGTCCGGAAAGTGCGGCTCACTGGCGGTGAACCGTTGCTCCGGCACGGCATCGAGCGGCTTATCGAGCAACTGGTCGACATCGACGGCGTGAACGAGGTAGCTCTGACGACCAACGGATCGCTGCTGGCGAGAAAGGCACACACCTTGCGGGATGCCGGCCTCGCCCGAGTCACGGTCAGCCTGGACTCGCTGGACGAGCGCATTTTCCGGGCCATGAGCGATGTGAAGATCCCCGTCGCCCGGGTAGTGGAGGGGATTGCCGCCGCCGCCGATGCCGGTCTGACCCCGGTGAAGGTCAACACGGTGGTCAAACGCGGAGTGAACGATGGCCAGGGCATTCTCGATCTCGCCGCCTTCGGACGGGAGCACGGCTATATCGTCCGCTTCATTGAGTTCATGGACGTCGGCAGCACCAACGGCTGGCGGATGGACGAGGTGGTACCGGCGGCGGAGATCATCGACGGCATTAACGCCGTCTGGTCGATCGAGCCGCTGGATCCCAGCTACGTCGGCGAGGTCGCCGCTCGATACCGCTACCTCGACGGGGCTGGCGAGGTCGGTGTGATCACTTCGATCTCCCAGCCATTCTGCGGCACCTGTACTCGGGCCCGGCTGTCCGCCAAGGGCGAGTTGTACACCTGCCTGTTCTCCGGCTTAGGCCATGACCTGCGCGCCCTGCTACGCGACGGCGCCACCGATGACGAGCTCGAGTCGCGGATCAGGGCCATCTGGCGGGCTCGCTCCGACCGCTACTCCGCCCAGCGCACCACCGAGACGCTCGGCCTCCCGAAGGTCGAAATGAGCTACATCGGCGGCTGAGCCGCCTACGTCCTCCTCCCGACATGGAGACATATCGGGGCTATCGGGGTCCTCATAGCCCCGATATGTCTCCATGTCGCGCCTGCCAGTACTTGGCTGCGGTAAGGAAAGTCTCGTTCTTGCTAGGGTCGCTGATCGTGATCCGGGCGCCGTTACCGGGAAACGCGCGGATGACGGCTTTGTGTTCTAGGCAGTGCTCGTTGAAGGCAGCGGTCTGCTCGCCTAAGGGCAGCCAGACGAAATTGGCCTGCGAATCCGGCACCGCATAGCCCATCGCGAGCAACTCGGCGCGTACCCGGTCCCGCTCGGCGGCCACCCCCCGGCATCGGGCCAGCAACTCATCCTCGACATCGAGGCTTGCCAGCGCGGCAACCTGAGCCAATGAGTTGACGCTGAACGGCACGGACACCTTGCGCAGTACCGTGGCGATCGGTTCGACCGCCACGCAGTACCCCACCCGCAGACCGGCCAGCCCGTAGGCCTTGGAGAAGGTCCGCAGCACCGCGAGGTTGTCCCGACCGCCGCGCAGCGCCAGGCCGTCAGGTACTGCGGGATCGGTGACGAATTCGTGGTAGGCCTCGTCGAGGGCGATCAGGACGCCGTCAGGCACCGCGTCGAGGAAAGTGACCAGCTCGTCACGCCACACCGCCGTGCCGGTGGGGTTGTTGGGATTGCACACGAATACCAACCGGGTCGCCGGGGTGATCGCGTCCAGCATCGCAGCCAGATCGTGGGTGTGGTCAGGACGCAGCGGCACGGTGCGGTGCCGGGCCCCAGCGACCTGGGTGATGATCGGGTAGGCCTCAAACGAGTGCCAAGCGAACACGACCTCATCGGCCGGCCCGCAGGTGGCCTGCACTAGCTGCTGGCACAGCGCCACCGACCCGCAGCCGATGGCGAGGTGGGACGGCGGCACGTCCAGCCGGACCGCGAGGCGATCCACCAGGGCAGTTGCCTCGGGGTCTGGGTATCGATTGACATCAGCCGCCGCGTCGCAGATCGCGGCGATGACGCTGGGCAACGGACCCGCAGACACCTCGTTACTGGCTAGTTTCACTGCTCCCGGGATGCTGCGTCCGGGGACATACCCGGGCAATGACCCCAGGTCGGCCCTGGTGCGGGCAGTCATCAGTCTCCTTCGGTAGGTGTGGCAGCAGGTCCAGCGAATCTTCACCCTAGCCACGAACAGGTGATCTTTCGAGGGTGTCGCCGATGAGCCGGTACGCTGCGCCGTCCCCCTATGTTCACCGTCGACGAGTGGGTGGGGTTATGACGCAACGTAGCCTTGAGCAGATGCCGCTTTCCGACGGCAGTGCGTTGCGGCTGACCGTCGCTACCCCGGAATCCGCGGTCCGCGGCGGCATCGTCGTGGGGCCTGAGAGCCCCGGTGTGACCGACGCCGTCTGGCAGCTCGCCGCTGGGCTGGCCGGCGAGGGTTGGCTGGCCGTAATCCCGCATCTCTATCACCGAGATGGTGTTGATGAGCTACCCGAGCACGGCGGCACCGTGCGGGAGTACGTCAAGGGGCTGACCGCGGAATCTGTCCACACCGACACCGACGCCGCCTTCAGCTGGCTGGCGCAGCGCGGCGTGACCGTCGACCGCCTTGGCGTGGTGGGCTTGGGGCTGGGCGGTGCCGTCGCGCTCATCGTCGCTACTCAGCGTGACCTTGGTGCTGCGGTGACCGTCGGCGGGATCGGCATAGCGCAGCCGGTTGCTACGGCGCTGCCTGCGCTGGCCGATGTTGCGCCCAACCTGCGCTGCCCGTGGCTGGGGATCTATGACCGGGATGGTGCACTTCCCGAAGAGGAGGTGCACAAGCTGCGGGACGCCGCCCATTCTGCCCAGATAGCGACCGACCTGGTGTACTGCCACTTCGACACCGACCAGTCCGTTGCGCCGGAGGCCTGGGCGCGCACGCTGAACTGGTTTGACTGTCATTTGCGCTAACGCCAGCAGTGGGGTTGGTAGCGCAATGCGCTAGGAACGAAGCATGAGCCAGGCCCGGATCCTTTGGCAGCCCGACCCGGGCACCATCGCCCGCTCCCGGATGGCGGCCTTCCGCGGCTGGTTGGCCTCCACCCGCGGGCTGCAGGTACCTGACTATGACGCGCTGTGGCGCTGGTCGGTGACCGACCTGGAGGGGTTCTGGGGGGCGTTCGCCGAGTTCGCCGGCGTCCGCTTCCACGCCGCGCCGCAGCGGGTGCTTACCGATGAATCGATGCCGGGTGCGCGGTGGTTTCCAGGTGCGACGCTGAACTACGCCGAGCACGCCCTGGCCGCGGGGTCCGGCAGGGGCGACGACGACCTGGCGGTGATCTTCCGCCGGGAGGACGGTGGTCGGCAGCAGTGCAGCTATGGCCAGTTGCGGCAGCGGGTGGCCGCGGCGCGGTCGGCGCTGGCGTCGCTGGGCGTCCGCCGGGGGGACCGGGTGGTCACGCTGGCACCGAACTCGCTGGACACCCTGGTGGCCTTCCTCGCTACGGCTAGCCTGGGGGCGATCTGGTCGTCCTGCTCGCCGGACTTCGGAACCCGGGCGATTGCCGACCGGTTCACTCAGCTTGCGCCCACCGTGCTGATCGCGGTGGACGGGTACGTCTACGGCGGCAAGTCCTACGACATCCGATCCACAGTGGACGCCTTGAGCCAACAGATACCGTCATTGCAGGCCACGGTGACGCTGACGACATGGGACAACCTGCTCGCCGCGCGCTCCGGGGCCGACCTGGCGTTCGAAGCCGTGGACTTCGACCACCCGCTGTGGGTGCTCTACTCCTCGGGCACCACCGGGCTGCCCAAGGGCATCGTGCACGGCCACGGCGGGATCGTTGTGGAGCACCTCAAGGCGCTGCTGCTGCAGGCTGATCTCAGGCCGGGGGAGCGGTTCTTCTGGTTCACCACCACCGGCTGGATGATGTGGAACTACCTGATCAGCGGTCTGCTGGTGGGCGCCACGATCGTGCTCTACGACGGCAGCCCGGGGTATCCCGACGTCGGTGCGCTGTGGCGGCTGGCCGACGAGGAGCGCGTCAGCTATTTCGGTACATCCGCGCCGTTCATCCAGTCCTGCCGCAAGGCCGGCCTGCGCCCGGGCGCCGAGCTTGATCTCAGCGCGCTGCGGGCGATCGGCTCAACCGGTGCGCCGCTGCCGCCGGAGGGGTTCCGCTGGATTGCCGAGACGGTCGGCCCGGACGTGCAGATCTGCTCGGTATCCGGCGGGACCGACCTGTGCGCAGCCTTCGTCTGCGCCGCGCCGGACGTGCCGGTTTGGGAGGGCGAGATCTCCTGCCGCGCACTCGGTGCTGCGGTGGTGGCCCTGGATGAGGCCGGCGCGGAGCTGCTCGACGAGGTGGGCGAGCTGGTGATCACCAAGCCGATGCCATCGATGCCGCTGTGCTTCTGGAACGATCCGGACGGGGTACGGCTGCGCGAGGCGTACTTCGACACCTATCCCGGCCTGTGGCGGCACGGCGACTGGATCAAGATCACTCCCCGGGGATCGTGCGTAATCTACGGCCGGTCCGACGCCACGCTCAACCGCGGCGGTGTGCGGATGGGCACCGCCGAGTTCTACGCGGTGGTTGAGGGCCTGGATGAAGTGCTCGACTCACTGATCATCGACACCTCCGGCGCCGGCCAGGACGGCGAATTGCTCTGTTTCCTAGTGCTCGCTGCCGGGATGTCGCTGGCCGACGTCGAGCCGCGGCTGCGTACCGCGCTGCGGGACAACCTGTCGCCGCGGCACGTGCCTGACCGGTTCATCGTGGTCGACGAGGTACCCCGCACTCTCAACGGCAAGAAGTGCGAGGTGCCGGTAAAGAAGATTCTCACCGGCGTGGACCCGGCGCGTGCCGTCAGCCCCGATGCACTGCAGAACCCGGACTCGCTGGTGGCCTTTGTGGCGCTGCGCGCCCCGTGAGTGGTATTGCGACTTATGACTCGTATTCTCACTCACGGGCCGCACCGTCGGGCCAGATGATCCACACGTTCCGACCACGATCATGCGATTCTGGCGGAAGGTTATTGCGGTAGCGGGCCGCCGGAACGATGACCTCTATGTGGCCACCTTGGTCGACGACAGCGCGAGCGAAAAGTTGATCGACACCGTCTGCCAGTGAGGTAACACCGATTAACGTTATTGCCGTACTCGGCAAGTGTCTCACGTAGCGCGTTGTCGACGAGCTGGGCGGTATGGGGTGGAAGGCCTCGATGTCCGGTGATGCCGAGGAAAGTCATCCGATGATCCGCTCTGGCTTGTTGCCTGCGCGCATGCGCTCATCGAAGTCGCGCAGGAGTCGGTGTGGCGCCTGGGCGGGAATTGTTCGACGGAACAGCCGCGCTTGGCTCAACACCCGTCCTGATTGTGTTGCTTGCGAGACAGAACCCTAGCTTCCGTCAGGCCCCGCGATAGGTGCCGAAACTCCAGAGATTGCCCTCGGGGTCGCGGACAGTGAAGCCGCGCGAGCCGTAGTCCTCGTCCTTGAGCCCGCGGACGACCTCAGCGCCAGCTGCGGTCGCCCGCTCGAATAGCGCATCAGGCTGATCGGTGACCACGTAGAGCGATGCGCTGCCGGGCTTCCTGCCAAACTCGCCCTCGCCGGACCCGAACATAATCCCTCCGCCTTCGGGCCAGCGCAGTTCGACGTGCACGATCTCGCCGTCCCGGTCACCGGGGACAACGAGCGTCTCCTCGAAGCCGAAGGCTTCGACGAGGAAGCGGATCGCGGCCCGCTCGTCGGAATAGGACAGGCACGGCCAGACGGTGGGGGCAGGCGTGTTATCGGTCATGCGGTTCAGGATGACTCCTTGGTGTCCTCGTCGTCTTGAACGGATGGGAGCTCCTCGGCTAGCCAAGTCGACGGGGTGCAGCCCGCCAACTCTCGCCACTCCCGGGTCAGATGGGCCTGGTCGGCATAGCCACAGCGGGCTGCGACCTCGGCTAGCCCAGGCCGGGCGGTGGCGCGGAGCAGCCTGTGCGCGACCTCGAAGCGCATCACCCGGCCCGCTACCTTGGGCGTCAGCCCGAACTCGCGCCGGAATCGCTCGCCCAGATGCCGCCGGCTCCAGCCGACCTCGTCGGCCAACGTAGCTATCCCGACCCGGCCGTGGCTGGCAGTCAGCCGCCGCCAGGCCCACCCGAGTTGAGGCGCAGGCCCGTCCCGTTGCCTGGCAAGCCGGGTCAGTACGTCGTCCAGTTCGAAGAACCGGTCGGTCCACGTGGTCGCCGACCGCAGCCGCTCGACGAGCTCACCAGCTACCGGCCCCAGCAGCGTGCCTAAGTCGACGACCGTGTTGGCGAGTTCACTGGCGGGGAGCCCGAGCAGGACGCGGGCACCGAGCGGGGTGAGGTGCAACTGCAGGCCGTGCTGGTAACCGTTATGACTGATCAGCGCCGGGGTGGTATGCAGGCCGCCGGCAAGCGTGGTGAACGAGGCCGGTGGCTGGGTGGGATCGGGCATTGCCGCAAGGTCGACTGTGCCGTCGAGGGTGACGATGAGGGTGAGGTGACGGGAGGGCAGGCCGTGGTGCACCCCGGGTTCAGCTCCTTCTATTCGGTAACCGGCGTACACCACGACCAGCTGGTTCAGCCGCGGTCGTGGTCGGCCCACAACCATCTCCACCAGTGGCTTGCTCATGGACCCGAGCGTACGGCGGGGGTCTGACAGTTCGGCGCTTCTGGGCCTGTGACCAGCGCTGTTGATAGCGCCGAGCCGTCGGCTACCTGCTTTGCTCGATCGAGGGCCCGCTGTGTACCCTGATCGCCTGGCGGCCTCGAAGGCCCCGGGAGGCTTCGCCTAGTCTGGTCTATGGCGCCGCACTGCTAATGCGGTTGGGGGTTACGCCCCCTCCCGGGTTCGAATCCCGGAGCCTCCGCCGGCGGTCGGATCTTACGCTGGCCGACAACAGAACATGCGCCCGTAGCTCAACGGATAGAGCATCTGACTACGGATCAGAAGGTTGGGGGTTCGATTCCCTTCGGGCGCGCATCGTCTACATACGCTCTGAGCAGCGGCGCAGCGCCTAATCAAGATCCAGCCGGTCGGCATCGAATGGATCTTTGTCCATCGGACTGTCCATTACGGGCGTCTACGCTTGCCGCATGACTCGACGGAAGCAGGCTCTGAAGGACCTGACGGGTATCCGGCAGCGGGGGAACACGTACCAGGTGCGGATCTCTGGCGGATGCGACCCGGTGACGGGTCGGCAACTGTTCCTTACAGGTTCCGCTGACACCCAGGACGCAGCGATCGTCCTGCGTGACCGGCTGCGTCAGCAGGTGAAAGACAACACCGCCGCCAAGACGAACGTCACGCTCGGCTATCTGCTCCATGAGTGGTCGGCTAGTCATCAGGTAGAGGAGACCACCCGCGCGACGTATCAGCTGCTCATCGACAGCTTCATCCGTCCAGCGCTCGGTGACACGCCGATCAGCCTGTGGGTGCCGAATAGGTCATCCACGTCATGCGACCTGGGTGTATTCGTGGATCAGTCCGCCGAGCCGATCGCGTCGTCGGAGGTGAAGCAGGGGTGGTGATGCGGGGGGTGGGAGTGTCCTGAGTGGTGCTGCTTGGTGCAGTGCGCGGTGGGGGCGGTGGTCGTTGAAGTGCCTCACGTACTCGGCCAAGGCAGCCTCGAGGTGGCGGCGGTTGAGGATCAGCATCCGGTCTAGCAGTTCGCGGCGGACCGTTCCGATCCAGCGTTCGGCGATCGCGTTTGCCCGGGGTGCGCGCACCGGTGTGTGCAGGATGCGGATGGCTTCGCAGGCGAACACGGCATCGACCATGCCGGTGAATTTGCTGTCGCGATCCCGGATCACGAAGGTGAACTGAACCACGCGGTCGCCCAGGTCCATCAGCAGATTCCGCGCCTGCTGAGCCACCCAGGCTCGGTTTGGGTTCGCGGTGACGCCGAGCAGGTGGACGCAGCGGGTAGCGTGCTTTGCCACGAACAGCACGGACAACCGCTGGAGCAGCAGCGTGTCGACACAAAACAAGTCCGTGGCCAGAATGCCGTGGGCTTGGGCGGTCAGAAACTGTCGCCAGGTGGGACCGGCGCGGCGAGGGACGGGGTCGATGCCGGCTCGCTTCAGGATTGACCATACCGTGCTGGGCGCGATTGAGTAGCCAAGCCCGGCGAGTTCGCCGTGGATCCTCCTATACCCCCAGGTCGAGTTCTCTGCGGCCAGTCGTTAGGACCAGTTGGCGCAGCTCGGAGACGATGGAGCGACCTCTGGTGCGGTGCCGCCGCGGTTGGGTCCAGCGTCGGGTCACCAGGTCTTGGTGCCACCGCAACACCGTGGCGGGGGTGACGATTGGATGCAGGCGACCAGTCGGGGACAGCAACCGGGTCAGCGCTGCGAACACCGCCCGGTCCGCCCACGACAGGCGTGGTCGTCGGACCTGACGACGTAACACAGCGACTTCATGGCGCAGCACCAAGATCTCGGCATTCTTCGATCGTGAACTCCGGGCGAGCAGTCCCAGCCAGACCACCAGCTGTCGGAAGATCAGATACAGCAGTCGTACCGCCACGACCGGCGATCATGCCCGACGACCAACATCCAGCGATGCTACAGGTCACCGCTGTGGATGACCGATTCGGCACCCACA
>JALZHU010000305.1 GCA_030860695.1 Actinomycetota bacterium
GGCTGATGCCGACCAGCGGCCGCTGCGGCTGCGGGTAGCTGATGGGCTGGTCGCCCGGGTCACACCCGGTCGGCTTCGGGAAGCGCTCGGAGTGCTGATCGACAACGCGCTGCGGCACGGCGCCGGCGTGGTGACATTGTCCGCACGGTGGACTGGGGTGGGACCGGATCGGATGATCGTGGTGGAGGTGACCGACGGCGGCGAGGGGGTGCCCGAGGAGCTGGCCCCGCACGTTTTCGACCGTGGAGTCTCCGGGGCGTCCTCCACCGGCGTCGGGTTGGCGCTAGCCAGGGCCCTGGTCGAGGCCGACGGGGGACGCCTCGAGCTCAGCTCGGCGCGGCCTGCCAGATTTGCGGTCTACCTGCGGGTACCGCGGAGCGAAGAGACGGCGGGGTCCCCGCGGCCAGGCACCGGAGTAGTGCGCTGACTGACTCGTGTCAGCCCACGCCGGCTGAGCCGGCAATCAATCCACCGCCGGCTGAGCCGGCACAATCCACCGCCGGCTGAGCCGGCACAATCCACCGCCGGCTGAGCCGGCAATCAATCCACCGCCGGTTGAGCCGGGAATCAACCCACCGGTACCTGACGGCGCACGTTCTGGTCGGGGAAGACGTACCTACGGAAGGCCCACCACCGGAAGGCCATCGCCAGCAGCGTTCCGATCACATTGGCACTGGCGAAGTCCGCGGCCTCCTGGGCAAGCAGGCTGACCTCAGGAACTCTGAGGTCCAGCATGTATCGCGAGATCCACAGCGGGGTGGCGTTGATCACTAGTCCGATGCCACAGACCAAGAAGAACAGCGCAGCCTCGTGGTGGCGTTCGCGGCCGCCCCGGGTGCGGAAGGACCACTCCCGGTTGAGCACATAGGACACGATCGTCGCCACCAGCACCGCAATGATCTTGGCGGTGACCGGTTTGGGCTCCAGCACCGTTATCTTGAGCAGCGTGAACAGCGTGATGTCCACGACGTAGGCGATCCCGCCGACCAGGGCGAACTTCACCAGCTCCCGGTGGCGAACCGCGATGTCGCGGTAGGGCTGCGGGATCCGGATGAGCACCGCATCAACCATGGACACCGCCGCAGTGTACGGACCGTATGCAAGAACCCCCGCGCGCAGTCGTTGCTCAGCATCAACGGTCAGCGCAGGTGTCCTGGTAGCTGACGCCGGGGGCATACTGCTCCCACGTCGCTTTGCCGAGCGGCCCGCCGGCGCGGGCACAGGCTTCTCGCACCTCATCGCCAGGGAACCTGCCGAAGCGGGGCAGTTCCCACAACCTGATGGTCTGGTCGTCGCTGGTGGTAGCCAGGGTGTGCCCGTCGGGGGCAAACACCACCCCGTACACCGGGCCGGTGTGGCCGGTTAGGGGTTGGCCGAGCTGGCGGGGTCGGTCCCGGTCGCTGAGGTCCCACAGCCTGATGGTCTGGTTGAGGCTGGCGGTAGCTAGGGTGCGCCCGTCGGGTGCAAACGCCAGGTTGGACACCGCGTTGGTGTGGTTGGTGAGGGGTTGGCCGAGCTGCCGGGGCTGGCGAGGGTCGCTGAGGTCCCACAGCCTGACGGTCTGGTCGACGCTGGCGGTGGCCAGGGTGCGCCCGTCCGGGGTAAACGCCAACTTGAATACCCCGCTGGCGTGGCCTGTCAGGGGTTGGCCGAGCTGCCGGGGCCGGTCCCGGTCGCTGAGGTCCCACAGCCTGACGGTCTGGTCGGCGCTGGCAGTGGCCAGGGTGCGCCCGTCCGGGGCAAAAGCCACCCCCTCTATCGCATCGATGTGGCCGGTTAGGGGTGGACCGAGCTGCCGGGGCTGACGAGGGTCGCTGAGATCCCACAACTTCACGGTCTGGTCGGCGCCGACGGTGGCCAGGGTGCGCCCGTCGGGGGCAAACGCGAGGTTGGACACCGCATTGGTGTGGCCGGTGATGGGTGGGCCGAGCTGGTGGGGTCGGTCACGGTCGGCCAGATCCCACAACCTGACGGTCTGGTCGGTGCTGGCGGTGGCCAGGGTGCGCCCGTCGGGGGCAAAAGCCACCCCACGTACCGCGCCGGTGTGGCCGGTGAGGGGTGGGCCGAGCTGGCGGGGTCGGTCACGGTCGGCCAGATCCCACAACCTGACGGTCTGGTCGAGGCCAGCGGTGGCCAGCGTGCGCCCGTCCGGGGAAAACGCCAGGTCGTACACCCCGCGGGTGTGGCCGGTGAGGGATGGGCCGAGCTGCCGGGGCTGGCGAGGGTCGCTGAGGTCCCACAATCTGACGGTCTGGTCGGCGCTGGCGGTGGCCAGGGTGCGCCCGTCCGGGTCAAACGCCACACTGTAGACCGCGCGCCGGTGTGGCTGCGAAGAGTCCTGAACTGAGAGCTTGAGGTCAGGGTCAGCTGGAGGCTCGCGCGGGTCAGCGGGCTGGGGTCGAGATGGTCAGCGGCGACGCCGAGCTGAAGGGCGCCACGGGGATCTCGGTCGCGGATCCGGTCGGCCTCGGCCACCATGCCCCGGGCGATGGCGGTGTCTTGGGCGCTGCGGGCGCGTTGCTGTTGCCAGACCGCGAGGCCTGCGGCGATCAACGCGAGCACCAGCAGGGTGGACAGCACGGTGATGGTGCGGGTGCGGCGACGGCGTTCGCGTTCCTGAATGGCGTGGACGCGCCGGGCAGTGGCGTCGAGAAACGCCTGGGCCTCGTCATCGAGCTCGACGATGGGCGATGCAGTCGGGTTACGGCTGCCGTTGCCGCTGGTCATCCCCAAGGTGGTCGCGGTGACGGTGAGCCGCTTGTCGTCCCAGAGGTAGTGCTCAGGCCGGCCCGCGCTGTTCCAGTCCGCGGCCGCTTGCTCGACTGCCCGGGCGGTGCGCAGGGCGACGGTGATGTCGGCGGTGGCAGTGTCCAGGGGGCGCCACCCGGTGAGTAGGGCCTCGTGAGCCACGGTGAGCCACACTTGACCGTGGTCGTCGGTGTCGCTGAGCAGCAGGCGGCGCTCGACGAAGACCTGCAGCGCGACACGCAGTGGTTCGGCTAGGCCGTCGAGCCTGATCCGGCGCCGGGCCCGTCGGCCGGTCTCGTCGATGGTGACCAGGCGAGTGAGTCCGGCCAGCACCTCGCGTTCGGTCAGGCCGCTGGTCCGCACGGCGTCGGCAAGCGCAGTGTCGGCATGCTGGGTCAGCGCACCGCGTACGCCGCCGAGATCCTGGTAGCGGGCCAGGCTCAACGTGCCTCCGGTGGGCAATCCGTCTGCCAGCTGGCGGAGGGTGAAGGCGAGTAGCGGCAGGGCCTCCCCGCTGTCGGTGTCGGCGACCAACTGAGCTGCCAGGCCGTTCTCCAGGCGCAGCCTGGCCACCTTCGCGGGTTGTTCGATGACGTCGCGCAGCATCTCCCGGTCCAGTGGGGCCAATACATAGGCTTCGATCGACACCCCGGCCAGCTCCGGAAGGTCACGCACGTCATCAAGGAACTCCGACCGCATCGCCGCAACCACCTGCACCGGGCCCGTGACGGCGTTACGTAGCAAGTCAGCGAATCGTGCTCGCGCAGCCGGGGTCGTCCGGGTGAACAGCTCCTCTGCTTGATCGATCGACACCAGCAGCCGCTGGTGCGTGGCAGGGTCAGCCGCCAGCAGATCGTCCGCTACCCGGCGCAAGCCATCGGCACCACCCTCGAGCACGCCGCGGACGTCGCTTGCTGACCAGCCCATCCCCAGACGGGTGGCCGTGGCCGCCAGCGCTCGGGCCAGCTCGGGCAGCGGATCGCTTCCTGGCATCAGCCTCGGCATCGTTAACCATGCCGGGTCACTGCCGAGCAGCGGCACCACCGCAGCGTTCAACAGCGACGACTTCCCACAGCCCGACGGCCCGACGATAGCCAGCATCCCGCGGGTCCGACCATGGTGCGCATCCGGTTGCCGACCTCGCGGGCCTCCGCCGCGCGCCCGAAAAACACCCGGCTCAGCGCCGCGGTGAACGGCTCCAGCCCTGGGAAGGGATTGTCACCCTCCCGCCAGGTACCACCACCGTCTTCCAGCAGGCGCACCGCCTGGAGCACGCGATCGCGGGCTCGCTGCGAGTCGGCGTGGTAGTCGGCGTACTGCAGGTTCTGCATCAGCGGGTGCGCCACGTCGGCCTCAACCCGCAATGGCATGATCCGGCAACCCAGCGCATCCGCAATCCCCAACTCGGCCGAGCACCAGTTCGACGCCACGAAGGACGACGTCACCACGCCGATCACCGCGTCGACTTCGCGCAGTTCGCGGTACAGGCGCTGCTTCCAGTCCTCGCCGACGCTGATCCCGTCGCGAAGGTCGTCATCAAGGAACGGCTCGTGGCCCGCTGCTCGCAGCCAGCTCGATACTTCGTCGGCAACTGGTCGGTCTGGGGTGGCATAGCTGATGAAAACGCGGGCCATGATCACCCCCCAGTCAGTGAGTCACCCGCCATTGTTTCCCCTTACTGGTCGCGGCTTGGCCTCCGACAGCAGAGCCGTCACGAGGGCAGGGTGATACATCCGCACCAGTCGAGTCCTCCAGATGCGGTCACGAGGCGGTCTGGATCTTGGTGAGCCGCGCGCTGTGCCCGCGAACTGTCACATTGGCGTCGTTGCTCAGCATCAACGGTCAGCGCAGGTGTCCTGGTAGCTGACGCCGGGTGCGTACTGCTCCCACGTCGCCTCGTCGAGTGGCCCACCGGCTCGGAGGCAGGCTTCCCGCACCTCACCGCCTGCGAACCTGTCGAAGACGGGCAGCTCCCACAAGATGACGGTCTTGTCGTCACTGGCTGAGGCCAGGGTGCGCCCGTCCGGAGCAAACGCTACGGCCCGCACCGCGCCGGCGTGGCCGGTCAGCGGTGGACCCAGCTGGTGGGGCTGGTCCCGGTCGCCGACATCCCACGACCGGACGGTCTGGTCGCTGCTGGTGGTGGCCAGGGTGCGCCCGTCCGGGGCAAATGCGACTCCGTACACCCAGTTGCTGTGGCCGGTCAGGGACTGGCCCCGCTGGCGGGGCTGGTCCCGGTCGCTGATATCCCACAAGGTGACGGACTGGTCGGCGCTGCCGGTGGCCAGAGTCTGCCCGTCCGGGGCAAACGCCACCCCATTCACCGCGTCGGTATGGCCGGTCAGCGGTGAGCCCAACTGATGAGGCTGGTCCCGGTCGCTGAGGTCCCACAACCGGACGGTCTGGTCGGTACTGGCGGTGGCCAGGGTGCGGCCGTCCGGGGCAAACGCCACCGCCCACACCCAGTTGGTGTGGCCGGTCAGCGGTGGGCCGAGCGGGCGGGGCTGGTCTCGGTCGCTGAGGTCCCACAACCGGACGGTCTGGTCGTCACTGACGGTGGCCAGGGTAAGTCCGTCCGGAGCAAACACCGCCGCCCATACACCGCCGGTGTGGCCGGTTAGGGGCGCGCCGAGCGGGAGGGGCTGGTCCCGGTTACTGAGATCCCACAACCTGACGGTCTGGTCGCTGCTGGCGGTGGCCACGGTGCGCCCGTCAGGGGCAAACGTCACCTCGAGCACCGCGTCGGTGTGGCCGGTCAGCGGTGGGCCGAGCTGGTTGGGCTGGTCCCGGTCGCTGAGGTCCCACAACCGGACGGTCCGGTCGGCGCTGGCGGTGGCCAGGATGCGCCCGTCAGAGTTAAACGCCACCCCATTCACCGCGTCGGTGTGGCCGGTCAGGGATTGGCCCAGCTGGCGGGGCCGGCCGCTGAGTTCCCACCAGATGGCGGTCTGGTCGGTGCTGGCGGTGGCCAGGGTGCGCCCGTCCGGGGCGAAAGCCACCGCCCACACCGTGCCGGTGTGGCCGGTCAGGGGTGGGCCGAGCGGGCGGGGCTGGTCTCGGTCGCTGAGGTCCCACAACCGGACGGTCCGGTCGGTGCTGGCGGTGGCCAGGATGCGCCCGTTGGGGGCAAACGCTAGGTCATACACACCGCCGGTGTGGCCAGTCAGGGGTGGGCCCAGCGGGCGGGGCTGGTCTCGGTCGCTGAGGTCCCACAACCTGACAGTCTGGTCGGTGCTGGCGGTGGCCAGAGTGCGTCCGTCCGGGGCAAACGCCACCCCGAACACCCAGTTAGCGTGGCCGGTCAGGGG
>JALZHU010000306.1 GCA_030860695.1 Actinomycetota bacterium
CTTCAAAGCGTGGCGAATCTTCCACACCGACTACCGACGCCCACATCACACCTACCGCGACGCCTACGACGCCGCCCGCGGACTGTTCTTCTTCTCAATCACATGGGGTTTTGAATAATGTTCAAGGCACCACCGTCGCGCCACGCCGAGTCGAAGTCCTCCCAGAAGACGGGGACCGCATCGGAGTCGTGAACCTCAGCCACCACGGTTCCCATTGTCGCCACCGAGCCGATGCCACCCGACATCCAGGGGGTGCCCTGGATGGAGCGCGAGTCGCGCGACTCGCCCGCGAGTCGCTGGATCGTTGCAGGTCACCGCACCCACGCTAAAGGAGCAACCAAGGGCGCACACGGCGTCCCGCACGACACCGTTAGGAGAAGTTGACCATGCCTATGAAGCCACATCTGGCTGCGGCCGGCGCAGTCGTGCCTCGGCACCGGCGGCGAGCGACCATGCAGGTGCAGGGAGCACGGAAATTGGGGGCCAGGACCCTCGGCGGCCGCCTGATGGCCAGCGTGGTGACCAGCTCTCTGTTGCTGATCCCTACCGCCTTGACCGCCTCGGCCGCCCCGGTCGACACGACCGGCAAAGTCATCCGCGTTGTGGACGGCGACACCGTTATCGCCAGGATCGACGGGAAAACACACCGCATCCGAATCACCGGTCTGAATGCGATGGAGCTGACGGACTATAGGCCGGGCCATCGAAAAGGCGAGTGCCACGCGCGGCAGGCCACCCGCCGACTGGAGACGCTTGTCCTGGGCAAATCGGTGCGCATCACGGCGCGCGACGCGGCCAGCGAGAGCGGCGAACGGCATCGGCTGCGGCGCAGCCTCGCGGTCAAGGATGCCAGCGGGACCTGGATCGACCCAGCAGCAGTCCTAGTGCGAGAGGGCCTCGCGCTGTGGCTGCCCAACGAGATTGAGTACTTACCCAACTCCAGCTATCCCGTCCTGGCCGCGCAGGCAGCCGTCGATCGCCGGGGGCTGTGGAATACCGACGCCTGCGGCCTCGGTCCCAGCCGGAACGCCACCCTGCGGGTCACCGTGAAGTGGCAGGGCGCCGAGACCGTCTCCATCGGCAACCAGGGGGCGAACCCGATCAACCTCGCTGGTTGGTGGGTCCGCGACAGTTCGTATCATAGGAAGCTCGCGCGGGGCTACACCTTTCCTGACGGGACGGTCGTCCCCGCAGGCGGTACTATCGTCCTGCACACCGGCAAGGGTTCGAATGGCGGCGTCCACTACTACTGGGGCTTGGACAGCAACGTCCGGGTGTTCGACGACGTGACCAACACGCCCACTCTTATGGCCGACGGCGCATACCTGTTCGACCCGCAAGGTGACCTGCGGGCGGCGCAGCAGTACGCCCCTCACGCACCCATCCAGTTCCCCCGAGCCTCCGCCTGACGAGCCCGGAGGGCCGGTCCCGATTTACCGGGACCGGCCCTCCGACAGACCTTTGAGGATCAGCTCGGCGACGTCGCGCTCATTCGACGCGCTCGCCTACGCTCCCCGGACGCTTCGCGCTCGGTCTCGGGGCACATAGGGCTGCTGAGTGCCGTGGTGTGGCAAAGCCACAGGTCAACAGCTTGCGTCGAGTGCGAGTAAGCAGCCAGTACCTCCACTCGCTCACGGGTGAGGTCTGTTGGTGGAAAGCGTGAACCGGCCTCGCCCGTCGACGTGGTTGTGCCGGTCTCAACCAGGGTCGACGCTGCCGCTTCCAGCACACTTATTTCTTGCCGCGCTGAACGCCACGATCGCCGAACCAGTCTGACCGACATAACTGTCGACGTACGAGTCATCACCGGATCGGACTTGGCACGACCTTTAAGTTAGGTTAGCCTAAGACGCTACCTTGAAATTCAAGGAACCCTAAAGGTCGCCGACGGAAGGAGAGTGCACTCTATGTCGATCAACCCCTTCGACGACGAGGGTGGGACCTTTTGTGCCTTGATCAACGGTGAGGGCCAGTATTCGCTGTGGCCGGCCTTCGCCGACGTCCCGGGCGGCTGGACTGTGGTATACGGTCCGGGAGGTGGCAAGTCCTGTCTGGACTACATCGAAGAGAACCGGGCGGATATGCGCCCGAGAGCCCATGAAAATGGCCGAACGTCAGCAGCATAGCAATGACGCTCTGTGAGAGATCCACTCTTGCTCGGCGTTGGGTAGAGATTTTCATTACCTTGATCAGCTGGCGTCAGCAACATGCGACGGGATCGCAACGCCGATAATGCCAATGAACTGGCCTATGATCTGATCAGGCATAAGGTGGTTGCTGGGTAGCCGTACACCGGTGGCTTCCTGTCGTCCCGACCAGACGACGAGAGGAGCGGGGAGTGCCGGGCTGGATCGAGGATTACGGTCTGATCGGTGACCTGCAGACCGCGGCACTGGTGGGTCGCGACGGTTCGATCGACTGGCTGTGCCTGCCGCGATTCGACTCACCAGCCTGTTTCGCCGCGCTGCTAGACGACGAGCGGGCCGGGCGCTGGTTGCTCGCACCGGCCAGCGGCGGCCACTGCGCCCGGCGGTGCTACCGCGGTGACTCCCTGGTGCTGGAAACGGAATGGGACACGCCGGACGGCGCCGTGCGGGTAATCGACGCGATGCCGCTGCGAGGCGAGGCCGCCGACCTCGTCCGCATCGTCGAGGGCGTCTCGGGCCGGGTGCCGATGCGCATGGAGCTCGTCCTGCGCTTCGACTACGGCGCCGTGTCGCCATGGGTGCGCCAGGCCGGCGGCCAGCTGTCCGCGATCGCCGGCCCCGATGCGGTCTGGCTGAATAGTGACGTCGCGGTGGAATACGCGCACGGCAGCATGTGCGCCCGCTTCGAGGTGGCGGCGGGGCAGCAGGTGCCATTTGTGCTGACCTACGCCGCATCCCATGCGCCCACCCCGCATGCTGTCGACGGCCTGCAGGCGATCGCGGATACCGAACGGTTCTGGGCGGATTGGATTGGGCATTGCGACTACCGGGGTGAGTGGGAGCAACCGGTTCGTCGCTCCCTCATCACGCTCAAGGCACTCACCTACGCACCGACCGGTGGCGTCGTGGCGGCAGCGACCACCTCGCTACCCGAGCAGCTGGGCGGGTCGCGCAACTGGGACTACCGCTACTGCTGGCTGCGCGACGCGACCTTCACCCTGCAGGCGCTGCTGGGCACCGGCTATGTCGACGAGGCGAAGGCCTGGCGGGACTGGCTGCTGCGTGCGGTGGCGGGCGACCCCGCTGACCTGCGGACCATGTACGGGCTGGACGGGACTCGCCGGATCCCGGAATACACCGTGGACTGGCTGCGCGGCTACGAGGACTCCACGCCGATCCGGGTCGGCAACGCCGCCGCCGAGCAGTACCAGCTCGACACGTGGGGCGAGGTGCTCGACGGGTTTCACCTCGCCCGCAAAGCGGGGCTCGCGCCCTCGGAGGATGCCTGGGACCTGCAGCGCGCGCTGCTAGACTTCCTCGAGGGCCACTGGGACGATCCGGACAACAGCTTGTGGGAAGTCCGCGGCCCGCGCCGGCCGTTTGTCCACTCCAAGGTCCTGGCCTGGGCCGGGGTCGACCGCGGCGTCCAGGCCGTCGAACTTTTCGGGCTTCCTGGACCCGCGCAGCGCTGGCGGGCGTTGCGCGATCACATCCACGCCGACGTGTGCGCCCGCGGGTACGACCCGGACCGGCGCACCTTCACCCAGTTCTACGGCTCGGACGGTCTGGACGCGGCACTGCTGCTGATTCCGCGCGTGGGATTTCTGCCGTGGCACGACGAGCGGGTCGTCGGTACCGTCGAGGCCGTCCAGCGGGAACTGTGCGAAGACGGCTTTGTCCTGCGCTACCAGCCAGGAGCTGACGGCGGAGTCGACGGGCTGCCGGGTGAGGAGGGCGTGTTCCTGCTGTGCTCGTTCTGGCTCGCCGACGCACTGCATGGCATCGGGCAAGAACAGCGGGCGCATGCGCTCTTTGACCGGTTACTCGCCCTGCGCAACGACCTTGGCCTGCTCAGCGAGGAGTACGACACCGTGGCCCGCCGCCAGCTCGGGAATACCCCACAAGCTTTCAGTCACGTTGGGCTGGTCAACACTGCTCGCCACCTCGGTGCCGCCCCTACTGAGCATCACAAGGTGCCCTCCCGGTCCGGGAGGCCGGCATGAGGGCGCTAACCGTGGTGCCGGGCCAGTCCGACGTCCCGGCAGTGGTCGACGTGTCCGAACCCGAGCCCGGCGAGCACGACCTGCTGGTTGATGGCCTTGCGGTCGGGGTGTGCGGCACGGACCTGGAGATCGCCGCGGGGAAGTACGGCTGCGCGCCCCCGGGTCGTGACCGGCTCGTGCTTGGCCACGAGTCGCTTGGCCGGGTGCGTGCGGCGCCCGCCGGCTCGGGTTTCTCCGCTGGGGATTTGGTGGCCGGCGTGGTGCGCAGGCCCGACCCGGTGCCCTGCGGCGCGTGTGCGCACGGCCATTTTGACATGTGCCGCAACGGCCGCTACACCGAGCGCGGCATCAAGGAGCTCGACGGCTACGCCAGCGAGCGGTGGCGGGTCGAGGCGAGCTATGCGGTTCGCCTCGACCCTCGCCTTTCCGGGGTCGGCGTGCTCATGGAGCCGACCAGCGTCGTCGCCAAGGCGTGGGACCAGATCGAGCAGGTCGGGCGACGGTCGTGGTTTGACCCGCAGCGCGTCCTGGTGACCGGGGCGGGGCCGATCGGGCTGCTCGCTGCACTGCTCGGCGTGCAGCGCGGTTTGGACGTGCACGTGCTCGACGTGGTGAAGCGGGGTTGTAAGCCCGATCTGGTGCGTGCACTGGGCGCGGCCTACCATCACGACGGCGTCGCCGCGGCCACGCGGGGAGCCGAGCCCGACATCGTCGTTGAAGCAACTGGGGTGTCTTCCGTGGTCTTCGACGCGATGTCTGCCACCGCGCCCTACGGGGTTGTGTGCCTCACCGGGGTGTCTTCCGCTGGCAAGGGCATCACCCTCGACGGTGGCGCCCTCAACCGCGAGCTGGTGCTGGAAAACGACGTGGTCGTCGGCTCGGTCAACGCGAACCTGCACCATTATGACCTCGCTGCCGTGGCTCTTGCCCGCGCCGACCTCGATTGGCTGGACCGCTTGATTACCCGGCGGGTCCCGCTTGACCGTGCCCATGAGGCGTTCAATCCGCAGCCCGACGACGTCAAGGTTGTCATCACACTGGATGGCGGGTGAAGCTCCGAGCCGGAGTGGTGGTATAAGGCGGTTGGCTGCGGGGTAGCCGTACACCGATGACTTCCAGTCGCGAGTCCGTTGTGAAGGTGCTGCTCGACCGCTTCGGTCGAACGTCCGCGGAGCAGGCCGGCATCCGGCTCGCCGATAAGCCGTCGCCGCTTTACCAATTGCTGGTCCTTGCCACGCTGTTGAGCGCCCGGATCTCCGCGGACATCGCAGTCGCGGCGGCGAAGGAACTGTTCGCCGCGGGGTACCGAACACCGCAGCGGATGCGGCAGGCGAGCTGGCAAGACCGGGTGGATGCGCTCGGCCGGGCGGGCTACCGCCGGTACGACGAGCGGACATCGACCATGCTCGGCGAAGCCGCCGTGCTGCTGCTGGACCATTGGGACGGTGACTTGCGCAAGCTTCGCGACGACGCAGGTGGGGACCCGAAACGGATCCGTAAGCTGCTCACCGAGTTCAAAGGCATGGGGCCGGTGGGCGCGGATATCTTCCTCCGGGAGGTGCAGGCGGTGTGGCCGGATGTTGCGCCGTACGTAGACAGGCGCGTCACGCAAGGAGCCAAAAAGGTCGGCCTGCCGTCGAGCGCTCGCGATTTGGCCGGGCTCGTTGACTCGCCCTGCGACCTGGCGCGGTTATCGGCCGCGCTCATTCAGGTCTCCCGCGGATCCCGCGCCGATGAGGTCAAGCAGGATAGCAGCAGTGAGGTCGCGCCTTAGAGCCTGTTGGCAAATGGTCACGCTGCTTGTTGATCGGGCGCAGAGGCTATGGTGCGGGGGCTTCCCCATCGGGGATGGGGTGGTGCGCCGGAGGTTGCCCGGGCCAGTTTCCGGGTCATGAT
>JALZHU010000501.1 GCA_030860695.1 Actinomycetota bacterium
CCGTATGACCGGGTGATGTCCACCGCGGCGGTCACCGAGGTGCCACATGCGTGGGTAGCACAGACCCGCCCTGGGGGGCTGGTGCTCACTCCGTGGGGCACCCCGTGCCGGTCCGCGCTGGTCCACTCCGCGGCCGCTTGCTCGACCGCCCGGGCGGTGCGCAGGGCAGCGATGGCGTCGGCAGTGGCGGTGTCCAGCGGGCGCCACCCGGTGAGCAGGGCCTCATGCGCCACAGTGAGCCACACCCGACCGTCATCATCGGTGTCGCTGAGCAGCAGCCGGCGCTCGACGAAGACCCGCAACGCCACACGCAACGGCGCAGCAAGACCCGTGAGCTTGATCCGGCGCCGGCCGCGGCGGCCGTTCTCGTCGACGGTGACCAGGCGAGTCAGTCCAGTCAACACCTCGCGTTCGGTCAAGCCGCTGGCTTGCACGGCGTCGGTGAGCGCGGTGTCGGCGTGCTGGGTCAGCGCGCCGCGGACACCGCCGAGGTCGTGGTAGCGAGACAGGCCAACGTGCCGCCGACGGGCAGACCCTCGGCCAGCTGCCGCAGGACGAAAGCCAGTAGCGGCAGGGCCTCCCCACCGTCGGTGTCGGCAACCAGCTGGGCTGCCAGGCCATCATCCAGGCGCAGCCGAGCCACCTTGGCGGGCTGTTCAATGACCTCGCGCAGCGCCTCCCGATCCAGTGAAGCCAACACGTAGGCCTCGATCGGCACGCCGGCCAGCGCGGGGAGATCACTCAGATCATCGAGGAACTCTGAGCGCATCGCCGCGACCACGCGCACTGGGCCGACGACCGCGTCGCGCAGCAGCAGCGCGAATCGTTGCATGGCGGCCGGGGTCGTCCGAGTGAACAACTCCTCAGCTTGATCGACCGTGACCAGCAGCCGCCGAGGGCGCGTGCCCGGGTGGGCAGCCAGCAAGTCGTCGGCTACACGCCGCAGGCCATCGGTGCCGGCGTCGAGTCGGCCACGGACGTCGCTGGCCGACCAGTCCAGCCCCAGACGATTGGCCGTGATCGCCAGCAACCGGGCCAGCTCAGGCAACGTCGGCGTGATAGTCCACATACTGCAGTTCCTGCATCAGCGGGTGTACCACACCGGTCTCCGCGCGTAACGGTATGAGCCGGCACCCCCGCGAATCCGCGATTCCCAACTCAGCAAAGCACCATTCCGACGCCACGAAGGATTTCGTCACTACCCCGATCACTGCGTCGACCTGGCGCAGCTCGCGATACAGACACCATCCCTAGCCCAATGCCACCTGAAGCAAACGATACCTCCAGCGAATCTACCGACTACCAATGCGCTTATGGCGCGTACCCAGCAACCTGACCCCTGTGCACCACCGGGACGAGCCATCAGTGAATACGCTTGGTGATCGTGGCGGATCACGGGCAGGGCGGGCGATAGGGCAGGTCCGGTGATACGTACTGCGCCCACTTCGCGGGGGTGAGGGTGTTCGTGGTGGTGGCGCAGATCCGCTGGATTGCTTGGTCGATGTTCCTTTCCCACAGCCGCACGGTCTGATCGGTGCTGCCGCTGGCCAGGGTGCGTCCATCAGGGCTGAACCCCACCGCGTGGATCCAGTCGGTGTGGCCGGCCAGGGGTTGACCCAACGGCGTGGGGTGGGCCGGGTCAGTCACGTTCCACAATCGCACGGTCTGGTCGAAGCTGGCGGTGGCCAGAGTATGCCCATCAGGGCTGAGCGCCACCGCGGTGACCCGGTTGGTGTGGCCGGCCAGGGGTTGACCCAGCGCCGTGGGGCGGGCGGGGTCAGTCACATCCCACAACCGCACGGTCTGATCGGCGCTGCCGGTGACCAGGGTGCGCCCATCAGGACTGAACACCACCGAGTGGACGGCATTGGTGTGGCCGGTCAAGGGCTGGCCCAACGGCGTGGGGTGGGCCGGGTCGATCACGTTCCACAATCGCACGGTGTTGTCGTCGCTGGCGCTGGCCAGGGTGTGCCCGTCAGGGCTAAACACCACTGCGCTGACGACCTTGGTGTGGCCGGCCAGGAGTGAGGAGGGGATGTTCCACAGCCGGGCTGTGTGGTCACCGCTGCTGGCCAGGGTGCGCCCATCAGGGCTGAACACCACCGAAAAGATGAAGTTGGTGTGGCCGGTCATGGGTGGGCCCAGCGGTGTGGGGCGGGTAGGGTCGGTCACATTCCACAAACGCACGGTC
>JALZHU010000502.1 GCA_030860695.1 Actinomycetota bacterium
TGGAATGGCGCCGCACGGTGTTGTACTCATCGATCCAATTCGCCACCGTCTGGCGGGCTTGGTCTCGGGTGGCGAAGTGTTGGTCGCGCAGCAGCTCAAACTCCAGCGTGGAGTGGAACGCCTCCGCAGCGGCGTTATCCAGCGCCGAGCCGGTGCGACCCATCGACTGGCGTACCTGGGCGCGTCGGCAGGCCTGAGCGAACACGTCACCGGTGTACTCACCACCTTGGTCGGTGTGGAAGACGACGCCGGGCATTGTCAACTTATCGGGCCTTGGTGTTGCTGGTGGTTGCCAGGACGTGGTGGACCCTCTGGTAGTGCCCGATCAGGCTGTTGTGGCCAGACCGGTGACTTCGCTCCAGATCGTGAAGCGGTGGTGCATCTCGGTGCGGTACTCCGCGGCGGTGAACCGGTGGCGGCGGGGTCAGAAGTGCGGTGATATCAGGCTGAAGCAGGCCAGGAACTGCTGGGCTCGACTCGGAGAACGGAAGCCCTTCATGGCCCGCTCCCGCTGGCGGGTGGGTTGGTGAGAGTCGGCAGACATTGGACAGCAATCCGGTCAGCGCCGCGAACACCACCCGATCCGCCCACGACAGACGCGGTTTACTCACCTGGCGACGCAGCACCGTCACCTCGTGGTGCAGCACCAGGATCTCCACGTTCTTCGATTGTAAGCTACGGGCCAGCAGTCCCAGCCAGGCCATGAGCTGCCGGAAGATCAGATACAACAGTCGAACCGTCACGAGCGGCGATCATGCCCGACGACCACCGCCCAGTGATGCCACAGGTCACAGACGCGGATGACCTGTTCGGCACCCACACGCGACCGGGCAAGGTCACGATCAGCCCGTCGCGTTCCAGCTCGGCCAACGCTCGACGCACCGTGTTGCGGACCACGCCGAACTCCGCCGCGAGCGAGGTCTCGGACGGTAGGGCAGAGCCCGGCGCGACGTCCGCCAGCCGTTCCCGCAGTGTCTCGGCGATCCGCGCGTACGTTCCCCAGGGAGTCGACCGCACCCAGACAGGGTCTCAGCCCTCGCCTCACCAGCGTCACCATCGGCAGGGACGACTAGGGACGTCTTGTGTTAGCGTGCACCGCAGGGACACGGGAGGTCAGGATGCCGGAGGGTCGCTCGATTGGTGAACCGCTCCGTCGCGCCCTGGCCGGTGCCCGGCTCCGCGAGATCGACGTCGCCAAGACACTCGGGGTCGACCCCAAGACGGTCCAGCGCTGGCTGGGCGGCCGGCTTCCCCAACCCCGCCACCGGTGGGGGCTGGCTGACCTGGTGGGCCTGCACGAGTACGACCTGTGGCCTCACCTTGCCGGGGTCCCATCTATCGGCCCGGAGGTCTATGCCACTTACCCGCACCGGGGCTCGGTCCCGCGTGAGGTGTGGCGCCAGCTCTATGACAGCGCGGAGCGCCAGATCGACATCCTCGTCTACAGCGGCCTGTTCCTCGCCGAAGACGTCGAGATGATCCGCTTGCTCGGCGAGAAAGCCCACGCCGGAGTCGCGGTTCGCATCATTCTCGGTGACCCGGACAGCTCACACGTCAGTCAACGCGGTGATGAGGAAGGCATCCATGACGCGATGGCCGCAAAGGTCCGTAACGCCATCGTGCTTTACCGACCGCTCGTCACCTCTGACGTGCAAATTCGCCTTCATTCGACGGTGCTCTACAACTCAATCTACCGTGCTGACGGCGAGATGCTCATCAACCAGCACGTCTACGGCATCGCCGCCGCGTACGCACCAGTCCTGCATCTGCGCCGTCACAGCGACGACGACGTGTTCAGCATCTACATCGCCAGCTTCGAACGCGTCTGGTCCTCAGCCCGGCCGCTAACCTCCTGATCGAGATTTGCTTCAACCGCGATGAGATGTCGGGGAAACTCGTACTGGGGTAGTGGGTTGTCGCGTTTGTTTTGTACTGGCTAGCCATTCGAGATAGTCTCGTTCTCGGTCCTGCTGGTATTCCTTGTTAGCCCGATCGGCTGAAAGGCACCACATACAGCGGCAGCCACCCAAGTAGCCGCTGATGGTGCCGTGGGCAGGCTCTCCGTCAATGCCACTAAGTTAGGCACGGGACCTTGAAGATGTGGATCTTCGCTGGGCCGTTATGGAGTTGGCCGTGGTCGGTGGTTCGTTTGATGCGGTGGCTGTGTGTGCGGTACCTTTTGATCACCCG
>JALZHU010000057.1 GCA_030860695.1 Actinomycetota bacterium
AGTCACCCTCGAACCCACAGCCTGACCCACCGCCAGCAAACACGTCACCTTCACACCAACCCGGCTCCGCTCACGCTCCGCCGGGTAATGAAGCACGCCGTCCCCGACATAATTTTCGGATCAGACGATCGGCGCACCGGCGAAACCCCGGATCCACATGAACTGGCAAGCGCCCACTCCTCACCGCTCACCACCATGATCGCCGGCGGGTGCTCGGGCGAAGGACGCTATGGTGATCGCAGGAGGGCTGCTACGGAACTCCGGTTAACCCGAGTTGCCGCGAAACTTCACCGCCGACCCACCCCTACCTCATGGAGGATTCTCTGGTGTCTCGCCTGCCTGTACTGCTGGCGCTGCTCGGTCTCGTCATCGGGTGCTCGACCGGCGGCCAGGGCGCCCCAATCGGAGACGGGATTCCCACCCAGGGTCCGGTCACCGGTAGCCCCGCACAACCACCGCGCTCTCCGGCGGGATCCGAGATCCAGGTCGATGTCGTGGCCGCAGGGCTTGAGCATGTGTGGGACATCGGATTCCTCCCTGGCGGCGCGGCACTGATCACCGAGCGACCGGCGCGGATCAGTCTGCTGTCCTCCACCAGGCCGGGCGCCCAGGTCAGCGAGGTCGCCGCCGACCTGAATGACGTGTACGTCCGGGGGGAAGGTGGTCTGATGGGGCTGGTGGTGCATCCCGACTTCGCGCAGACCCGCCGGTTCACCACCTGCCAGACCTATCAGGAAGGTGGCCGGCCGGTGGATGTCCGGCTCATCACCTGGGAACTGTCCACTGATGGCGCACAGGCCCGCCGGGTGGCCGACCCCCTGGTCGCCGGTCTCACCTTGAACCCGTCCGGAAGGCACTCCGGGTGCCGCCCCACCATCGGTCCGGACGGCTACCTCTATGTCGGCACCGGCGACTCAGCGAGGGCGGCGGTGTCCCAGGACCGCACCCAGCTCGGCGGCAAGGTACTTCGGATCGACCTCGACACCGGCGGCCCCGCGCCCGGCAACCCGTTCGCCGGTTCCCCCAACGCCGCGGAACGGCTCGTGTTCACCTACGGCAATCGCAACGTGCAGGGTGTGACGGTGCAGCCGGGAACTGGTCAGCTCTTCGCCACAGAACACGGGCCGTACATCGATGACGAGATCAACCTTCTGCGAGCTGGGGCCAACTACGGCTGGGACCCATCCCAGGGTGGTACCGAGGACAGCTACGACGAGAGCGTGCCAATGACCGACCTGCAGCGCTTCCCGGACGCGGTCCCGGCGCTCTGGAGTTCAGGCGAGGACACCGAAGCGATCTGTGGTGCCTCATTCATCACCGGCGAGCAGTGGGGCGACATGCAGGGCATGCTCGCGGTCGCCGCCCTGAAGGGCTCCAAGCTGCTGCTCATGCGAGTAAGCGCGAATCCCCAGGTGACCGAAGTCGGGCAGCTCCCGCAGCTCGACGGCAGCTACGGCCGGCTTCGCGCGGTGCGCCCGGGCAGCGATGGAGCGCTGTACGTCACAACCAGCAACGGTGACGACGACAAGGTGCTCAGAATCGCACCGGCCGGCACCTGATATGGGCAGCGTCAGGGCTTATTGCCTTACTAAGCGATCACCCTCGTGCTAACAATTCCTTGCTGACACCATTAACGAACTTTTCGGCCTCGGAGCGCGTCCAGGGCCAGCTAACCGAAGGACGCGCGACACCATCGGCAGCGGTAACCGCGACCTTCGGCGACCCCCAAAGAAGCAAGACTCCAGCCGCCAGTGGAAGAATCGCCAGGATCGAGGCACCGCTTTGCGCCTCCATACCCCCGAACAGCCAGATGACCCCAATCAGGGCTAGGAGCGCCCCCAAGATCGGGTGCCGAGAGCTTTGCTGTGAACTGTGCCCCACCAGCGGCCGGCTGTCGCCCGCCACGAGCATGGGACTACTGACGCAATTCGAATGGCGGGGGGGAAGCGGCGCGTCGCACCGAGACACCCAGGGTCTGCACCATGTCGTCGATGGTGATGGACTGGGCGTCGCGGTGCATGGCCAGGCCTCGGCGGGCGAGTTCGGTGGCCAGCTCATGCTGGTGGTCATCGACCTGCTCACCCCGGGCGCTGTCCCGGGTGGCCAGGATCGGGTACCGCCCGGCATTGAGGGTAGCCAGCGCGGACCCGGTGCCGGCATGGCTGATCACGATATCCGCCTTGCCCAGCGCGGCGCTCAGCTCGGCTGCGGGTAGCACCGGCGTGGAGCGGATTGGCAGGTCGTCCACCGGGGTGTCCCCGGTCTGCCACAGCGCCTCCACCGGGAGCCCGATCGCCTGCGCCAAGGCGCCTTCGGGCGCCAGCAGCGGCGCCAGGTGCTCGAACAGCCGGCGAAACGGATACTGGGTCGCCGCCCCCACCGTGACCACCACCCGAACCACGCCATCGGGCACCCGCGTCACGGCGGTGGACTCATAACCGTCGAACACGCTGCCGGCGTAGTCCCACCGCCGGCCCGCCCAACGTGGGTACTGCGTATAGGTATGCACCCCGGGCACCCACTGCAGGACGCGCCCGGACAGCGACGGTCCGCTCACCCGTGTCGCGCTCTCGATGTAGTGACACTCCACTCCCCGCGCGGCCAGATACGGCAAGTACCCCAGCGCGATCCCTGATCCCGTCGACACTGCTCTCGTCAGCTTCCGGCGCTCCAGCAACCGCCGCGCGTAGGGAATGCACCGAAGCACGTCGGCCACGTTGCGAACCCCGACGTAGGGCACGAACTCCACATCCCGATCCGCCAGCATCGATCGGCTCTGCTCGTTCGCGTGTGTCACCCACACTGCGTCATCGTTGGGGGCGCCGTTGGAAGGAATGCGGCTCGCCAGGCTATCAAGCTGTGCCAGGTGTCCACCTGTCGTGGCAACAAACAGCGTGGTCATCGACCTGGTCACCCCTGTTCAGCCTCTGATCAGCGACGCACACTGACCGCGACGATCCGCATCCATTGCGTCACGTTCACCCTACCCCAGCAGCTCTGCCTCGCTAGATACCGAAGATGAGAGTTGGTTCCCCGGGACACTGCAATAGGTCCGCATGGCAACACCTCCAACGTGTCGGCAGTCGAGCGCAGATACCAGCGGCTCAGCGGCTTCACCCCAACCACTCCGTCAGCAGGTCACGCAGCACGCTGGCCGCGTCCTTGTCCAGCTTGAGCACACAGGCACCGATGGCGTGCGGGTCAAACACGATGTCCCCGTCGCGCTGAGAGACCACCAAGTTCGTGAACCCCTGCAGCCGCCGCCCGGATGGGGCCGGGGCTACACCGGCAGACCGGCGCGGTAGGCCAAGCCGCGCAGCTCCCGGCCCGCCGCGTCCCGGCGGGACCGGGCGAGCAGCTCGGCGAGGACCTCGCGGACGAACGGGTTACGCACTGTGTGCAGCGGAGAAATCGCCTCGGCGCGGCGGAATGCGGCCACGGCGTCGTTGTGACGTCCACGCATGCGCGCCAGCGCACGGCCGTAGTCGATCCAGTACGCCGCTTGACGCGACCGGTTGGGATGCACCCACGGGTTTAGGTTTTCCGCGATGGTGGCTGCGCGCTCATGGTCCCTGGCCTCCATGGCCGCAGCCATTCGCCATAGGCCCACGTTGGTGGGGCCGAACCCCAACCAGTAAGCGTTGCCCTCCCCTGTGCGCTCTGCCAACTCGCCGGCGTAGTCCAAGGCCGCGGCGACGTCCGCCGGACGCTTGTCCGCTGCGGCCACAAGCGACCGGCACAGGGCGAGCATGCCCGCCAGCTGCATCGACTCCGGGGTGTTCGTCGGTACCGTCACCGCGTCCAGCTCGGCCCGCGCCAGATCGAAGTCACCAGCTGCGAGCATTACTAGCCCGTCAACCCATACGGCAAGACCCAGCGCGGTGGGTTCATCACGATGCTCGGCGGCCTGTCGGGCCACCAAAGTGGCCAGTGAGCGCAGCTCCACCGTGGCACCCATGACCCGCAGCCATGCATGGGTGCCTTGCGCATGCAGCATCACCGCCAGATGGAGCAACTCGGCCACGTCACGCCCGGCGGCAATCGAGGTGTGCAGGTCCCGGATCAACACGGGCAGGGCAGCGCCGACCTCGGCCTGTCGGCACTGGCGCCCGGCATCAAGCACCGCCCGCACCCGGATCCGCAATTCATCGATGCCGATCACTTGTCCGCCGGGCCGGTTGCGACTGACCGCCATCAGCGCGTGGTGCACCGCATTCACGGCGCTGTCGGTGTGCCCGTTGCCGGGTGCGGGTACAGGCGTCTTCGTCAGCTCCGAGGGCGCGATCTGTAGCGCGTTGGCCAGAGCCACCACATCGGACCGGCGATCTAGGGCGACTTCCCCTCGTTCAATCCGGGATAGGTGTGACTTGCTGATCCCAGCCAGCCCGGCGACCACCCGCAGCGACGTGCCACTGGCATGACGGATCTCCCGCAGCCAACGACCCATCGACACACCCCCACCGGCGACCGTACCTCTACCTACCGCACTCGGCAGGCCGCCTTCCGGCCCGGCTGGTGGGCAGGAGGGCTAGACGGGGAGGCCTGCTCAGTGCGCCATGTGCCTCGCAGTTCCCGGCCCACCGCGTCCTGCTTGGACCCACGCCCGTAGTCGCCGCACTCCAAAGCCACGTGCAGGCGCCAGCACCCAACGTTGGTCAGGCGCCAGCACCCAACGTTGGTAGGGTCAAAAGCCCATCCAGTAGGCATTGCCTTCCCCGGTGTGCGTGGCTAGCTCGGCGGCACGGTTCAACGGCTCCTCGACGTCGCCGGATCGGTTGTCCGCCGCAGCCACCAGTGACCGGCACAGCGTGAGCATGTCCGCGACCTGCATCGACTGAGTACTGGTCATCGGCACAGTGACCGAGTCCAGCTCAGCCTGTGCGAGGTCAAACGCACCCGCGGTGACCAGCAGATGCACACCACCCCACACGGCCAGACCCAGGGCGATCGGGGTGTCCCGATCCTGGGCGGCCTGGCGGCCGACGGCGCAATTTGCAGCGCGTTGGCCAGGGCTACAGTCTCGGATCGGTTGTCGAAAGCGCGCTCTCCGCGCTCGATCCGCGACAGAGATGACGTGCTGATCCCGGCCAGCCCCGCGATCACGCGCAGCGACTTGCCCCGGGCATATCGGATCTGGCGCAGCCGCCGGCCTATCGTGCGGTTGTCCGCCGCAACGTCCATCACCACAGAATCGCAGAACATTCCGCTCGCCAAGCTGCGAGGTTGGTCCGGGACGCTCCGCGCGCGAGAGCCGCTACCCGGATCGGTACCGTCACCTCCCGTGAACGCGCCCGCGACGCAACTGGAAACCGTGCTCATCGATCCGCGTAGCGATCCCCGCTGGCGCCGGCTCGCCCTGGGCCCGCATGGCAGCGTGTTCACCTCGCCGCCGTGGATTGACGCGGTATGCGCCACCTACGGCTTCACTCCCGCCGGCGCTATCCGGCTTGACTGGAACGGACAACCGCGCGCGGGACTGGCTTGGGTGCCAATCAGCGACATCCGCGGTGACCGGTTGTCCAGCCTGCCGTTCTCGGACCGGGCCGAGCCGCTGACCGATGACCAGGTCGACTGGAAAGCCCTCGTGGACATGGTTGTCACCGCCGCCGCGCCGCTGATGCTGCGGTGCTTCGACACCGCCGTACCCGTCGGTGACCCCCGATTCGACCGGGTCGGTACGGCGGCGTGGCACGGTACGCCGCTGAACGAGAGCATCGAGGAGATCCGGCAGCGGCTGTCCCAGCACGCCCGCCGCAACATCACGATCTCCGAACGCGAAGGGGTCCGGATCGAAGCACACACCGACCCCGACGCCGTGCGCCGGTTCCACGGGTTGCACGTTTCGCTGCGCAAGCGCAAGTACCGGCTGCTAGCCCAGCCGGTGGAGCTGTTCGACCACATCTGGGAGGCCTTCGCCGCCGACGATGCGATCGTGACGATGCTCGCCTACACCGGTGACGAGCTGATCGCCGGCGCGGTCTTCCTCACCTGGGGCGACACGCTCTATTACAAGTTTGGGGCATCACGCCACGATCACCTGTCTCTTCGCCCCAACGATGCGATCTTCTGGGCCGGGATCCGCTGGGGTGTGCAGCGAGGAGCCCGGCTGCTCGACTGGGGGCTGTCCGACCTCGATCAGCCAGGCTTGATCGCCTACAAACGCAAGTGGGCTACCGAGGAGCGACAGATTGTGACCCTGCGTGCTGGCGGAGAGCACGCGCGTAGCAGTGCAGAGGCCGCGCCGATGCTTGGCGAGCTCACCCGGCTGCTCACCGACGATTCTGTGCCCGACGAGGTGACCAGGAAAGCCGGGGCGTTGTTGTACCGCTACTTCTGCTGAACCGAATGACTGAGCCGTTTTACTGGGTCCGTTTTACTGGGTCCGTTTTACTGGGGTCCGTTTTACTGGGGCCGTTTACTGGGCCGCCCACCGGTGAGCTGGGCCCTGCGACCGTGCGGTGTCTTGCCCCACGGCTTGACCACCGACAGGCCCGTCGCCGCAACCAGTAGCATCAGCGCGACCGAGCGAGCGATCAGCATCTGCATCGTGACCTGTTCACCGTCACCGGCGACGATTTGATGCAGCGGGGACAGCATCAACAGCAGCCCGGTTGCGGTCAATGCGACGGCGATCCCGCACTTGGCGAGCACCCACCAGTGCCGTACCAGGCCCCACGGGGTGGACAGCGCGAGCGCCAGGCCGCTGGCCACCGAGGAGAACACCACCGGTATCAGCACCCAGACGGCGATCGCGGTCATCGCAGTGACAATCCCAGCTCGCTCTGCCGGATTAACGGTGGCCAAGCCGATCACCTCGAGCGCCACCAGTGCACCTACCAGTCCAACCCATCCGACCGACGTCACGATGTGGACAGTGAGCAGGGCCACCCGGGCCCGGCGGGGTAGTCGCCGGATCGCAACACTCTTTGTAGCGGCCACCGTCATGGTCGTCGTAGTCATAGGCTGCTCCCCCAGCGCCTGATCCTCTAGTCAGCGCGCGCCGTGGCCCCGCAGCAGCGTCGGGACGGTGCGCAGCAGGATGCTGAGATCAGTCCGAAAACTCCAGCTACGGACATAGGCCAGATCGAGTTCCAACATCTCCAGGGTGCCCATCGTGCTGCGCCCACTGACCTGCCAAAGGCCGGTGAGGCCGGGCGGGACGTCGAAGCGCTCGGCGAATTTGGCCGGGAACATCTCGGCTTCCCAGGCCAGACAGGGACGGGGCCCGACCAACGACATCTGCCCCCGTAACACGTTGAATAGCTGCGGAAGCTCGTCGATGCTGGTGCGCCGCAGGATCGAGCCGAGCCGGGTCACCCGCGGGTCACTGTCGATCTTCCAGCTGCCACCGACTGAGGTGTCCTCGCCCCGCAGCTCGCGAGCGATGAGCTCGCGGTGCTGCGCGTCGGAGCAGCCCACCCGCATGGTGCGGAACTTGTACATCGTGAACGGTCGGCCGCCCCGGCCTATCCGCTGTTGGCGATACAACGCCGGCCCCGAAGTCCCCAGCCTGATCGCCATCGCGATGAGCAGCATCGGGATCATGAGCACCAGCAGTGCGATCACCACCACCACCAGATCAACAGCACGCCGGGCGACCGGTTCCCATCGAGCGGGCAAGCGTGCTTGTTCAACGCCGCTGGACACTGAGCCTCCCCACGGTGATTCCCAACAGCATGAAGAGCAGATCCCCGGTGCCTCGTAGGGTCAGATGCGGATCGAGGACGGTGAGGATGAGCACGAACCACCAGCAGACCCACAGCGTTGAGGCCGCCGCACCAACGGCGCCGGGCTGGTCCATGAGCTTTCCGGTTCTGCGCAGCACCGCGACCGCCAGCCAGATGAACGCAGCCAGCAGCGGGATCCCGCCGATCCAGAGCAACTGCAGGTAGCCGCTCTCCAGGTAAATGACCTCACGCCACCTCTCGGGTGCCGGCAGCACCGAGTTGGGCGATACCCCAAGCACGGTATTGGTGAAGCCGAACCTCGGTAGGTAGTGCTCGGACAGGTTGTTCCAGCGGCCAATCCAGCTGCGCGGCACGCCGTATTCGCCAAATCCCTGCAACCGGCCGATCAACGCTGGCGCGCCGACCGCGAGCGCGACCGGAATCAGCCACAGGAACCGCACCGAGTTGCGGCGCACCGTGCTGAAGCGCCACAGGATGAGCCCGGCCACCACGACCGCAGAGATCCAGGTGGAGAACTGGCCGGCGGCCAGCACACCCGCACCGAGGACGAATCCCAAGGCCATCCGCTCCCGGCGATCCAGCAGTCCCCGAGCGCCGCAGCAGATCACCAAGGTCAGGCAGATGATGATGTAGTCACCGGTGGCCAGCGGCGAGGCGAGCGTCGTGGTGCCTCGCTCACTGAGCGCAGCCACGTTGCTTTCGGGCGTCCAGACGGCCTGCAGCATCGAGACGACCGGGCTGAACTGGAGGGTCTGCAGGATCGCAATCACCGCGACCGCCGCCCCCGGCCAGAGGATCAGCCGGAAGCACTGCACCAGTTGGGCCTCGGTAGTGACGCTGAAGCGCACCAGCAGATAGATGGCGACGAGCTTGCAGACGGGCAGCACCGCCGCCAGATCGGAGGTCAACGGCGTCTGCCCACGAAGCATCATGGACAGCAGCGGCCACGCCGTCGACATCAGCAGGAAGGCGCCAAGCGGGATGTCTAGCTGATGCAACTGCAGCGGCACCCGATCGCCTCGGCACCATCGGACGTAACCGCCGAGCAGCGCCCCAGCCAGCAGCACGACCAGCAGCGCCTCGTTCGGGCGCACCAGCGGGATGAGATTGCCGCGTTCGATACCGGCGATGAAGGGCAGGGTGCCCAGGTAGGCGTAAGTCGCGAAGACCGGCCGGTAGGCCGCCGCGGCGAACAGCCCGACAAGGGCCAGCACCCCGATGACACTGAGCGCGAGCGGCGGCCCGGCCACTACCGCGAGAGCCCCTCCGACTAGCGCACATGCGGCGGCCCCCAGCCCCAGCCAGCCGTTGACCGCAGGAGTTGGCGGGAGGGTTCGAGTCATGACCCACCACCTATCCGTCGCACCGCGACACGAAGCGCCAGCACGTAGACGCCGAGCGCCACGACCCCACCCAGGACGAGAAGTGCTAGGTCGGCGAGCCGGTCGCCGCCAGCGACCTGCTGGATCGACCACATCGCGGCGGCCACCGGCACCATCGCGAGCGTGGCCGCCATCGCGCTGGCCAGGGCTCGTGGTTCGAGGAACCGCTCGGGCCGGATCACCCGGCGCAGCCGGGTCAACACTGTCCCGGCGGCGGCGAGCTCACCGGCCAGAATGGCCGTCACCAGCCAGATCAGCCGAGACCCGTCGGCGGGCAGGAGCAGGGCCGCGGCGGCGGCCACGAGTATCACGCCGAAAGCCACCTCGCTGGCCCGGCGGGGAATGCGGTCGTCGAGCCGCGCGAACAGCGCCTGACGACCGATGTCATGCACCCCGCCGACCAGCTGGGCCACCGCCACCACCCCCAGGCAGGTGGCGAGGGCATCGATCAGGGCCGCGTCCCGGAGCTCGCCGTTGGCGAGGATGTTCGCGGTGGGTGCGGAGAGCACCGCGAGCAGCACCAGCAGCGGGAGGCTGGCGATGACGGCGTAGGACAGACCCTGCCGCCATGCCGAGCCGAACGTAGCGCCGTCCTTCCGATCAGCGGCGTGGGCCAGCCCGGGCAGCGCGGCCATCGACACCGCTCGGGCACTGACGTAGGACAGCGCATAGAAGACGGAATAGGACAGCTGCACCACGAAGACGCCACCCGGCACCGAGCCGGCCAGCGCGAGCAGCACGTACATCGCCGCTGCCGGCCAGGCCGCCACGCCCACCGAACGCACCAACCTGCGGGTGATCGCGCGGGTCTCGGGGTCATGCCGCCAGCGCATCGACGGCCGGGTCAGCAAGCCCACCCGCGCGGTGCCGAACAGCTGTAGCGCCGCGTGCAGCGCGACGGCCGCTGTGCTGCCCACCCCGAGCACGATCACTAGGTCGACCGGCACCTGCTCGACATCAAGGCCCGTCCCGTAGTACCAGCCAGCCAAGACCACCGTCAGGATCAGGACGATGTTTTCCACCGCTGGCGCGCCCGCCGCCAACGCGAAGCGCCCGCGGGCTTGCTGGGCGGCCATACCGAGGTGCAACAGGGCATACAACAGGACCTGTGGAGCAACCAGCAGGATCAGCAGCGTGGACAGCCACCGACCCTGCGCCTGGGCACTGGGATCCGGGATCCCAAAGGTCAAAGTCCAGGCCACTGCCGGGGAGAGAATCATCAGCAGCGCAACCACCGCGGCCGAGACGGCGAGCAGCCACCCGGTCACCCGGCCGAGCACCTCCCGGCCCCGCGTGACGCCGCCGGCACCGATGGCGCGGACCACGCCAGGCACCAACACCATAGCCAGCACCGGCCCGGCGATCAACGTGAACACCAGGTTGGGGACGACATAGCCAGTCTGGAAGGCATTGGCGAAAAACGTCGGCCCCAGCACCGCGCCGATCACCACTACCCGCAATAGCCCGGTGACCCTGCTGACCAGTGTCCAACCGGCAACCGTGGCCGAGTTCCGGGCAGTGGTGGTCGGCTCCTCGAGCGCGGTCACCGTTGCGGTGGCCACAGCCGGGCCCTCACGACCTCGTCCTGCGCCGGGCACTCACTGCTACCAGCCCACCGGCAACGATCAACCCGACCAGCGCCCCGGTGCTGGCCGCGATCAGCGGTTGCGGAAACACCGGGTCAGGCAGCGAGTAGGGCGGCGTCAGCAGCTGGGCAGCCGGTCCGGCCTGACCGGTGAGTTTCACCTCGTCGATCCGGGCCTGGATTGCCTTCTCCCGGTCCAAGGACGCGTTGAGCTGTGCCCGGGCTTCGTTGAGAGAAGCCTGGGTGGCGGTTCCCGCCACCACCGCGGTAGTGAGTTGGTCCACCCGTGTTTGGATCTTGGCCGTGTTCGCGCGTGCGTCCGCGAGCTGGGTGTCGAGGTTGCGGGTCACTCCGCTGGGTTGGCCCTCAAGCGCCAGGTATCCGTCCATGACGGCCTGCAGCGTCTGCATCGCGGCCAACTTGGTGGAACCATGCGCCTCGACCTGGATGACCTCGCTGTTTTCCAGGACCTTCACGCTGACGTCCTTGTCGAGGTCCTTAAACGGCCGGCCCTGCTTCTGCGCGACCGGGCCAAGCACGGCCCGACTCTTCAGAAACACCAGCTGGGTGCTGAGATTGCGATCTTGTCGGAGAGGATCGCCGCCCCGCTGGTCCTGGCCAACGGAGTAGAGGACCTCCGCGCGCGCTCCATAGGTTTTCGGCAGGACCAGTGCGCCAGCCAGCCCGGCAGCGGTGCCAAGCAGGATAATCGTCAACGCCAGCATGACGAGGCGCGGCGTCAGCAGGCCGCCACCGCGGTCGTCGGGGGGGCCTTCGATCCGACTCGCCGTACGCTGCGGCGGCACTTCGCCGGTTCCCGCGGGCTGCTGCAGTGGCTCGTCGTAGCCCATTGAACGTCCATTCGACTCGCTTTTCCCGTACTGGAAGACGTTGGAAACGTTCATCACAGTGCACCTCCGAGCACATCGCAGACCCGCGAAACCTGCTCAACAGTCAGGGTCGGGGACATCGGAAGGGACAGAACCCGGCCGGCCGCCCGCTCTGCCACCGGCAGGGATTCATGGAATGTGGCTAGGGCCGGCTGCTGATGGCAGGGGATCGGGTAATGTACACCCCACCCGATACCGGCCGCGGTGAGTGCGTCGCTGACCTTGTGGCGGTCGTCGACCTGGACGACCGCCAGGTGGTATACCGGTTCGGCGCCCGGCTGCACCGACACAGGCGTGCAGCGCTGCGGCAGCATCTGCCGGTAGGCCGCCATCGCCGCCGCGCGCCGGACATTGCCGGCATCCAGCCACGGCAATTTGGCGCGCAGCAACGCCGCCTGCAGCGTGTCGAGCCTGCTGTTTCGCCCGGCGAGGTCGTGCAGGTGGCGATCGCCAGCAGACCGCCCGTGATTGGCCATACTGCGGATCCGACCGGCCAGGGCAAGATCACTGGTGACCACCGCACCGCCGTCGCCAAGGGCGCCGAGGTTCTTACCGGGATAGAAGCTGAACCCGGCGGCAATTCCCACACTACCTGCGCTGATCCCCCGGTGCCGGGCTCCATGGGCTTGCGCGGCATCCTCGATGAGAGCGAGCCCGTGCGCAGCCGCGATCGCCGAGATCGGCTCGGGATCCACCATCTGGCCATACAGGTGCACGGCGATGATCGCGACCGTTGAGCTGTTGATCGCAGCTTCGGCTGCGGCTGGATCGATCAGCAGGGTATCAGGGCACACGTCCACGAACCGGGGCCGCGCGCCAGTCGCGCATACCGCCTCAGCCGTCGCGATGAATGTATTCGTCGGGATGATGACTTCGTCACCACGTCCGATTCCCAGGCCGCCGAGGATGAGTTCCAGAGCATCGGTTCCGTTGGCCACCCCGATGCAGGCCAAGGTCTCACAGTAGGTCGCGAATTCATGCTCAAAGTGCTCGACCTCGGGGCCGCCGATGTAGCGGCCGTGGTCCAGCACGGTTTTCCAAGCAAGGTCGAAGTCCTCGCGCAGCCCGTTATTGACGCCCGCGAGGTCAAGAAAGGGCACGCTGCCGGGATTCCTGCCGCCGGCGGTCATGAGGCCGCCTCCCGCATGAGGTCCGCCCCAGCAGGATCGATGCTGCCGGCGACGAAGGCCGGGCGCCCGGTGGCCTCCGCAATATCGGTGGCGGCTAGGACCCGCACGATGTCCAGTCCACGCTCACCGGGTGTATTCGGCGTAGCGCCGGTACGAATACATTCGATAAAGTGGCTGTCTTGAACCAAGAGTGGCTCATTAAACTGCACATATGGTGAAACGATGTCGCCAGTACGATAGGAAACCGGCATGGCGTGGGACTCACTATGGTCGTCGATATCGGCTGGATCGACGCCGATGTCGTATACCCGGATACGCTCGTTGTCCGACATATCGTTGTAGACGGCCATCTTGCGTTCCCCGACAACGGTGACACGCCGGACCTTGCACGGGTCCAACCAGCTGACGTGAACGAATGCATGAGTGGCCGCCTGCTCGAAATCCAGGCGCAGATAAGCCACGTCGGCGTGGCGGTGCCCGACGTGCCGTTTGGCCCACACCCAGGCAGCCCTGGGAATCTCATCGAGCAAGAACGATGCGATCGAGATGTCGTGCGGGGCGAGGTCCCAGATGACGTTGCAGTCACGCTGGTACTTGCCCAAGCTCAGCCGAGCGGCGTCGATGTAAAGGATCCTGCCGAGCTCGCCGGAGTCGATGATCTCCTTCAGCTTCCACACGGCCGCGTTGTACTCGAAGGTATGGCCCGCCATCAGGTGCACGCCACTGGCCGCCGCCGCGTCGACCATCTCCTGCGCGTCCTCGACCGTCGTGGCCAGCGGCTTCTCCACCAGGGCATGCCGCCCATGGCGCAGGGCTTGCAGCGCGACTGCGGCGTGCGCAGTCGGCGGGGTCGCGACGATCACCGCGTCCACCCGTGCCAATACGTCGTCGAGACGGTGTGCCCATCCCGCCGATGGGTAGATCCGTCTCGCTTCCGCGATCCGCTCGGGATCGCAGTCGACGATGGTCACCTGTACACCCGGCATGCTGCTGAGCACCCGCATGTGCTTGGAGCCCCAGTAGCCGTAGCCCACCACCGCCACGCGGACGTCAGGGTCGAAGGTCGTGAGACCTTCCGATTCGCAGCGAGCTAGGGTTGCTGGCGGTTGGGTGGTACCTGCAACGAACTTCATCGAGACGGTCCCCCTGCCGTGGCCCGAGATGTCTGCTGACAACAAAGTGTTGCAACTGCACACGGAGAGTCAGCACAGCCGGTGACCAGCCCGGCCCCCGGCGAGCCGACCACTCCCTCTCCTACGGTGGGTCCGCCCCTCCCCACATTGCGTATATCTGTCGCCCACCGCCACTCGTTACTCGCAGATTGTAACCCTTTCGGGTTATCACCCGGATAGTGCAGCGTGTTCCCGGAGTGGCATAAATGCGGAGAGTAACCAAGTCATGACTCGGCGAAGTACCCGAGCCGAAGATTCCCCGCCACGCCGGTTGCCACCGTAGAGCTGGCAGGGACGACCTGCTTGGGCCCTCATCAGCGTCTCTTCCGCCCGGCTCGGATGACTCCTGGGATCCGAGGGGCTAGCGGGGAGGAGCGGATCCCGTTCACCACCGCACGCTGAGTCCGGCGTAGCCGTCGCTGCAAGGATCCGGCGAGCACCATGCCCTCACAGACCAGTGTGTGGCCGGTCATCGCGCGGCGCTTGTACTCGTCTTCGACCATGCCTAAATCGATCCGTTGCAAGCCAAGCGCAGGCGCGGCGGTGACGAGCTCTCGAAGGAGGATCCAGTCGGGGCTGAGATGGCCATGTAACGGCTCGTAGACCGGTAACCACCAGTGCAGTACTCCCCCGTCGCGCAGTCCGAAGTGCGCTGCAACCAAGTGCGGACCGGCGTATACCGCAGAGAGCATGCCGCCAAACGAGCCATCCCGAGTACGTAGCAACCGGAGCAACAATTCGCGCTGGGAAGGGGTAGCCAGCGCGTCGCGGACGCCGGTCGCGGCGTACTGGGCTCGCTTGAGCGATACCACTCGGTTGAGCAGTGCCGGATCGCGGGAGTCGGCCACGAACCGCACAGTGCCCAGGTCCCGATCGGCCATGTGCACCTGGCGACGGGCCTGCCCCATGTTGTCCTTGCCGCTCGTAGAGGCCCTACCGAGGTAGCCGTCCAGCCCACCAGTGACGTCGAGGTACGGCGAGGGCCGCTGAGCCTCGACCCACGACTCGAAGCCGGGCAGTCCGTCGAGCAGATGGTCGAACACAAAAGCCCGCACCCCGACGACTTGGATAAGGTCCTCCGGCTGGCACCTCGTTACTGGGCTGATAATCGGGCCTTGGAAGTCAACCGCAGGCCATCCCGCGGGGCGGGCGAGCCGACCTTGCCTCTGGATCGGCATCAACGAGGTCACGGCCCCGCGCTCCCCAGCACCGACCACGACCTGGACATCACCACAGATATCGTGGACGGCGGCCGTGAACCCCACGTGGAAGTACGGGCTGTCGAGGCTGGGGTTGCTCGCCCGGAGCGTGTGCCAGGCATCGAGATGGCGCGCCTGGAGGCAATGGAAGTCGACCGGATATAGGTTTGGTGCGCAGCTATCAGGACCGCTCATCGCACCCTCACCGGACCTGCTCGGCTATTCGTGACCCTGGTGGCCTCTGTCAACGCTGAGTATCTGCAGCGCGAGGTCACCTGTTACAAGTTCGCGACCGGTGGACCGCGGACAGCAAACCAAGCACGAAGAGCAGCACGGTGCTATCGGTTACTCAGGCGCGTGCGACGATCTTGGCTAACCGCTGCGGGGTGGGCCAGCGCACGTTCCACACCCAACCAAGCTTTTCAAAGAGCCAGATCACCCGGGCCGAGATGTCGATCTGTCCCCGGAGCACGCCGTGCCGGGCCGACGTCGGATCAGCGTGATGCAGGTTGTGCCAGGACTCGCCCGCGGACAGGATTGCCATCGGCCAGAAATTCACTGCCTTGTCGCGGGAGGCGAACGGCCGATTGCCGATCATGTGGCAGACCGAGTTCACCGACCAGGTGACGTGATGCAGGAACGAGACCCGCACCAGCCCCGCCCAGAACAGCCCGGTCAAGACCGCCCACCAGGACCAGGTCACCAGCCCCCCGATGATCCCCGGTAGCACCAACCAGATTCCGGCCCACAGCCAGAACAGCTTGCTGACCCGTACCATCGTCGGATCCGCCAGCAGATCTGGGATGAACCGGCGCGGATTGGTCAGGTCGCGGTCAAACAGCCAGCCCATGTGGGCGTGCCAGAATCCCTTGGCCACCGCAAGCGGGGACGTACCGAACAACCAGGGGGAATGCGGGTCACCCTCGCGGTCGGAATATGCGTGGTGTCGCCGGTGGTCGGCCACCCAATGCAGCAGCGGTCCCTGCATGGCGGTGCTGCCCAGCACCGCCAAGCTCACCCGTAGCCACCGCTTGGCCTTGAATGAGCCGTGGGTGAAGTAGCGATGGTACCCGACGGTCACGCCCAGCAGGCTGATGAAGTAGGTCGCCACAAACAAGACGACATCCACCCAGCCCAGCCCCCATCCCCAGGCGACTGGCACCGCGACTATCAGGGCCAGCATGGGGGCGATCACGAAGGTGTACACGAGAACGTGCGATCCCAACGTTCGCCGACCCGAGGTAATCGGCTCGGGTTCCTTACGCTGCTGGTCGGCGTCGGCGGTCAGCGTCATCGGCAGTGCTCCCTCGTCTTGACAGGTGGTCTTGACAGGCGCGAACAAGCACGGACAGGCGGGAAGAGCCGCCACACCGCAGCGGCGTGCCATCATGCTCGCCTCGGTGGCCGAACCGCAGGCAGCGCTAATGGCATACCAGCAAAACCGTAGATTATGTGCCGATGCCCGTCACGACACGCCGTGCGAGTGCCGGGCGTGTCGCGCGTGTCGCCGCTCCGCTCGGTTCGCGCGGCTGCATTCTGGTGGGGAGGGCTGTGCGACCTGAGGGCAGCGTCCGTGGAACTATGTGCGCGCGGGTTGCGGCCCGTTGGTCCGCCGTAGTGTAAAGGCAGCACCTCGGATTTTGGTTCCGATGGTCCAGGTTCGAATCCTGGCGGCGGAGCGCTGTACAGCGTCCGCTCATTGAACCTCGTACTCCGTAGGATCCGGCCTGTCCCCAGGCGCCTAGGGATCCGACTGCACCAGGAAAGGATTAGGCCGATGCTCCCAGCTGGGAGCCTCACGACGGCGATCGTGCTGGCCGCTGGCGAAGGCACCCGGATGCACTCGGCGACCCCCAAGGTGCTGCACCCGCTGGCCGGCCGGCCTCTGGTGGAGCACGTGGTGCGGGCTGTCGCCGGGCTGGCCCCCGAGCACCTGGTGGTGGTCATCGGCCACGGCCGGGATGCGGTGGACGCCCATCTGCGTACGGTCGCAGCCGCACTGGGACGCAAGGTGCGCACCGCCGTGCAGGCCCAGCAGCACGGCACCGGTCATGCGGTCTGCGCTGCGTTGGACGTTCTGCCGGCCGGGCTGTCCGGGACAGTACTGGTAAGTTGCGGTGACGTGCCGCTGCTGGACACCGGCACGCTGGCTGGGCTGATCGCCGAGCATCACCGCGCCGGGCACGCAGTGACTGTCCTGTCCGCGTTGGTGGAGGACCCGACCGGCTACGGGCGGGTGGTGCGCGACCCGTCGGGTGCGGTCACGGGCATCGTCGAGGACCGTGACGCCACCCCACCGCAGCGCACCATCCACGAGATCAACTCTGGGGTATTCGCCTTCGATGCCGTAGTGCTGCGCGATGCGCTGGATCGGCTGGACGTAGCCAATAGCCAGCGAGGTAGTCAGTGCGAGCTGTACCTCACTGATGTGCTGGGCTTGGTCGGTGCCGGCGGGCTGCCGGTCGGTGCACACCCATGCGCGGACCCGTGGCTGGTGGCCGGGGTGAACGACCGGGTGCAGCTGGCTGCCGTGAGTGGGGAGCTGAACCGGCGGCTGCTGGCGCATTGGATGCGAGCCGGGGTCACCATCGTCGACCCGGCCTCGGTGTGGCTGGACGCCGACGTCCAGCTTGCTTTCGACGTCGTGCTGCACCCCGGTGTGCAGTTGCACGCGGGCACCGTGGTGGGTCCGGGCGCCACCATCGGCCCTGACTCGACCCTGTCGGGCTGCACTGTCGGCGCGGGGGCCACCGTGGTGCGCACCCATGCCGTCGGTGCGGTGGTGGCCGATGGGGCGCAGATCGGTCCGTTTGCCTACCTACGGCCGGGCAGCAGGGTCGGCGAGCGAGCCAAGGTCGGCACCTTTGTGGAGACCAAGAACGCCGAGCTGGGACCGGGCGCCAAAGTGCCCCACCTGAGCTACGTCGGGGACGCGACGATCGGCGAGGGCAGTAACATCGGCGCAGGCACCGTGTTCGTCAACTACGACGGGGTGGCCAAGCACCGGGTCAGCGTGGGCTCGCACGCCCGGACCGGTGCCGACAATATGTTTGTTGCCCCGGTGACCATCGGCGACGGTGCGTACACCGCGGCCGGCTCGGTGATCACGGAGGATGTGCCGCCGGGGGCGCTGGCAGTGGCCCGCAGCCGTCAGCGCAATGTCGAGGGCTGGGTGAGCCGGCGGCGCCCGGGAACCCCAGCGGCAGAAGCAGCGAAGCGGGCGCAGGCCGACGGCGACCAGGCGCGGCAGGAGCGAGCATGAGTCCATCCACGATGTCGGCGATCTCGAAGAAGAGCCTGATGCTCTTCTCCGGGCGCTACCACCCCGAGCTGGTCGACGAGGTGGCCAAGCACCTCGACGTCGCAGTCACCCCGCAGTCGGCTTATTCCTTCGCCAACGGTGAGATTTTCGTCCGGTTCGAGGAATCGGTTCGCGGCTGCGACGCCTTCGTCATGCAAGCCCACACCTCCCCGATCAACGATGCCATCATGGAGCAGTTGATCATGGTTGACGCGCTTAAGCGTGCGTCGGCCAAGCGGATCACCGCCGTGATGCCGTTCTGGGGTTACAGCCGTCAGGACAAGAAACACCGCGGGCGCGAGCCCATTTCCGCCCGGCTCATTGCAGACCTGCTCAAGGTCGCCGGCGCAGACCGGATCATGACGGTGGACTTGCACACGGCACAGATTCAAGGCTTCTTCGACGGCCCGGTGGACCACCTGTTCGCACTGCCGGTGCTCGCCAGCCACATCAAGAACACCTACGCCGGACGTGAGCTGGCCGTGGTGTCGCCGGACTCCGGCCGGGTGCGCTTGGCCGAGCGCTGGGCCGAGGCCCTCGGCAACACGCCGTTAGCCTTCATCCATAAGACCCGCGACCCCAGCAGACCGAACCAGGCGGTCGCTAATCGGGTGGTCGGCGACATCGACGGCCGGCTCTGCGTGGTGATCGATGACATGATCGACACCGGTGGCACGGTAGCCAGTGCTGTGCACGCGCTGCTCGATGCCGGTGCCACCGACGCGGTCGTCGCTGCCACCCATGGGGTGTTGTCCAGCCCGGCTACCAAGCGGCTGTCCAGTTGCGGTGCCCGCGAGGTCATCCTCACCAACACGTTGCCCATCGCGGACGAGAAGCGCTTTCCCAGGATGACGGTGCTCTCCATCGCGCCGCTGCTGGCTCGCGCGATCCATGAGGTCTTCGAGGGCGGCTCGGTGACTAGCCTCTTCAACGGCAACGCCTAACCCCCGGCGTGTCGCGCTTGCCTGCCTGGTGTGTCGTGCCCTGATACCGGGCTGATGAAGGTGGCCTCTTATACTTCACGGGTTGCCTCGGCGAGGGAGAGCCTGGCGCTCTTTGTGATCGACGCGGCGGTGTCGCGCTTTGCGCCCGTACCCGGTCACGAGGGCGGGCGCCGACACTGCCGCCAGGCCTGCCGTACCTCGATCCGGCGTCCCGCCCACCGGCGTCACGCCTTGAACCTGCGAAGGAGTCCACTGTGTCCGAGGTTCGTCTGGCTGCCGAGCTGCGGACCGAGTTCGGCAAGGGCGCCGCCCGCCGCACTCGACGCGCCGGCAAGATCCCCGCAGTGCTCTACGGGCACGGCAGTGACCCGCAGCATGTTGCGCTGCCCGCGTTGGAATTCGCCAGAGTGATGCGTGAACAGGGCAGCAATGCCGTGCTCAGCCTCGACGTGGGGGGCCGGCCACAGCTCGCGCTGACCAAAACCGTCACCATGCATCCGATCCGGCGCTACATCGAGCACGTCGATCTGCTGCTCGTCCGGCGCGGCGAAAAGGTCGTGGTCGACGTCCACGTGGTCGTCACCGGCAACGCCGCACCCGGCACGCTGGTCACCCAGGAGCTGACGCACCTCCAAGTCGAGGCAGACGCGCTGGCGATTCCTGACGAACTTGAGGTGTCGGTCTCCGACGCCGAGATTGGTACCCGTGTGCTGGCCGGCGAGGTGGCTCTGCCACCGGGCGTGGAGCTGCGGACCGACCGGGAGTACCTCGTGGTCAACGTCGTCGCCGCACCGACCGCGGAAGACCTCGAGGTCGAGGGCGTGGCTGAGGAAGAGGAAGCACCCGCTGCCTCCGAGTCTCGACCGCCAGAGGAGCAGGCCTGAGCAGGGTCTCGATGAGGCCGTGACCGCTGACGGCAGTACGGACTGGGTCGCCGGTGACATCTCATTGATCGTGGGTCTGGGCAACCCGGACCCCAGCTATGCCGGCAACCGGCACAACGTTGGCTTCATGGTGGTCGATGAGCTGGCCCGCCGGGTGGGCGGGCGTTTCACTTCGCATAAGGCCGGAGCTGACGTCCTGGAAGCCCGGCTGGCCGGGCGGCGCGTGGTGCTGGCCCGCCCACGCGCGTTCATGAATGTCTCCGGATTGGCGGTCGCCGGGACGGCACGGTTCTTCAAGATCCCACCGACCGACGTGGTCGTCATACACGACGACCTGGATCTCGATTACGGCGTGCTCAAGCTCAAGCGTGGCGGTGGCGAGGGCGGGCACAACGGGTTGCGCTCGATCTCGGCATGCCTGGGCAGCAGGGACTACCTGCGGGTGCGCTTTGGTATCGGCCGGCCACCGGGCCGGATGGATCCCGCTGACTTCGTGCTGCGTGACTTTTCCGCCGTGCAGCGCCGCGACCTGCCCCTGCTGGTGGACCGCTGCGCCGATGCCGTCGAGCAGCTCCTCACCCGGGGGCTAGCCGCCACCCAGAACCAGCTGCACTGAGACGTTACAGTAACTATTGGGACGTTTAACTATTGGGACGTTTAAGCTAAGTACTCCGCGATCCGGTCCTGGACTGCGGCGCGACGCAACTTGCCCGATGGGGTCTTGGGCAATGCGGCCGGCGGTAGCACCACTATGGCGCCCGGCCGTAGGCCCACCGCATCGACCACCCGCGAGGTGACTTCCTTGCGCAGGGCGCGTTCGGCTTCGGCGTTTCCCGCCCGGTTGGACTCGACGGCCACCGCGAACGACTCCCGCCGGGCACCGGCGTCGATGCGCACCGCCGCCACGTTGCCTGGCCGGACCCCCTCGACCAATCCCGCAGCGCGCTCGATGTCAATGGGATAAATGTTGCGCCCGCCCATGATGATGACGTCCTTGCGCCGCCCGCAGACCACCACGTCACCGTCGGCGAGGTAGCCCTCGTCCCCGGTGTCCAACCACCCGTCGAGATCCCGGGTGGGAAGGGGCCCCGCCGTGGTCAGGTACTCGCGCGTCACCGACTCGCCGCGCAGTTGGATCCGGCCGACCTCACGGTCACCGAGCAGGCGACCATCCTCGGCGACCACGCGCACCTCTATGCCCGGCAACGGCGGTCCCAGTCGTGGGAAGGCCCGGACGTGCCGATCCGACGGCTTGGCTACAGCGGCCCGACGCCGGGTCTCCAGCGCGTCAGCGTCGATGGTGTCGACCTGCATACCGATCCCGCACGGTGCAAAGGACACCCCGAGGGTGGCCTCGGCCATCCCGTATGCGCACACCATGCACTGTTCGGCCAGCCCGAACCGGGCTCCCGCGGTGAGGAAGGCCCGCACCGCAGCCGGCTCGATGGGCTCGGCACCGTTGAGCGCAAAGCGCAGGGTGGACAGGTCGAAGCGCTCGTCGGTGGTGGCCAGCCGCCTGGCCAGCAGGGCGTAGCCGAAGTTCGGCGCCGCCGTGATGGTGCCGCGATGGCGGCTGATCAGCTCCGGCCACAGCAGCGGCCGGGACATGAACTCCGCCGGGGTCACCTTCACCAGCTCCAGGCCCAGCGCCATCGGGATGGTGAGGAACCCGACCATCCCCATGTCATGGAACAGCGGCAGCCAGGACACCATCACGTCGTTGGCCGGGTCCAGGCAAGCGGTCTGTGCCATCGCGGTCATGTTGGCGTAGAGGTTGCCGTGGGTGATCCGGACCGCTTTGGGCTCGGCGCTCGACCCAGAGGTCAGCTGTAGTAACGCGGTGTCGTCCTCGCTCACCGGCACCGGCGCCTGGAGTGGCTGGGTAGCCGGATCATCGAGATCCGCGAGCATCAGGTAGCCGATCCCGCGCTGATCCAACAGCGGGGCAAGCCCGTCGAAGGGCGGCCCGAGCAGTACTAGCTTGGCGTCGATCATGCCGAGCACCCTGAGGGTGTCAGCGGCCCAGGCGGCCAGATCGGCACGGGGGGTGGGCTGATGCAGCATGGTCACGCTGCCGCCGGCCAGCCAGACACCCTGCACCGCGGGAGCGATCAGCGCGGGATCACCGGCCAGCACCGCTACCGCATCACCGTGATGGACACCGGGTGCAGCGGCGCCCATCAGGGACCCGGCGGCCCGGAGGGCCTTCTCGTGCACCTCCGTCCAGGTGACACGGCGCGGCTGGGTGGGTTCACCGGTGGTGATGCCGCGGTCTGACCGGGTTGGTGAATCCGGCGCGCAGTGTGCGAGAAGAGTGTCGACAAACCTGCTCACAAGCAGTCACCTTACGGCTGTGGTGCGCAAGCATGCAGGATGACAGGCAGGTTGGCCATCAGGCGTGCGGGAGGGGTTCGGGGGGCGGCACCGGGCGGGGCTCCTCCACAATCCGGGCACCAGGCACCGGGCCGCTGGCTACCCGGACCGTGCGGCACACACCAGCGCCCGCCAGCTCGGCGGCAACCCGGACCGCGGCGTCGGCGTTGGCGCACAGGAACGCGCAGGTCGGTCCCGATCCCGACACCATGCCAGCCAGCGCCCCAGCATCCACCCCGGCGCGTAGGGTGCGGCGTAGTGCGGGGCGCAGCGACACCGCGGCGGCCTGCAGATCGTTGCCGAGTAGCAATGCAAGCTGCCGAGGGTCCCCCGAAGCCAACGCCTCAAGCAGCGGCTCGACGTCACCGAGCCGCTGTAGCGGAGAACCTTGCGCACGCAGCCGGTCCAATTCCCGGTAGACGTCCGCAGTGGCAAGGCCGCGGTGGTCCAGCGCGATCACCCAGTGGAAAGTGTGCCGGGTCAGCACCGGCACCAGGGACTCACCGCGCCCGGTGCCCAACGCGGTGCCGCCACATAAAGCGAACGGCACGTCGCTGCCCACACTGGCGGCCAGCCTGGCCAGCTCTTCGCGACTGATATCCAGGCGCCACAGTCCGGCCAGCGCGACCAGGGTGCCCGCCGCGTCGGCGCTGCCTCCGCCCATCCCCCCGGCCACCGGGATGGCTTTGCGCAGCACGACCCGCACGGCAGGCCGGCGTCCGACGTGCTCGGCGAGGCGGAGTACCGCACGCCACGCGAGGTTGCTGCGGTCGGTGGGTACCGTGCCAGCCCCCTCGCCATACACCTGCACGCCAGGTGTGTCGGTGGCCGCGACGGTCACCTCGTCGGTCACCGACAGTGCTTGAAACACGCTGACCAGCTCGTGGTAGCCGTCCCAGCGCGGGTTTCCCACGGCCAGATGCAGGTTGACCTTGGCCGGGACGCGCACGGTCATCGGT
>JALZHU010000307.1 GCA_030860695.1 Actinomycetota bacterium
GAGCGTGTTGTTATGGCTGGTCGGATTGTGTTGAGGCCTGTGATCCGGACAGCCCAGCGCTAGAAGACTGCATGATCTCGCCGGTGGCCGGAACGCCCTGCTGGAGGGCGAAGCCGTTGATGCTGATGTCGGTGAAGGCAAACGGCAGCCCGGCGGCAAGGACGACCCGTGGGTGGTCCATCAGTTGAAAGTGCAGGTGCGGTTCGCTGGAATTACCGGTATTGCCGCAACGACCAAGGAGCTGTCCCGCCTGTACCTGTTGTCCCACGCAGACGGTGGCGGATCGGTGTTGCAGGTGCGCAAACGCGGCGAAGGCTTCCTCGCCAAGATCCAGCACGATGTGATTGCCGAGCACATGTCGCGGGCCGGCCAGTTCCCGGATCATGGCTTCGAGCATCATGTAGATGATCGCAGGCCAACTGGATCGGCTGCGGTGATCGCGTGCGGAGTCGCGTACCGCGACCACGCGGCCGGCAGCCGGGGCAAACAGGGGTTGCCCGAAGCCGGGAAAGTCCTGCGACGGCCGGAAGCTTCGGCCTTTGCCGAATGCGGGGCGGGCTCCCTGCTTCGGCTCATAGACCAGGTCGATGGCAAAGGTTTGGCCAAGGCTGTGCACGCCGTGGCTGGGCACTCGGGTGGCTGGACTGTTGACGGACAACCATCGCCCTGTCACCGGGGAGGCCACCGCACGGGTCGCGACGGTGGGGGCCCCGGGGATAAAGGTCATCACCATCCCCACCACCAGCGCGACGAAGCCGCCCAGACACAGGGCCACCGCGGCGGTGTTGGGAAACCAAACCGCTGGCAAGACGATGTTGCCGACGAGCGCGGCGCCGATTCCCGCTAGACCAAGCGGTACCGCCACACCTCGCACCCGTGCGCCCAGACGAAACCACAGGGGAAGCACGACTTCGTCAGTAGCAGGCAGAAGACCCACCTCGAACTCGTTCAGGCAGAAAGATCAACGACGTAGGCATCGCACTACGCCACCACGAGCCTGTGCAGCGCAAGCGGCTGGATACGGCTGACAGCGCGATGGTGGTGGAAACACAGCGCCGTCGGCGTGCCATTCTGATGCTTCCTCGGGGATGAAGGGTGCTCAAGCCGTCCATTGTGGAGAACCTACTGGCCGCAAGACCGGTCGTTGAGCCGTCAACCTCAGATGCGCAGGCGCGACGGCGCTGCGCTGATCGTCGCCGGGATGATCGGGGCCGGGATGATCGGGGCCGGCAAAGCAGTTCAGACCGGCTCAACCCACCAGCGCCTGCATTCCGCTACTTAAACACTAACAAGATCACCTCCGCCGGATTGCATAGTTGATGCGTTGGACGGCATCACATGCGAGGGAAGGACCTCACTGTCATCGGCATGGTCGGACGCCGTCGGCCCATGCGGCGCAAACGGGATGCGGATCGCGACTCTCTTCCCATAACAGCAAGAGAAGGGACTCGCACACCAGCAAACGTGAACGCCCAGGTCAGAAACCTGGACATTCATCGGTGGAGGTACTTGCCGCTTACTCGCACTCCGCACAAGCTGCTGACCTGCTGCTTTGCCCCACCGAGACGGTCGATTAGCGCGATATCGCCGACCTGATAACCGCCTACCGCGAAGGCGCCACCGCCGCATCCCTCGCCGCTGCCCACGGCTTGAGTCTCTCGACGAGTATCAAGCACCTCCTGCACATCGCCGGTGTCCGCCGGCCACCTACTCGACGAGCTACGAAGGCAACGCCAGCCGCGACACATCCCTAACCGCTCATATCCGGTGTTCACCGCGCACACAGCGGCATGACCGGACGGTGCGACACGAAGTCGCACGTTATGAGTAAGTTTCGTCTACTTGGAGGCTCGGTGTGATGAGGCTGAGGACGTGACTTCGGGTCGGTGTTCCTGACCTGTCCCCGCCCTGACGTGCGTGGCTGGTAACGGCCGGGTGCGAAGCTCAGGGCAAAGCCCAAGGGCGCCCGTTCCGACCGGGTGTCACAGGCGAGGGGAAGGCCGGAAGGGCGAATGACCCTGAATCCTTGTCGATGCCTCGTCATCATGACATCCCGGGTCGGTCAGCAGCACTGGGGTGGTAGGGGCTGGCCGTTGTGAAGCGGCAGACGGCGACCACGGACGTCCCGATGGTCGTAGGAACACCGTCGCCTTCGGGGTAAAGAGGACGCCCGACCCGGCTGTATCTCATGCGTGTGGAACGTGGGAACCCCGTCAGGGTCCGGTGGCGCCGCCTGGGCGTTGCCGGCAAGCCGACCGGAGGAGAGCTGGATTCCTTGGCGGGAACAGGACGCCCAAGAAGCCAATGCCGGCGGCCGAAAGGCAACGGGAAACCGCGACAAATATCACTGGTCCTTCAGCCGGTGGTCGTGGATAACCGGCCGGATACCGGGCCTGGTGCCCGGCCGCGAAAGCGGGCTGACGTGAGGCGGGTGAGCCTGTGAAGACCAAGCACCGGATCTGCCGGAACCGAGGGACAAGTTAGACACCCATGACGGTTTAGAAACCCATGACGGTGAACGGAACCGAGGACGTGACCTTGGAGTGGGACGCCATCAATTGGCGGCTGCACGAGGACAACGTACGGCGGCTGTGGCGCAGAATCTTCAAGGCGGTGCAGGAAAAGGACCTGGCTAAGGTCAGGTCCTTGCAGAAGATGATGCTGCGATCCTGGTCCAACACGCTGATCAGCGTGCGTCAGGTCACGCAGCGAAACACCGGCAGCAGACACCGGCATCTTCACGCACCTGAACCGCCCTCCGGGGCTTGCTTGAGCCGGATGCGGCTAGCACCGCATGTCCGGTTCTGAGGGGGGCGGGGTGCAGTAATGCGCCCCGCCTACCCGACTTCGTTGTCAGTATCTTGTCTCTAGCTGTCGCGAGTCGATCCTCCGGCCTCGAGTGCGCTCAAGGTCCAGGTTTTAGCTCCAGGCGCGCGGCGGCCTGGTCGCTGGGTCGCCGCAAAACAGCGAGGGCAGAAAGTGCAACATTAGCGTCGACCAGGTCAGGTGGGTCAGCATCGGCGCCTGGATTCCGCCGGTGGCCCGGCGCTGCAGACCGAGCAGAGTACCCATCACGGCCGAGGCGAGGACCAGCGCCGGGTTGCGCGTCGCGGTGGTGGCAAGCGAGTACACGGTGGTGGACAGGGTGACGGGGTACTTGCCGGCGGCGGCGTACAGGGCCCCGCGGAAAAAGACCTCCTCGGCGGCGCCGTTGGCCAGGGTGATGAGCAACACGAAGGGGCTCGATCCCTGGCGGGCGTACTGCAGAACCCCTGAGAGCGCCCTGTCTAGCACCGGGACGTGCCGGGCAGCGAGTGCGCACACATAGAAAACCGCGAACGCGCCCACCCCCGTGAGTACCGGGGTGATCATCGGGCGGCGCAGGGTGTGATCGCGGTGCTGCCTCCAGCCTAGGTGCAGCGGGCCGGACCCTAGCCCGCCCACGATCCAGGTCGCGGCCACACCGAGTGTCAGGCCGTAGAATTGCGGCGAGCCTGGTTTCGTCGACAAAGACATGCCCAGCAGCCCCGCGCCAGCCAGGGACACCCCGGCGACGACCCGACGACGACGATGAAGCACGATGTCGGACTCGCCGCGGTCCCAGGGGACCTTGTCCACCAACGAGGAGGGCAGCGCCGCCACCAGTCGCTCCTGGCGCCGGCGCCAGTTGTGCACGGTGCTGGTCATGAGGCCCGTGCCGCTTTGGCCCGCTCCGCCTTGGCTCGCTCACCGAGGGCCTGAAGTACGGCGTCGTCGTAGTCCATGGGCTCGAAGGGAATCAACCGCTGGATACTGTCGTCGCGCACCACTACCTCATTGGTCATCGAGTCGACGAGCGAGCGGCCGGTCTGCACGTCCACGTCGGTGACCAGCGACAGCCAGACCGAAGACAGTTGCGGTGAGAGGAGGGGCACGGGCACCACCAGCAGGGGCCGGCCCTGGATCGCTGCTACCCGGCGCATCATGTCCACATAGGCCAAAACATCCGCGCCGCCGATGTCGAACGCGCGCCCCGCCGCTTCGGGAACCTCAAGCACACCGACGAGATAACGAATTACATCGACCACCGCGATCGGCTGGGTCCGCGTCCGAACCCATCGTGGCGTGATCATGATTGGCAGGCGCTCCACCAGTTGACGGGTCATTTCCCAGGAGATGCCGCCGTGGCCCACGATGATCCCGGCCCGCAGCGTGGTGACCGGCACACCACCAGTCCCGAGCAGTTCCTCCACCTCGCGGCGGCTGCGCAGGTGGGCGGACAGGTCGTCGGCGTCGTCGCCGAGGCCCCCGAGGTAGACGATCCGGCGCAGCCCTGCTTCGGCCGCGGCGCGAGCGAAGGTACGCGCCGCCTCGGCGTCGCGCTGCTCAAAGTTAGCGTCGTCAAGGGAGTGCACCAGGTAGTAGGCGGCATCACAACCGGCGAGAGCGACGTTCAGCGAACCGGCGTCATGCACGTCGCCGCGCACCACCTCGCCCGCACCGCGGTAGTTTTCGGGTCGCCGCGTCATCGCCCGCACCGCGTGCCCCGCCTCCTCCAGTGCGGGACACAGCCGCCTGCCCACAAATCCGGACGAGCCAGCCACCAGCACCTGCATGCGTGGATCCTCTCCTAGAGTCACGGCGGATGCGACCGGAGCCACCAGCACCCCCAGGCACCCGCACTCGCTCCGGTGCCAGGCGTAGTCCCGCGCGGCCCACAGGCCGCCAGCGGTGGCAACCGTGCGGGTATCGTGCCGAGTCAACAGCGCGTATGCCTCCCGGAGTGACACATGAGTCAGGCCGTCACAGGGAGTTAATCAATGCGGCCGCCACGGTCTCGGCGACATTGAACCGCTCATCCAGACCGGTTGCCTCAAGGGCTCGATTGGCCATTCCCCGGCGGTGAACCACCAACCATAGGTAGCGGTTTTCCCGGGTCGCGAGTTCATTGGCGGCAAGCAGCACAGACAACCCGGCGGACCCTAAAAATCGCACCCTGTCAAGGTCCACCACCAGTGAGGCAGCGGCTAGCTGGGCGGCGGTCAGCAACGCGCCCAGTACCGGGAGCGGTCAGGGCATCAATCTCGCCTCCTACGGTGACCACCCGAGCGTGCGGACCGTGTTCGGTCACCTGCAGCTCCAGGACGTCGGAGGACAACAGTCCTGCCCTGCCCAGGGTGCTCGGTAATTGCGCCATCCCCAGCTCCTTTCCCTACCGTGGTGGCGCCCGCTGGAGACGCCGAGCTTCCCGGACAGCCTGGCACCGGCTCCCGACCACCGATCTGTGACCGCACGGTCGCCCGCAGTTACCCAACCCCTCAGAACTCAAACCCTTCGGCCGTCCACCCGGCAATGACTCAAGCCACTGCCAGGGCTGCTCGCCCACACCCAGACAGCTGATCCGGCGCCGGCCGCTAAACCAGGACACCGCTGCGCTGATCGATGACTTCCAGGCTGACGCCTACCCGCCCGACATCGCCATACCGATGCACGACCTTGCCAGCCGGCTGACCGAGGTGGGTCGCCGCCAGGCAGCGCTCGCCCCGGTCAGCGGCACGCCGCAGCCCATCCCGATGCTGGGCAAAGGCATTCCGGAGGCCCCGCCCGATGAAAATCCCAGCAAAGACAAGCCCCGCACCAGAGCTCGACCATCCCCAGCTGCGAAGTAGGTCTGCTTTGACTGCTGCCCATGCTCATGCGCGAGGTGATCCTCAGGAACTCCACATTGAGTTTCCTGCATCAGACCGCCAGCGGATGTGCTACTCGCAGAAACTGTCACGAAAGGCCGACATCACCCCCGGGCCGTGGGTGCACGGGGGCAGGCTGTCTGGCATGACCGGACCCCGCGCGGCGGCGTGCGGGCCGAGCCGCCCTGCCTTTCACCTGCTCAGCGAAGGCATCGAACAGGGCCTGCTGGGCCTGGTCCTGGGCCGCGGTCACCTCCGGGTGCCACTGCACTGCCGTCACCCAGCCCGAGTCCCCCGCTCGCTCGA
>JALZHU010000503.1 GCA_030860695.1 Actinomycetota bacterium
GGACACAGGCCGCAAGGCCACCCACCGCCAACGGGCGGTTCATACCGGGGCACAGCGTGTCACCGCACCGCTCCGACCGGAGCCCCACCACACGTCTCGGCGGGCTGGGGCGCAGCCCCGTTAGTAATAGACAAGGCGACTGGGGTACCCACTGGCACAGTCACCCGGCCGGTCTCCCCGCTGACCTGCCCACCGCGCACCGTGATGGTGATCATGCGGACGGTCGGCCCGACCGGTGCCGGCAACGAGCTGCCCAGGCCATCGACCGCCGTGCTGGAGCTCGGCGCCGGGGAAACTGCCGACGCCCCGCCAGTCGCCGGCTCCCGCCCACAGCCACCGAGCACACCCACGCCAACCAGCCCCAATGCAGCAGCTCCAACCATGGCGCTTCGCAACATGCCCATTACCCTCCTTACTCACACAGCCGCTTCGCCAACCGGCCAAAGGCGCTTCACACCTGGCAGGTGATCTCATCGGCGCTTGACTCGAATAGACGGTGACGGCCGAACGGGGAAGGGCAGTCCGGCCGTCACCATGGGGGAGACGGGGATTTCTCTGAGCTGCCGCCGAGCGCTTTACTCGGACTCGACGAAAGCTCCGGTGCGGGGTCATGCCTGTAGGTGGATGACGACCGGACGGGTGCTGGGCTGAGGGGATCTTGTCGGCCATCAGGCTGGGAGGCTACCTGCACCATGTGGGCAATTAATTAGAAGTTAGTTAGTGTGATCTTTGATACGGCAGGGTGCAGTGTTCTCCCTTGAGTTGTGGGCGCTGACAGCTGGCTACCGGTCCACAAGGACGAACCCCAGGCGCCCGTGGTGCCGAGGTAGTTAGTGGTCTCATCTTGGTCTCATCCGTCTACGTTCGCCTACGTTCATCAGTATTCAAAATCGATGCGGCGATGCACGTCGCGGACGTTGACGGTATTTGGCGAACTATCATCCAAACTTCTGAAAATCGGAAGGTCGACGGTTCGACCCTGCCGTGGCCACCGTCTACGCAGGGGCAACTACCGGTATACCGGAGAGAATCTCACTGACAACGCATCATACCCTTGCTCACACCGCGTTACAGCCCGCTCCTTTGCACGGCGAGTTGGACCTTCGGTACGCGCTGGAGTCTGTAGACCGGCAGCTACGAAGAAGGAGTCTCGCCGTCTTCGTCTGATTCTTCGGATGGAGTGATCAGGGCGAGGTAAACGTGTTCCGTGGTGACCTCCGCCGAACAGCTCGCAGCAAGCAAAGCGTAGGCAAGTTCCTCGCCGCCGTTGGGCTCCGAGAGCCACCACGCGGCGGCATCGACCAGAGCGAGTCGCTGCACCGCGGAGAGGTGCATCTCACGCTCACCCAGGACTGCCACAGCGGCCAAGCGTTGCCGATTGGAGATGACGCGTGTGCCGCGAGGGGACCGCAAGCTCGGCTCATCGCCGCAACCAAGCACCGCAGCGGCCAACTCCAGCGTCCACGACAGCTCCAGCTCTTCCAAATGGGGCCGGGTCGGATGGTGGAAGATCCGCGACACCGACGACCATTCCGCGAGCACCCGAGCAACCGACCGAGCACGCCAGGGCGCCAGCCGGAGCACCACGCTCGGGGATTCCTGGCCCTCCAGAACCAGTGTGCCGCCGTCTAGCTCCACCACCTCACCGTGATCCAGCACCACCCGGAGCCGGTCTGAATCGAGGTGCATAGGGTCTGGCATCGGGTCTCCACCCTCTCTACAGGGTTGGCGATCAAGGCCGGGTGTCGGTGTTCCAGCACCAGCCCTCGGCCGCCTCATCAGAGGGCGGATGCGCCCCCTGATCTCACTGACTCATCCAGCGCCAAACCAGGTCCCGCGCCTGGTCCGCTCCGCCCATCCACAACTAGTCCCGGCAGCCTCGGTACCGTCCTTAGGCAGAACACAGCAGCTCCAGTTCGTGGAAGTTCGGCCAGCGCGACCAAGCTGAACGGAGTCAGCAAAAAGTCAGCAACCGGCCGGCACGGGTTGCTACCAGAGCACCTGACGTGGCGACCCACGAGCATGTGACGGCACCCGTTGATACTGGTCATCACGCTCTACGCGCGTTCGGGATGAAGAGGCCGGTCGACTGTGCTGGATCGCTTATCCGCCTATTGATCCGCAGCTACCGGGATAGGTCCGCGCTATGATCGTCGGGTTCGTCAGGTGGAGTGATCAAGG
>JALZHU010000308.1 GCA_030860695.1 Actinomycetota bacterium
CGTCCCGGTGGCCGTCGGTGGGTGAGCACTCCTCGAGCCCGGACGCCTGGATGGAGTCCTAAGTAGAGATCGTGCCCCTGGCCGGTGGCGTGGGAGAAGGGGACAGCTGATGGGATGTCGTGCCCGCCTACGGCCCCTCCGGGCGGCATTACGGGCAGGCCACAGCCCTGCCCTTCACCACGCGCGGCCCCACCGTGGGCACCCACACAGCACAACCACGTCAAAAAACCAAACCAAAACCCCCCAACCGCTAGACACGGCCCCGCTCCTACAGGGATGACAGACCCGCGTGCAGCGACATCATCTGCAGCTCGTCTCGATGGATCGAGTACTGCAGCCAGCGGTAGCCGGCGGCTAGGCCCCTGGGCTCACTGCAGATGCGGCTGTCGAAGCGGTCGTGATAGATCAGCCCTGGGGCGGGATGCCGGTGGGCCGCTAGCTCGACCAGCTCGCGGGTGGCGTGCAGGAGGATCGTGCGGGAGTTTTGATGCCGACCCGAGCACCCGCAGCTTGTGCCGCGTCGACGACTCGCACCTCGATGCCCGCCGTGTGCAGACTCACGCCGCCGACAACCGACCCCGCCCCCAGAACAGGGACGTGGTCGCCGGATCACTGCGTCCACGTCACTCTTACACCTCGATCCACCGGCGGACTTAACCGAGCACATCACGTTCCCGGGGCGGTGGGGTAGGGGCGGTAACGCTGCCCCGCGTTGATCTAGCACCGCGAACGCTGTTGGATTGAACAGTGGATTCGGAGCTGGAGCAGTCCCAGTGGTGGCGGGTCGTGGCCCAAATCATCGAGGAAAGCCACACTGCCTCGGATAATGATCTACCCAGGGTGATCGCTGAGGCGGTGGGTCTGGTGGGGATGACGACGCAGATGTATCTGGTTGACCTTGCTCAACGGACACTCTGGCCGGTTCCAAAAGACGACAGGGGGCCGGTCCCCGTTGAAGGCAGCCTGGCCGGACGTGCATTCCAGTTCATCAAGGTCCTCGCCGGTACCGATCCCGACGCGGGCGTGGTGCTGTGGATTCCGATGGTCGATGGAACCGAACGGCTCGGCGTGCTGCGCCTAGGGTTGCCGGGTGGAGCCGACGGTGACGACCCCGGGTTGCGTCAGCGGTGCTCAGTAGTAGCCGGGCTGGCCGGCCATCTCGTGGCCACCAAGTCCGCCTACGGCGACGTCCTGAACGTCATCCGCCGCAGCACACCGCTGACCGTGGCTGCTGAGCTGCTCTGGCAGCTCCTTCCGCCGCTTACCTTCACCTCCCGCGACTTGGTCATCACCGCAGTGCTCGAACCACACGACCGGGTCGGAGGCGACGGTTTCGACTACGCCGTCGATGAACAGGTGGCGTTCTGCGGACTCTTCGACGCCGTTGGCCACGACCTACAAGCCGGTCTGACCACCGCCGTCGCCCTCGCCGCGATTCGCCACGCCCGCCGCAGCGGCGAGCGCGATCTTAGTGTGATTGCGCGCCGCGCCGACGTCGAGATCATCACCCACGGTCCGGGCGCCCGTTTTGTCACTGCGGTCCTGGCACGTTTGGACACCAGCACCGGTGAGCTGAATTACCTCGTCGCCGGGCATCCCCCACCGTTGCTGCTGCGCGCGAACAGGACCGTGAAAACACTTCAGTATGGCCGTCGGACACCTCTGGGCGTGTCCGGCCGCGACGCCGAAGTCGTACGCGAACATCTCGAGCCGGGCGACCGGCTGCTGCTTTACACCGACGGCATCACCGAAGCCCGCGATGCCCGTGGTCGGTCTTTCGGAACCGACCGGCTGATTGACTTCGCCGAACGCAGCGGCGCCGATGGCCTGCCAGCGCCGGAGACCCTGCGTCGGCTGGCCCACGACGTTCTCGAGCACCAAGGAGGTTTGCTTCAAGATGACGCGACCCTCCTCATGGTCGACTGGCGACCGGTCAACCCCAGCGTTGCGCCGCTTCCTGTGACTGAATGAGCCTGTGCTCTGGGACGAACACCGGAGCTGGTGCGCCGCGGTGGAAACCCACGCGGGGAAGGCCTTCTTTACAGCGGGGAGAAGATCACAGCCCGGCTCAGCGGCGTGACACCACGTGTGACGCGAACTCACGTCTACTGGAGCCTGTGGGGCTCGAATATAGGGTTCTGTGCTTGACCTGTGAATTTACGGTATTCGATCGATCATGCTGCGACCTGGTACTCGCTGGTGAATCCGCCGAGAATCGGTCTGCGGCGCACCTGGTGATCGGCGAGGTTGATCACTGGTGGAGGCTGGGTTTCGGCCTGGACCGGTGCGAGTTGCCCAAGCGTTCGGTGTGGCCGCGCGTTATTGAAGTGGTGCAGATAGATCGTGAGGATCCGGTGCAGGTGGCGTTCGTTGACGACCAGAACCCTGTCGAGCAGCTCGCGGCGCAGGGTTCTGACCATGCGTTCGCAGATCGCGTTCGCCCGAGGCGCTCGAGGTGGGCTGGTGAGGATCCGGATGCCGTCTGCGGTGAAGACCGCGTCGAACGCGCTGGTGAACCGGCAATCGCGGTCTCGGAGCAGGAACGTCACGCTGGTGGCGCGGTCGGCGATGTCCATCAGCAGGTTGCAGGCGGCTTGGGTGGTCCACGCTCCGGTCGGATGCGCGGTCACTCCTGCCAGATGTGCCCGGCGGGAACCGTGCTCGACCGCGATCAGTGCGTAGATCCGTCGAAGCAGCACGGTGTCCACGTGCACGAAGTCCACGGCCAGGACGGCCTTCGCCTGGGCGGTGAGGAACTGGCGCCAGGTTGGGCCTGACCGGCGCGGTGCGGGACCGAGGCCGGCGTCATGCAGGATCTGCCACACGGTGGAGGCGGCGATGTGATGGCCGAGCCGGACCAGTTCGCCTTGCACGCGCCGATGTCCCCAGGTGGGATTCTCGGCTGCCATGCGAATCACCAGTCTTGTGATCGCTGCTGCGGTCGGGGGACGCCTGGGTCGGCGACGTGCCGAGTAGTCCCATTCCGCGAGACCAACTTGCGGTGCCAAGCCAGGATCGTGGCGGGAGTGACCGGGAAGACCTCAGCCCAGCGGCGACAGGGCACGAGCCGGGACAGCGCGGCTAGCCATGCCCGGTCGACGGGCCTGTAGCGAACCCGGGAGTCTGTCGGCGCAACACGGTGTTCTCGTGCCGCAACACCAGCAGCTCGGCATCTTTGCTCAGGTCTCGCCGCACCAGCACAGCGGTCAGACCGAGCAGCCAGCGCACCAGCTGATAGAAGATCGACAACAGCAACATCCGACGATCATCCATGACCGACCGGAACACGAGGACCGCAGGTTAGGATGCTGCATCGAGTATTCGAGCCCCACAACATCGCCCGCGAGATCTATCAGATCATCACGTCCCCACCCGAAGTCGAGAGATCAGTGGCTTGACATCCATAGGGGCATCAATGCCCGGGCACGCGGTCGGTGGTCACCTCAGTGGATCGTGAGCCGTGCTCGAGGGCGCAGGTGAAGAACCGGCGGGTGGCCGCCAGGTCTCGCTTGTCGGAGACCAGAACGTCAATGGCCCGAACTGGTCAATCGCGCGGTACAGGTAGACCCATCGACTAGCGATCTTGGCGTATGTCTCATCGACGAACCACCAATCCCCGGGGGCGTGCCGGCACGGCCGTGCCGCGTCGATGAACAGCGAAGCGAACCGTTGCACCCACCGAAACACGGTCACGTGGGGGTCAAGCCTTGTTTATATGCTACGTAGTGACCTGCGAAATCACCGTGGTCAGGGCCAGCGTGCGGTGGCCACCGCGCAGCCCTACCATCCTGCGCATGTCGCCGGTGTCTCGTGGTCGCAAGAGCAAGAAGGGTAAGACCACCTCCGGTTCGCGGGGTGCTGCACGCCGTCGCACCTATGGCATGCAGACAGGTTCACCGCGCTCGGCGCTCACGGCGATGCCGTCGCTTTTGGGTCCGCCGCAGCGGCCAACGTGGTTCGATTCGTCAAGCGAGGCTGTCCTTGATCGGGCTGGCGTCGTGATGGCGGCGCGGGGGCCTCGGGAGCTTGAACAGGCGACGGCGGAGTTGGTGGGCGCCGAGCTGTACCGCGTCGTGCGTGAGGAACGTGGAGGGTTGTGGTTTAGCTGGTGGTTTGAGGAGCTCGCGGAGGCCGCGACCGTGCGGATCCGGGAGGAGGTGGGCAGCGGGGACGGCGCGTGGGAGCCACCGTGGCGATTGCTGCACGGTCTGACCTCGATCGGGTCACCGACGCTGCAGTCCAGAGCGCAGACGGCGTTGAGTCGGGCGAGGGAGGAGTTGCGGGGTGATGCGGCGGTGCGACAGCAGCCGAACTGGCTGCGGCAGTTGGCGCGGATCACGGCCAGTGGTGAGGTGTGGGAGATGCGCGACGCCTACGGTGCGCGCATCGCGGTGATCGCGGGTTTTTCCTATCCCGATGGGGTGGACCGTTCGGCGTTTTTGTTCGACATCGACGCGTGTGGGTTCGTCGAGATCGTCCATGCGGGTGTCTTCGACGACGTGCAGCAAGCGGCCACCGCGTGGCGAGCGCGTGTGGGTGATACGGCGGAGGACGCACGGCCGGTGCGGGTCGAGTCGGCGCATCGCTTGCTTTGCCTTGTTCATTGCGATTCCGGAGAAGATGTTCTCCGGGGGACCGAGTCGCGGACGGTGCTGGATAACTGGTTTCGGGCGCGCCGGCGGATCCACGATCTCATGGAGGCGCTGCGGAGGCGCGGAATGTCACTGCCGGAGGCGAAGTCGTTGTACCACGGCCTCGACACGGATCCGATGATCGGGTCGTTCACCGGCTGGTATGTGCGGCGGCACGGTAGCGAGCCCGATCCGGAGGCCGTCGGTGCGCTGGCCCAGGAGTGGATGGAGGGCACCCTGCCTGACACCTGGCATGCGGTCTCGCCGCATCGAGTTGAGTTCCAGCTCGCGTTGATCAACGATTGCATCCCTGACGATCCGATTACCGTCGCGGTGAAGGCGTTGTTGCCCGAATGGGTGCGCTGGCACGGTGAGCAGGCTGGTCTATCCGCTCACCTTGTCGACCGTGCGGTCGCTGTCGCCGCAGGCGGTGTTCGGGCGGCATCGGAGCCTTCTGTATAAGGTGTCCTTGAGGAACTGGCCTCTGACCGCGTGGAGGTCCGCGTCCAGGACGACGGTATCGTGGCCATCAACGGATGGGCAGATCTTGACACGCTCGACATACTCCTCGCCGATCTCGGTCGACGTGTCGATCATCCGTGGGGACCTCGATAAATCCTTTCAGACACAGCCGCATGGCGGCGGGTCGTGTGCGAGTTAGCCTGAAGGTGGAGCGCGTTTCGTTACTGATCACCCTGAGAGCCCGGAGTGACTCGTCATAACGGCACGGATCGAAGGACTTGTGTCACGACGGAAGGCACATCTGTCAGTCAGTAAGGACAAGAAGCCGTCAAACAGCCTACGCACCCGTTCACCTGTCAACTAGCGATTACTAGAAGCCACTACCGGATGGTGTCGGTTATGACGGAACACTTCGTCTGGCCAGCGCAGACACTTCTTGACAGTACGTGCTGGTGCCGGACGTCGGCGGCTGTTTCGGGTAGGTAAAGGGTGGAGATGACCATGGTGGCTGCTTACAAACAGGCAAGCGTCAAGGTGGGCACTGCCGTGTCGGTGAACTGCCTCGAAGCAGACAGGGACGCCAGGTGAAACGAGAACGCCCGACATGCTGAACGAAACTCACATCCATTCATGGCCGGGAGAAGCGTGGCTGCGAACCTGTGGGTGCCGAAAACCTCGGTTCCGTCATGCGACCTGCTCATATTCGTTGATCAAGCCTCCGAGCAGGCGGATACGTCGCACTTGGTCTGGTGGTGGTCCGTGAGTGTCTGCGGGGCCGTTGGG
>JALZHU010000309.1 GCA_030860695.1 Actinomycetota bacterium
ATCGGCGACCGGCTCGGCGAGGCTAATGTGATCAAGGCGCTGGGTGACGTGGCGCTGCAGCAGGACCGCTACGAGGAGGCCGCTGAGCGCTACGAGCAGGCGCTGCCGGTCTACCGCCAGATCGGCGACCGGCTCGGCGAGGCTAATGTGATCAAGGCGCTGGGTGACGTGGCGCTGCAGCAGGACCGCTACGAGGAGGCCGCTGAGCGCTACGAGCAGGCGCTGCCGGTCTACCGCCAGATCGGCGCCCAGCTCGGCGAGGCTAATACCCTCGTCGCACGAGCCCGGCGGGCAATCGCTGCTGGTGAAAACTCGGATGCTGTTTCGAAAATGGCTGAGGCGATCCACATCTACACCGCGATCGGCCTCACAAAGTGGGCTGAAACGTTCCAAGCTGAGGCAGCTACCTGGGACGCAACTGGTGCTAAGATGCCGGATTCAAGCCAGTGACGCACATCGGCGGCACAAGGCTTCCCTCATGCCTGGACCATTGAGGCACCCGTTGGCGCGACCATCGTCGCCCGCCGGGCCGGACCGCGCGAGCACGGCCGTCAGGCCGCGCGCAGCGAGCGGGACCGGCCCGGTGAGCACGCGAGTAGGACGACGAACTCAGCTACGTCCGCGCTGCCTGCGGCGGCGCCTTGATTCCCTTAGAGGCTAATTCGGCAACGCGGCGCTGTAACTTACTGTAACAGCGAACGTAACAGCGGTGTGGCGTTACGTGACGAGTTCAGCCGAGTCAGGCAGCAGCTGTCATTGGTAAGTGTGGATCTTCAATCGATCCGGGGCCAGGCCGTGTGGCCGCTTCGGTGTGAAGGCCGCTTCCAGTCGCTATGTGGTACCGGGCAGCGTTGTTGCGTATGTCGTCACCTGGGCGTATGTGTCAGGCCGGACGGCCTGGTGCTGGAGGTTGTTGGAGAGTTTGTTCCCTCTGCGTTCCTTCGGTGTCCCGTATGATCAACTGCGTCAGGTACCGGTGTACGATGTCCGCAGCACCAAGCGGAAGATCATCTCAGCGCTCGCTGCGTCCGAAGAGGTATTTGCGGGGCCAGTCGGGCCTATAACTAACTGGCATCAAGCGTGGTCTGCGTGGAAGGACCTATACTGTATCAATCTTGATCGTGGTGGGCGGCAGATCGCGTTAGACGGTGTTTATGCTAGTGGGCGAAGTGCGGACTGATTGATGAATACGGTGGCGTACCGACCAGAGGTGAAGCGTGCGCTTCCGTTTTGCTGCCATCACTCTCAATACCAAGCAGGTCGGAGCCCGGCTGCTGGGCTAGGGCGTGACTTGCCTGGTGCATCCAGGGTAGTGGTGTGACTGCTGAGCAGTGTTGTCTCAAGATCCAGCCTGGAAGGAGAAGGGTGACCCCGATGTCGGGAGCCTGGTTTATCGATGCCGATGTGCGCCGTGGCCGCGGTGTCCTTTATGTAGGTACGCACGCCGCCTTACTGTGGGAGTCGGAAGGCTTTGCCTATGGATCTTTCGATGTCTTGCAAGACTTTGCGATACGAGATCTTGTCGCAATGGCGGCCGACTTTGATGCCGCGATTAAGTGGTCGGAAAAGTCATCCGAAGATCCTCCGGCATTGTTTATTGACATAAGTTTCACCGCAAAAGAGTACTTCGAGCAAGAGATTAATGATGCACTGTTCCGTCCTGGTGATGTCCAGCTCGTCGTAACACTCGACGGAAACCTCTGGGTCCGCGCAGGAGTGTTCAATGAATCCGCTTACTTAGAGTGGCCAGAGATGGAGGATATCCTTGGCAGTTGGGGAAAAGAGAGAGGTTGTAAATTAGAGTATCTTTTACCAGCACGCACCAACTTGCCCCATTTATGGGAAGTATCATTTTTTTATCCAGTAATAGATGCCACGATTTCCGAAGCGTGCGAGTTTGCTAAAGACGTTACCGCGGTGGTCCAAGCATTCCGATTAGGATCTTTGGATCACGCCGCTCTACGGGCCTTAGTCCGAGCGGGGCGCGCTTCGGCACTAATTGGTCTCTCAGAGGGCTCCTTGCTTGAGGCTAAGCGCCCGAAAAAATTAGATGACCTTTCCGCAAAGCTCGAACTTGCCAAGGATGTTGGTGCGATGGCGAACACGTCGAGCGGCGGGATGATTCTGATTGGAGCGGATACTAAGCGTGTAGGCGGCCACGATATCATCCGACGTTTGTGCGGTTTTTCAGTAGGAGCATTGGATCGTCAGATTATTAAGACGCTTCGACAGTATATCTATCCAGCTATTGTGGATTTACATGTCGAAAGGGCGAGCGCAGGGGACGGTGGGCAAATACTGTTGATCGATGTACCAGCTCAGCCGGAAGTGTTGAAGCCATTCATTGTGCATGGAATTGAGGGCGGGGGTAAGCAGATATATTTTTCGATCCCCCAACGTGAGGGAGAAGACACCTTCTTCATGACCGTAGCTGAACTCCATGGCCGCCTTCTCGCGGCTCGCGCGTGGTTGGATGGAAGATCGCACGGATCCACGGATTCCTTTGCAATCACGAACGGTTCTTAGTGCGGGGATCCCTTCGGTGTGAACTGTGCGCAACAAGGTTGGGTGGAGTCTCATGCGCTCGTCACAAGCCTGGCGCAGTCCGTCGGAGCCTGACTCGGGTTCCACGGTTGCTGTACTCCGCTGCAGTACGGGACCCCTCGGTCCCAAACCCCGGGCAGACCGTGTGCGGTGGTGTGCGCTAGTCGAATCACCTGTGCCGATGTGGTGGCGAAGCGTGCGCGGGATCGCGGCGGTCGGAGATCGTTGCTACATGGCTCCTACGTGGGCGACCTCGATGTGGGTGCAGGTTACGTGTCCGATCAGTGGGCTCCCTGGAGACTGGAACCCAGAACCTCAGGTTTCAAGATCGACCGTGTGACTTGCTGCCTGATAGGCCCCAAAATTCCCGGTTACTTGGAGGTACTACGAACGGTGACTGCCGGTTGGAACCGGGTCTTAGGCGGTCAAGTCGGGTGGTTTGACGGAAGTAAACGGAAGGGGTGACGATCCGCCAAGCCAACACCCTGGCTACACCGTGCGCTTCAACCCCCATCCAGGCTGCCTGACCCATCTCGCTCACCCATCGCGACAGCAAATGCCGATCAGGTCCCAACCCGTGGCTCACCTGTTGTTTTGGACCAGGTGCACGTAGTGACGGCACAATCGTCACGTGCACTCTGGCCGCCGCGGGAACCGTGTGTTGAGTTTGGTGTTTGGAGCTGGTGTGTTGGGGTTGCTCGCGGGCTTGGTGTTGCTGGCCGTGGTGCTCGTCACGCAAAGTGCGGACAGGGTGAATACCTGGGCCTCGGTGCTTGGCACGGGTGTGACCATCGCGGGCTTGTTTGTCACTCTCGTGACGTGGTGGTTGAGACAGCGCACCGCTACCACGCAACCAGCTACATCAGATCGGGTGACGCAAGCCGCGCAGGAGCTTCAGGCCGCGGTGCGTGAACAGTGGCGTAAAGAAGCGGAAGCCCGGTCGCTGGGTGATCCAGACCCGATGCCGGTGCGGTGGCGGTTGTCGGAGCCGGAAATGATGGACCACGACGACCACATCGCGTCGGCCCAGCTGCGATTTTCCGGGTGGAGTGATCGGATAGTGGCCTTGACGGATCAGTTCCGGAAGTTGCGCCGACACCGACTTGTGATTATCGGTGGTCCCGGGTCGGGCAAGACCACCCTGGCGGTGCAGCTGCTATTGCAGCTGCTGGAGGGGTGGCAGCCGGGGGAGCCAATACCGGTGCTGTTCTCGCTAGCCAGCTGGGACCCTCACACCCAGCCGCGGGTGCATGATTGGCTCGCCACTCAGCTCATCCTGACCTACCCGAATCTACGCGCGTTCGGGCCTGATACTGCCCAGCGGCTGGCCAATCAGGGACAACTTCTGCCGGTGCTGGACGGGTTGGACGAGATCCCCACGGACCGCCGCGGGGAGGTGATCGAGGCGCTCAACGCGTCGCTGCACTCGGACACCGGTCTAATCCTGACTAGCCGCACCACCGAATACACCGAGACGATGCGCACTTGGGACGTGCTCACTGCGGCCGCGGTCATTGAACCCGAACCACTGACCGCGAGTGAGGCCGCCAGATACCTGGAGGGTCTACTGCCCCGGCGACCAGGTGACTCCTGGCAGGCGGTCCTCACCGCTCTGCGGGCGGGTACGGCGGGGACACTGGCCGTGGTTGTGGCCAGCCCACTGGGACTGTGGCTGCTGCGCACTGTGTACATCGACGGCCGCCGCGACCCCCAGCCCCTGATTGACCCCACCCGATACCCTGAGGCGGCCACGATCCAATACCACCTCCTCGACGAGCTGATACCGGTCACGGTACGTAGTCGCCTGCCGCTGCTCAGCGGCCAGGATTCGCTACGGCCGAAACGTCGCTACGATCCTGACCAGCTCCGGCGGTGGTTGACCACCCTGGCCATCGAACTTCGCGACGCCCAGACCCGCGACTGGCGATGGTGGCAGCTTGCCCTCCACACCTTTACCGTCCGCCAGGCCGGACTGGTGTTCGGCCTAGTGTTCGGTGTGATGTCCGGGCTGATGTTCGGGCTGCTAATCGGACTGAGATATGATCCAATAGAAGGGCTGATGTCCGGGCTGTTGTTTGGGCTGGTAATCGGGCTACCGTGTGGATCGTTCGGTGGGCTGATTGCCCGTGCCTGTGATGCGCCATCACATATCGACTTCCGGCTGCGTAGTTGTATAACGGAATTCAGTTCGAGGCAGCCCGCAGACAAGCTGATGGTTGGGCTGATGGCTGGGGTCTTGGCCTGGGTGACGTATGCCGCGCTGCCAGTCGGGCCGTTAGTCGCGCTAGTGTTTGGGCTGGTTTTCGGTCTTGTGATCGGATTGATCGGCTTTATGGCCAACCCAAACAGCGCGCAGCGAGCAAGCTCCCCCACCGAGAGTCAGCGTGGAGATGGACGGCTTACGATCCTCGTCATAAGCATGGTTGGATTGCTGGTTGGGCTGGGGTCCGGACTGTTCGCTCTAATGGAGCGGCCAAGCGAGCTGATGACGGCGCTGGGGTTCGGCTTGTTCGCATTGGTGCTCTGGCTGCCGCTCGGGCTGGTATTCGGCCCGTTGGTGACGAAGACCTGCTGGCTTTCCTTCGTTGTGGTGTCGCTATGGATGGGGGTGCGTCGCCGTTTGCCATTTTCCCTAATGCGGTTTCTGGATGATGCGTACCGGCTCGGGTTGCTACGGGTCGTGGGACCGGTGTATCAGTTCAGACACGCCGCCCTGCAGGATCACCTCGCGCCACCGGCCGAGTCACAGGAATCCGCTGCGATCGCCGACCCACCTGCACCGCAAAGCTCCAATAAAACAAAAGTACAAAAGTTAAATCTAAAAAAGTTAAAAAAGGAATTTACGCGAAGAGAGAAAACGTGGAGAGCTGATTTCCGGAACATTAAAACCTTAAAAACGCGGGTCCGGTTTCTCGCGCCCCGTTGAGGTGCGCTTGACGTAGCTGCCAGGAATCGGATTCCACAGGACAACATGTTCTTGCAAATAGAGGGGGAGGGAGGCGCGTATCACCTGCGGCAGGCCCCCTGGCCTGCCGGCGATAGCCGGCCGAGGAGTCGTAGGGGCCCCAGGGTCCAGCCGTTTACTCCCGATCCGTCCGGCCCCTCCGGACGTGACCCGCTTGTCACGGTAACGATCACTATCCAACTATCGACGCGCGGAGGGGCCGGACGGATCGGGACGCGCAGCGGGCTGGACGCTGGGGGGGCGGCTCCGCACAATGCGCGCCTCCCTCTCCCGGACGCAACCACAACAACATTCACATCCGGCCCCACCTTGTCGCGCGCCAGCCGCCCGGCGCGCTCGCGGAGCGGAGCGGGAGCG
>JALZHU010000504.1 GCA_030860695.1 Actinomycetota bacterium
GGTGAGCTGCGACGTCAGGCGAGTTCGCGCCGCCGCAGGCGGCGCCTTGACCGGAGAAAGGAAACTTCTCACAGCACGCACACATGTCGTCGCGTTGCGCATTCAACGGCGGTCGACGCCAGCCTGCCTCGGGCGCTCGGTCAGCGCGGGACTAGCTCGTTCGGCAAAGATCAGACTAGGGCTGGGACCTTCTGCCAGCTCGACGCTCTCGGTGGGATGGCTGCCGTGGCTGAAGACAGTTCCGAGCAGGACGCGAGTACCGCTGTGCCCTGTATCAGGCTGCCCGAAAGCAGCGTCGAGCCAGTCTATGGGCTAAGCCCTGAGTTGCTGGTGTCGTTGGCGCTGCGGCGGTTATACCGGGGTGGGCTGGCCCAGTCGGGCGTGGGTTATGTCGATTACGGCTATCGGACGCCGGACTATCTGGCCGGTATCGTCTATGCGCTCATCGAGGCCGGGTTGCTGGCACTGGCCGAGCAGGAGCCTTGGGGTCTGCGGCGGGTCCATTTCACCGACGCTGGGCAGGCGCGTTACGCGCAACTGCCCCCGCGCGCCAGTGGATGAGCCCTGGCGGTGTCTGAGCCTTTGCCCTCCAGTTCCCGGCTGGCCGCCGGTTGAGCACGTCCCCACCCCTTGCGCTCCCGGTGGCCGGCCGGACCCCCACACCACGCCAAGGATTCCCAGTGTCCGGGATGCCGCAACGAAGGAGCATGACGCCGATGCCTCAGCGAACGATCCCCGCCACCTGCCAGACCCATCGTGGCTGCCGCGGGTACTGCAACCTGCGCGTGAGCCAGATCAACGGTGAGGTCGTGCTTGATCCACACGTCGACGGGTCCTGTGTGATCACCCTCGACAAGACCGCAGCGCTCGCGATGCGCGACACCCTGACCGACTGGCTGGGCGTCAAGTAGTGGTGCGATTGCGGAGGTTTTCCAGCGAACTCCCGGCTGCCCGGTGTCCTATCAGCCATGGTGCCGTTTCGCCATGGCGCAATCAAATGAGCGGCAAGGAAGCGGGTATCCCGTCGCGTCGGCGAGCTTGTCTCGAAGCGGGCCAGGGGCAGGGGTCCAGGTGGAGCACCGCATGCGCTGAACGACCTTGACTCCTGCCCCTGCTCTGCTCAGCCTTCGGCGCCGACGGAACGGGATACTCGCATCCCCCTGGTGATCTACCACCGTCTGCTTAGCCCTGGGCAGGCCATCCCGGAGCCGAGGTCCGCCGGAGGCACGGGTTTGTTCGCATGTGAGATCGAGGGTGGACTTTGTGTGAACACTAAATCGGCTGTGTCCGTGGTTGTTCGTGAGTGCCGGTGCAGGCGCTTGACTGCGGCTATGTTGCTCTGGGGATCAAGCCGTGCAAACTCGTTGCGCTCCTTCCGCTGACAGCTTGCTGATGATGATCACACGTGTGTTCCCGATGGATGGCACGGTTGTTATGTGGGGCGACACCGGAGGTCTTACGGTGGTCAGAAGGGATGACCGGGAGAAGGTAGAGGATGACGGGACAGTCCGTCGGTTCCCGGGGACGTGGTTGCTGTGTCCGGGTCCGGCCGGACGCTTGGGTGTGTGGCGCACTGGGGGCAAGTCATCCAATCAGCTTCCAGCCGGTGACGGGTAGGTGAAACTGAGCTGGTGACGGACAGACATGCCGGCCCTGAGGGTCGCCAGCGGCTGCCTCCTCGGCTACGGCTGGCGGGTTACGTCCTCGGTGTCGCAACTGGACTGGGAGTAAACGAGCTCAGCGCTGATGGCGTGGGGTATCGCGGTGTGGCCGTGACTGCGGCCGTGGTCGCGATCCTCGTCAGTACTCAATGGTTGCGCCAGCTTCCGTCCCGGGCGCCTCTGATCCGGATCGTGTTATGGGTGCTGCTGGGTGGGGCGGTCCTCGCGACGGTCGTCGCGGTCGTCAGTCCAGGCTGGGAGGGTCCCGCGACCATCGCAGCAGCCGCCCTGACGACCTCGGCGGTGCTGATCCCTACTGACCTGCACAGGACCGCCACACTTCTGGCCGGGGTCGCGGTCATCGGCGTCGGGGTTGCGCTCATCGGCGTTGGGGTCGCCGTCTTGCGCGAGGGCGATGTGCTGGCCGGGGTCGCGGTCATCGGCGTTGGGGTCGCGGTCATCGGCGTTGGGGTCGCCGTCTTGCGCGAGGGCGATGTGCTGGCC
>JALZHU010000058.1 GCA_030860695.1 Actinomycetota bacterium
CGGAAAAGGACCAGCAAACGCTGGCACCTCGCCAGACGGCCTACCTCACCCGGGTTAACGTCCGGCCAGGGAGGACGGGAAAGCCGTCCACAGTCGGGCGAAGGGACACAGGTGCTTGTTGATCGATAAGGACGGTGAGGTACGCGAGATGCGAGACGCCGAAACCGTACTGGCGATCATCCGTGAACGCGGCAGGAGAGGACTGCCTTACTCGTCTGCCGCGTCTGCCATGAGAGCATCCACTACCACGGATGCCCAGCACGGCAATCACGATAAGCACGGGAAAGCTGCTTGCGGTGAAAAACGCACGAGCAGTTTGGGAAGGGGCCGTCCAAAAAGGACCCGAATAGCGGCACCTCGTGGGCGGCCTACTTCACGCATGCACGGTTTGACGGGGGGAAACCACCGCGCCAGCTCCCTACTTCACTACCGGCGATCGACCAGTCCGGCCAGGTCATCGACGTCCTTATTTCGGAAAAACGGGATCTGGCGGCTACTCGCCAGTTCTTCACCCTTGCGCTCGAGCACAGCCCCTTCCCGACCGAGGTGAGCACTGACCGGGCTCCCGCGTATCCGCGGGTGCTTGATGAGCTGCTGCCCTCCGCCTGCCACATCGTGGAGCAGTATGCGAATAACCCGGTCGAAGCGGATCACGGCCGCCTGAAAGCCCGGCTGCGGCCGATGCGTGGTCTCAAACGGCTGCGCTCAGCACGAGTGATCAGTGCAGAACATGCGTTCGTTCAAAACTTGCGGCGTGGTCATTACGAACTGGCCGTTGACCTACATCCCAACCACCGAATCCCAGCAGTCTTCACCGAACTCGCGCTCACCATCTGACAGCACACAGGCCACCGTCGACCATGCCCACCCTTCCGCTAACGCAACAGCGCCCTCGTTTCCGCTGCCGGGTCGGTTGATGCGAGTTCTCCGCCCGGTTGTTCAGATACGTCGATTGACGGTGCTCCACCGAACGCAGAACCCGGCGCCGCGCCGCCGCGTAACTGCCCAGCTTGTCGGTGACTAGCACCCGAGGCACGGACTGCAGTCCGGTGAGCAACTTACGAAAGAACCTGGTCGCGGCCGTGGTGTCCCGCCGGGAGGTGACCAGAATGTCTAGGACAGCGCCGTGCTGGTCGACCGCCCGCCACAAGTAGTGACGCTTGCCGTTGATCGTGATGAACACCTCATCGAGGTGCCACTCGTCCCCAGGACGAGGATGGCATCGGCGTAGCCCGTTGGCGTAGGTTTGCCCGAACTTGGCACACCATTGCCGGACCGTCTCATGGCTGACGATGATCCCGCGCGCCAGCATCATCTCCTGCACCTCGCGCAAGCTCAACGGAAACCGGTGGTAGAGCCAGACACAGTGGCTGATGATCTCCGCGGGGTAGCGAAACCCACAGTACGACGGCGCCTTGACCCCCACCAGCCCAGCCCCTCCCACCTCACTGCGAGCAACCCGGCGATCCTCTCAGCCACGAGGCAGGCGACCAAGTTGACGATGCCCACCAGCGAGATCCGCGAACTGGAACAACAGATCACCGCCGCGGTCACCAGCCACGCTCCTCGGTTGCTGACCCGCCGCGGGTCTACCGTATCGCCCTGTCCCGGCTGCGCTGGGACGCTCGCACCCGCGAATACCTCGCCCGCCACATCTCCGAAGGCAAGACCCGCCGCGAAGCCATCCGCTGTCTCAAGCGTTACATCGCCCGCGAGATCTATCAGATCATCACGGCCCCACCCGAAGCCGAGCCGTCAGCAGCTTGACATCCATAAGGGCATCAACGCCGTCGCAGCCGCCGTCATCGTCCACAGCGGTCGAGTGCTGCTCGTCCGGCGACGGGTCAGCGAAGGAAGCCTCTCCTGGCAATTCCCCGCCGGCACCATCGAACACGGCGAATCAGCCGGACAGGCAGCCGTACGAGAAACCCACGAGGAAACCGGACTCACCGTCGTGCGGCATAGACATTGGGTCAACCGCTCCCGAACGGACACCCGTCCCGGCCGCCGGGTCTCGTTGACATGGTCTGTGTCCGGGCCGTGGGGACGGGGGCTGGGACCCCTCAGCATCCCGGTCCCGACCTCGCCTCAGTGAGCTATTCCGCAGCTCAGCGACTATTTGGACCCTGTCCCACCCATCCTCGGTCCGTCGGGACAAGGGGACGGCTTGGCAGACCACCAGTGCCTCGACTCGGTACCTGTCTCTCTGCCGACACATGACCTCACCTCTGCTGTCCCTTCGGCGTGATCACCACCGTGGCCGGGTCGAACACCCGCGCGCCCCTGCCGGGTGAGTGCAAGGTGATGCTCATCAGCGCGTCGATCACGGCCCGGCGCCGGTCGATGTCCAGCCCACCCCACACAGCGCGCACATCCGTGGCGCCGACCAGGCCGCCGAGTACCGACACCTTCCCCGCGTCAGCGATCTGGGCCTCGATCACCGCGAGTTGCTGCCCGATCCGGTCGTTGATGACGCGCAGCTGGGCGGCGGGTAGCTCCCCCATGGCGAACTCCGCACCCAGCTCCTCCAGCCGTGCCCGCAACACCTGAGCCTGATTGCGCAGCGCGTCAACGTCGGGCCGGGAGTGGTCGATCAGCAGATCGGCCGCATCAGGCCTAGACAGCCGCTCGATCACGATCTCGGTTACGTAGTCATCCACGGGGCCGGAGAGCCGGCACACGTGCCCCCGGCTACCCGGTTGCAGCCGGGTGGCCATCTCCCGGCATCGGTAGCCGGGTGCTCCCCGGGAGTTGCGGGTACCGAACGCTGGGGCGCCGCAGTAGCAGCGCGCCAGCCCCCCCAACAGTGAGCGCACCCCCCGGGTTTTGCGGCGCCGGGCCGGATCATCCAGCACCGCGCGCACCGCACGCCAGGTCTCCTCACTGACCAATGCCGGCCACGTCCCGGAGCCGACGATCTCACCCTGGTAAGCGGACAGCCCGGCGATCCGCGGGTTGCCCAGTACCGCGCGCACGGTCTGGCCTTTCCACACCGGGGCGCCTTGCGGTGGCGTGAGCCCGGCGGCGTTCCACTGCACGGCGATACCCCGCAGGCTCCCGCCCGCGAGCACCTGCTCGCAGGCCTCGGCGACCGCACGGGCCTCCGCCGGTACCGGGGTCATCTTGTCCATCTGGTAGCCGAACGGCCGGCACGTCCAAGGGTTCGGTTTCCCGGCTTCGGCCCGCTGCAGATACGCCCGGCGCTGCCGGGCGGCCTTACGCTCCATTTCACCCCGGGCCACAGAGGCCAGGATGCGACCGACCAAACGGCCCGCATCGGTGCTCAGGTCGATGTCACCGCTCACGGTGGCGAGTTTCACCCCAGCGCGCTCGCAACGCTCAATCACGTCTTCCAGGTCAGCGAGCTTGCGCACCAGCCGGTCAACAGTCCACACCACCACCACATCAACGGCCCTCTTGTCGATCATGCACACCACCTGGGTGAACCCGGGCCGGGGCTTGCCATTCGAGGCACTGACGTCGTTGTCGGCGACGGCCTCGATCACCGTCCATCCGCGCTGGTCACACAGCTTGCGGCAGTCCTTCTCCTGCCGAGCCACGGCCAGGCCGTCGCCGTTGCGGTCCAGGCTCTGCCGGGTGTAGATGATCGCTCGCACATGTGACATAGTAGCAAACATTGGAACGCCTGCCGACATGATCACCGGCTCAAGCACGAAGGTGGCTGGACACTGCACCAACCCCATCCCGGTCACTTCCACTGGACCAGCCGCCTGGGCCACCACTACCAGCGACGACCACCCCCGATCCTGGAACCACTGCCCGACCCCATCACCCGCGACCAGCCCCCAATCCCGCTGCTGATCCCGGTCGACACCGACTGGGAAGACTCAGAGATCTGGGCGCAGCCGCCCCCGGATCCCGAACCGGAACCCCCACCGCCAGAACCCGACCCCAACGATGGCATACCCCCGTTCTGAAGCTCTACGCTCTGGCCCGCTGCCGGGGTATTACCCGAGCTGCTCAGGGCGTATCGCAGCGGTGCTGGGCTGCGCACCGACCCCAGCCCGGGTTGCCGGGGATCCTCATGCTCTTTTCACACGGCCGGGGTTGCCGGGCAGCGTGACCGGGCGAGCGCGCCCATTGTGTACCCTCGCTCCCTCTGGAGTCGGGCTCACGGGAGGAAAGCTCGCATGCCCCACTGCATCGTGGATCGCCCCCACCGCGCGGTCCGTACTGTTGTGACGAGCGCCGCAGGGCGATTAGCCGCTGTCGCGGCGTTGGCGTTGACGGCTGTGCTGCTGCCCGGGACTGCCTCGGCTGCGGTCCCATCTTGGGCGCCTGCCGGGCAGGCCACCGTTCACCCCGGAGTGCAGACCGACACGGAGGGAGGGGAGTGCACCGCCAACTTCATCTTCTACAACGCCACGGACGTCTTCCTCGGGCAGGCCGCGCATTGCGCCGGCACCGGAAACCCGACCGAGGTCAGCGGCTGCACCGCGGGCACCAAGCCGCTGGGCACACCGGTCACCATCCGCGGGGCCAGTAAACCGGGCACGCTGGTGTACAGCTCGTGGATCACCATGGCTGAGCGCGGCGAGGAGGATCCCGACGCTTGCGAGTTCAATGACTTCGCGCTGGTCAAGATCGACCCGGCCGACAGGGGCAACGTCAATCCGAGCTTGCCGTTCTTCGGCGGGCCGACCGGCAAAGCCACCACACCGCCCGCAGTCGGCGAGCAGGTACTGACCTATGGCAACTCGCCGTTGCGGGGCGGCATCACCGCGCTGTCCCCGAAGGCGGGGATCAGCCTTGGCGACAAGGGCAATGGGTGGTCGCACACCTGCTACACGCTGACGCCTGGTGTCCCCGGTGACTCGGGTAGTGCCGTCCTGACTAACGACGGCAAGGCCCTGGGTGTGCTGACCACCCTGGCGTTGGCGCCGTTTGCCGGTAGCAACGGCGTCGCCGACCTGTCCCGAGCACTGGACTACGCCAACGCCCACGGCGGCCTGGGCACCGTCTCGCTGGCCCTCGGTACCGAGCCGTTCAACCCCCTGCTGCCCTAGCCCAACGAGTTCCGGCAACCGCATTCAGCTTCGGAGGGTGCATTCAGCTTCGGGAGGCGGAGAGTTGTCGCACTCAGGACGCGGCTGCGATCTATGACTCGGCTGCGCCGACCAAACCTGCCAATTCGCTCGCTCCGGCGGTGACCACCGCGGGGACTGTCGAGTACGAACCCGCTGAGGCGGAGGCCAGCACCACCACCACGTAGCGCAGATCCGTCCCCACCAGGCCGGTGCTGATCATTACGGCCTGGGAGCCGCTGGTTCCCCAGCCCTGCTTGACCGCCCAGGTGGTGTTCGGCATCCCGTCCGGAATGCCGAAGTGCTGGTCGAAGCCGTCGGCGGCGATCTGCGGGGTCGCTGCGAGTGCATCGAGCAGCAGGCCCTGGTGGGGACTGGGTAGCTGGTCGGTGATGTAGCGGTATACGGTCACCAGGTCCCACGCTGTGATCAGCGTGTTGCCCCACCTGCCGGGATTCTCGGGCGGCTGGGTGCCGGTCAGCCCAAGTAGGCCGACCATCCTGGTCACGGTGGCAGGGCCACCGTTGGCGGCCCACAGATTGCTGGCGATGCCGTCATCGCTGTTGGCGAGCATCTGGTGCAGTTCCTGCTGTGTCGCGCTGTCTGGAATCTTCCAGTTATCACTGGCCAGCACGTCCAGCGCGATCAGCAACTTGACCACCGACATGGACGCAAACTGCCGATCCGCGTCATGGCTTATCAGCACCGTGTTGTTCTGCCGGTCGAAGACCGTGAAGCCAACCTGGGCGTCGGGCAGGACCGCATGCATCGCCTGCGTCACTTCCGCCACCGTGGTGGCCTCGTCAGGCGGGGAGGAAGCCGGGGTGGTGGCCATGGTCACAGGTCGGCTCGGCCGTGTCATGCTGCCGGTGCCATGTTCAGGAGCAGTGAGCGGGTGCCCCTGCGGGATCGCCGTAATGTGTTGGACCGCAATCGATTGGTGGGCGTTTGATGTGATCGCCGTTGCAGAGGTCAACTTCACATCAGCAGTGCAGAGTAGTGTCACTGTCGGTAGTGCTACGGTCGCCAGTATCAACCGATGCTTCACAGTCCTTAAAATCGCGGTATTAGCCCCGGTTGAAACCTGGCGTGGGAAACTTCTCGGGTAATTTTTAAGAAATCTTAGCTTCTTTACTGCCGAACGTATCGCAGAGTGCGAAACCGCATACGCAAAGTAGTGTTCAGTATGGGGCCACCGTAGGCCGTCAAGGGCGCTCTGCTTGGCGGGAGTACCGATGCTTGACGCCGGGCGGCAAGTATTCCGGGTCGCCAGCCGGGTGCAGGCTCACCTGCGGAAGCTGGTACTCCGGCGGCGTGTAGTGGTCGAATTCGCTGTTTAGCCGGCGGAGCTGGGCGACGATCGACTGCGCTATCTCCTGCCGCATCTCCTCGGTGCCAGCTATTCCCGGGGCCAGCTCGACGGCGATGGCCAGCTGACGGTCATGGTCGGCGTCCTCCCGGGACTCCATCACGAATTTGCCGGTGACCCACGCCGCCACCGGTGGCTGCTCCAGGCCGACGGTGATGTTCTCTGGGTAGATGTTGGCCCCGAAATAGGACACGGTGAACAGGGAGCGGCCGAACACATGCACGAATGGCAGCTCGCGAATGCCTCGACAGCCGTCTTGCGGGTGCTCCCGGCGGAGCTCGGCGACCGGGTCGAAGCCGTGCTCGGCCAGGACCGCCAGCATCGCGTCGAACGAGGTGAGCCCCCCGGTGTCGGCGATGTGGTAGCGGATCAGCGGGATCCCGTTGTCTCCGCTGATCAGCAGTGTGCCGTTGTGCACCTCGAACAGCCGGCTGCGTGGGTCGTACTGGGCGAGGGTGGGCAGCCGCGCCTGGCCGAACAGCTCCCGCGCGAGGGCCGGGTGCGCAGCCAGGTACCGGCGGATGCAGATCGACAGCGGCGTCTCGGTGGCCAGCACCCCGGCATCGGCGGTGCCGTAGAGCGACGCGGAGCCGAAGCACGGGTCGGCACCGCCCAGGCGCTCGCCCACCAGCGTGCGCCACTCCTCGCTGAACACCTCGCCGGCCAGCACCAGCTTGACGCGGTAGTCCGGCCACGGCACGCCCCGGGCGGCGCCGGTGTCGATAACGCCCTTGAGAAACGGTGGGTAGCCGAGCAGCACGACCTGCTCGAACTGCGGCGCCAGCGCGGTGAGCACCCGCAGGATCTCCTCCACATTGCTGCCCGGGGTGATCACCGTGATCGGGTAGCCCTTCGCCGCCAGGTGCCGGCAGCAACTCGCGGTGTACATCCCGCCCACCCAGGTGCCCAGCGCGAAGCACACCACGGCCAGCGTGGTGCGCTGGTCGGCGCGGAAGCTGTCGTGAAAGACCTGCTCAAATCGGGAGGTCACGGCGAGCTCGTCGGCCAGCGACCGCGGCCAGAAGGTGGGCTCGCCCGTCGATCCGGAGGACACCGCTACCATGTCGCAGCCCACCAGCGTGCCACCGCGGCACAGCTGCGCCAGCGGGTGACGGCGCAAGTAGTTCTCCTTGGTGAGCAGCGGGAGCGTGCGGAAGTCCGCAACGGAGCGCACCGCCGTCGGGTCCACGGCGTGCTCAGCGAGGAATGCCCGGTAGGCCGGCACCGTCGCCACCACCGAGGCGAACAGCGCCAGCGCTCGCCGCTCCGCCTCCCCAGGCCCCGGACGGGCGAGCACATCGTCCAGCCCAGCGCTCAGCGACCGCTCATGCGCCGCGTACACCATTCTCGCAAGCTACCTCCACCACGCTCGACCGGCAGCAGGGTCCGTTGCCGGGCGGTACCGCCGTGTATGTCGTGAGCGGGGCCAGGGCTGGCTGCGGCATCATCAGTAGCGGGTGCCCACCAGAATGCCCCGGCCCACCAGGTTTGGGCCGGGGCATTCCGCTGAGTTCGGCAGGCTGGTTACGGGTTGAGTTGCCCGCGGTTCACCGCGGTGAGGAACACGGCGAACTGCGGGGTGGGCACCGCCAGGGTGGTGCGTTGCCGGCTGTCCGGGTGCTCCGTAGTGTCCTGCATGCCGGTCCATCCCGCGGCGTGGCCGATGGCGACGCACGCCTGTGCTCCGCTGGATCGGCGGGACTTGCGGTAGCGTGCGCTACGCAATGCCTGCCCGCCTGATTGGTTTGTCATGTGTCTCCTGTTCGGCCATGGCCAGGGTGTGTCATCCTGAGGTGAGTTGCCCTGGCCGGTGACAGTGAATCGTCAGCCTAGGACAGCCAGAATCGTTCCGATCTCACTCGGTTGCCGATCGTGGTTCAGGCGAACGTGGCCGCGATCTGCGCGATCTTGCGCAGGGAGTCGTCCGGGTTGAGTGCCTTGGCGGTAACAGCGCCGAACACGCTGGTGTGCTGCCGGATCTCGTGTGCCTTCTCCAGGAAGCCGCTGGAGTGCGCGTAGTCGAGGAACACAATGGCGGGGTCGTCCGGTTCGGGAAAGGTCAGCAGTATGAAGGACTGCCCCTGAGCGGGATGCTCGCCGGCCTCGTAGGGCAGCACCAGCACCTCCACCGTGGCGTTGTGCCGCACGTCAAGCAGGTGGCGCAGCTGCGCGTGCATGACCTGGCGTCCGCCGACCCAGCGGTGCAGCGCGGCCTCGTTGATCACTGCCGTCAACCGGAAGTCGGTGGCGGTCAACCGTTGCTGGCGCTCGGTGCGCAGTTGCACCAGCCTCGGCACGTCGGCTGAGCGCAGGAAGGGAGCGGCCGAGCTGATCACGGCCTTGGCGTAGTCCGGCGTCTGGAGCAGGCCCGGAATGAAGGCGTCTTCGTATGTCTGCTCCCAGGCGGCTCCGGCCTCCAGCCCGATCAGCAACTCGACGTTGTCGGGCAGCACGTCGGAGTACTGCTCCCACCAGCCGAGCACGTCACCGTCCCGGCGAAGCGTGCGCAGTTCCTCGGCCTTGCGCTCATCCACAACGAAAACCTTGATCAGCTTCTCCAGTTGTGCGGCGCTGAGCTGACCGCGGGCGTTTTCGACCCGGCTGAGCTGCGGTTGTGACGTGCCAATCTTCTTCGCCAGGGTGGCTCCGGACATCCGCGTGGCGTCCCGGAGTCGTTTGATCTCCGAGCCGAGCCGTCGCCTGCGCACGGTCGGGCTGATCGACATGCCGTCTCCCCGGTTCGGTGGCCAGGTCCACTTTCGCTGTCCAGCACTACACCCGTTCGGGCCACTTGCGGCGCAGCTCTGAATATCCCAGAATATCCAGAGCTGTCCGGTGGGACTCGAGCGAGATCGCCGCAGGGTAGCCAGACCAGGGGCGCCGTCTCGAGGTGGGCACCCGCGTCGCGTCGGACGGCGCCCCTGACCCGTGTGCACGCGACCGACAGCGTCCTGTCGGGACTACTGATGGCTCACACCAGCATGGAGCATCTGATGATCAATGAGGCTGCTGCGCAAGGCCGCCGCCCCGGTGGCCGCTACCTGGCCGTCTGTGCTGTGCCGGCACTGGCTGCGCCAGCTGCACGGTTGCGGGCGCTGGCATGACGCCCGCGTCAGCCGGCCACCCCGGCCGCCCCGGCCACCGGCGGGTGATCCACGCGTCGTGCTTGCTGCACGGCGGCGCGAGAGGCTACACCAACCTCGTGGTCCGCAAGCTCGGCGAGGCGATCGAGCTTGACCCGCATGTCACCGGTGCGTGCGTGCTCACCCTGAACGAGGCGGCCGCCACCGAGCTGTTCGACGCGCTCGGGGAGTGGCTGGGATGAGCTGGAACGGGTGCCCGAGGCTCTGCGGGTCCTGAGAGGCGCCGTTCTGCACCAAGACCCCGGCTGGCCGCCGGCTGAGCGATCCCGCACCCCCATGGAGCTCCTGGCGGCCAGCCGGATCCACCCCTACGACAAGCAGTGGCTTTCCCGCTCGCATCCTGACCAACCCCCAACCGCCAACTAGGCCGCGTCTTGTCCGACGGCTGGGGTGGGGTTGGTGATGTGCACCTGGAGAGTGTCAGCGGCGGCGTCGACGGTGAGGGTTGCGCCGTCGTGCACGTCGCCGGCGAGTAGGGCCCGACCGATGCGGGTCTCTAGTTGGTGCTGCAGGTAGCGGCGCAGTGGGCGGGCCCCGTAGACCGGGTCAAAGCCCTCGGCGGCGATGTGGCGCCGCGCGGCCTCGGTGAGCTCCAGGTTCAGGCGGCGGTCGGCAAGGCGCCGGCGCAAGTCGTCGACGAGCAGGTCGACGACCTGTTCAATCTCGGGCAGGGTGAGCGGCTTGAACAGCACGACGTCATCGACCCGGTTGAGGAACTCGGGGCGGAAGTGTTGCCGCAGTTCGGCCATCACTGCAGCGCGGGCATCGTCTTTGATCTGCCCGTCGCCGGTGACCCCATCCAGCAGGTACTGCGAGCCGATGTTGCTGGTCATCACGATGACGGTGTTGCGGAAATCGACCGTGCGTCCCTGAGCATCGGTGAGCCGGCCGTCGTCGAGCAGCTGCAGCAGCGTGTTGAACACATCCGGGTGAGCCTTTTCCACCTCATCGAGCAGCACCACCGAGTAGGGCTTGCGGCGCACCGCCTCGGTGAGTTGACCGCCTTCCTCGTAGCCCACGTAGCCGGGTGGAGCCCCTACCAGGCGCGAGACGGTGTGCCGCTCCTGGTACTCGCTCATGTCCAGGCGGACCATGTTGTCCTCGGTGTCGAACAACGCCGCGGCCAGCGTCTTGGCGAGCTCGGTCTTGCCGACCCCGGTGGGGCCGAGGAACAAAAAGGAGCCGATCGGACGGCGGGGATCCTTCACCCCGGAGCGGGCCCGGATCACCGCGTCGGCGACCAGCTGCACCGCCTCGTCCTGCCCGACGACCCGTTCGTGCAGGATCTCGTCGAGCCGCAGCAGTTTCTGCCGTTCGCCTTCTAGCAGCCGCGAGACCGGGATGCCGGTCCAGCGCGCGACGATGGAGGCGATCTCGTCCTCGGTGACCACCTCGCGCAGCAACCGCCGGTCGCCCTGCCTTTTGGCCAGCTGCTCCTCCTCGGCGGCAAGCCGCCGTTCGATCTCCGGCAACCTGCCGTGACGCAGCTCCGCCGCTCGGTTGAGGTCGTAGGCCCGCTCGGCGGCCTCCGCTTCGAGCCGCACCCTTTCCAGCTCCTCGCGCAGGGCTTGCACCCGGCGGATGACCTGCCGCTCGGCCTCCCACTGGGCCCGCATCGCATCCGCTTCGGCGCGCAAGTCAGCCAGCTCTCGGCGCAGTTCCTCGAGCCGGGCGCGGCTGGCTGGGTCGTCCTCCTTGGCCAGCGCGGCCTCCTCGATCTCCAGGCGCATCACCCGGCGGCTGACCTGATCCAGCTCGGCGGGCTGGGAGTCGATCTCGGTGCGCAGCATCGCGCAGGCCTCGTCAACGAGGTCGATGGCCTTGTCGGGCAGGAACCGGTCGGAGATGTAGCGATGGGACAGGGTGACCGCGGCGACCAGTGCGTTGTCCTGGATCCGCACGCCGTGGAAGACCTCCAGCCGCTCCCGCAGCCCGCGCAGGATCGAGATGGCGTCCTCGACGGAGGGCTCGTCGACCAGGATCGGCTGGAAACGGCGTTCCAGCGCGGCGTCTTTCTCAATGTGCTTGCGGTACTCGTCAACCGTGGTGGCGCCGATCATGTGTAGCTCGCCGCGGGCCAGCATGGGTTTGAGCATGTTGCCGGCATCGACCGCACCCTCTGCGGCACCGGCACCCACCACGGTGTGCAGCTCGTCGACGAACAACAGGATCTGTCCCTGCGCGGCGCCCACCTCCGACAGCACCGCCTTGAGCCGCTCTTCGAACTCGCCACGGTACTTCGCGCCGGCCACCAGTGACCCCATGTCCAACGCGAAGATGGTCTTGTCGCGCAGCCCTTCGGGGACGTCACCGTTGACGATGCGCTGCGCGAGCCCTTCAACGATGGCGGTCTTGCCCACTCCAGGGTCGCCGATCAACACCGGGTTGTTCTTCGTCTTGCGGGACAGGATCTGGGTGACCCGGCGGATTTCCTCATCGCGGCCGATCACCGGGTCGAGCTTGCCGGCCCTGGCGGTGGCCACCAGGTCGCGGCCGTACTTTTCCAGCGCCTCGTAGGTGACCTCGGGCATCGCTGAGGTGACCCGCTGGTTGCCCCGCACCGACGTCAAAGCGGTCAGGAACCGCTCCCGGTTCAAGCCCTGCTCCCGCAGTACCCGCCCCGAGGCGCTGTTCGGGCCCTCCTCGATCAGTGCAAGCAGCAGGTGCTCGACGGAGACGTACTCGTCTTTGAGCCGGGTCGCCTCCCGCTCGGCGGTGTCCAGCAAGCGGGACAGCCGCTGGGTGAGGAACACCTGACCGGGGCCGGCCCCCGGGCCGCTGACCCGGGGGCGGCGCCCCAGCTCGGCTTCCACGGTGGCACGCAGCCGGTCAGGGTCTGCGCCGGCCATCGTGATCAGCCGTGGGATCAGGCCATCGGATTGGTCGAGCAGCGCGAGCAGCAGGTGTTCACCGTCCACCTCGACGTGGCCGAAACGCAGCGCCTTGGTCTGCGCGTCGTGCAGCGCTTCTTGCGATTTCTGGGTCAGACGGTTCGGGTCCACGGTGGATCTGTCCTCCTCACGGTCGCCGGACAGCTCGTAGCGCCGCCTCCAGCTCTTCGATGCGGGCAAGCAGGTCGAGCACCACGCCCACGGCGGCGTAGTTCAGCCCCAGCCCGGTCCGCAGCCGCTGCACCCGCGCGACGACGGTCAACTGGTTGGGTGGGAACTCCAGCCGCCCCCCGGCGTCGGTCAACGGGTCAAGCAGACCGAGTACGACCAGCCGCCGCACATGCTGCGGGTGCAATCCGGCGGCGAGGGCGAACTGCTCCAACGACAGCCGGATCGGGCGGGCTAATGGGTATTTAGGAGGGTGGCTCATGCGCTCCTCCGAAACGCCGCGGAGCGGGGATCGAAGTCGGATGTGTCGGCCAGCTGCTCGAACAGCCTGCGTTCGGCGCGGGACAGCTGCGGGGGCACCACCACCCGCACCTCAGCGTAGAGATCGCCCGCGGGACCTCTCGGGTTGGGCAACCCGCGGCCGCGCAGCCGCAGCCTGCGTCCGGTGGAGGAGCCAGCCGGCACGTTGACCTGCGCCTGACCGGCCGGGGTGTCGACCGGGACCGTGGCACCCAAGGCGGCCTCCCACGGACTGACCGGCAACACCACGGTGAGGTCTCGCCCGTCGACCCGGTACCGTGGGTGCGGCGCCAAGCGCACCACCAGGTACAGATCACCCGGCGGCCCACCGCCGATGCCTTGGCCTCCCTGCCCGGCCAGCCGGATTCGCTGCCCATCAGTGACCCCAGCTGGGATGCTGACCTCGTAGCTGCGTGAACCACTGGCGGTAGCCAGGGTGATCCGGCGCTGCCCACCGGTGTACGCGTCCTCCACGGACAACTCGATCTCGGCTTCGGTATCCGCACCCGGCACCGAACCTCGGCCGAACCCGCCGGCGCGGCCCCCGCGACCGAACAACCCGCCGAGCAGATCGTCGAAGTCGATGTCTGATTGCCCAGGTCCGGTATTCACCCACACCCGGCTGCCGCTGGGGCTGCCCCCTGTTCGCCACCCGAAACCGCCGAACGGAGAACCCGCGCTGGCCACGTCGACGTCCTCTGGCACCTGCCGCCACGACGGTCCGAACCGGTCGTAACGCTCCCGGCTCTTCGGGTCCGACAGCACGTCATAGGCCTCGCTGATCTGCTTGAACCGCTCTTCCGCGCCCGGGTCCTTGTTCACGTCCGGGTGGTATTGCCGCGCCAACTTCCTGTAGGCGCGCTGGATGTCCTCCGCGCTGGCGCCCCGGTTGACTCCGAGCACCTCGTAATAGTCCCGCGTTGGCGTCGTCATCCCTGCGGTTTCCTTGCCACTGCGACCACGGCCGGCCGGAGCATGCCGCCATCGGCGGTGTAGCCGGCCCGCAGCACTGTCACCACGGTGCCCGGTTCGGCATCCGGCGCGTCGACGACCTGCGCGGCCTCGTGCCGGGCAGGGTCGAATGGCAGCCCCAGGTCCTCGCTGCGAGTGAACCCGAAGCGAGCCAGCACCGCCAGCGCCTGGTCCCGCACCGCGGCAATGCCGGCGATGATGCTGGCCGGGTCAGCCTGCGCGTGTTGCAGCGCCAGCTCCAGGTTGTCCAGCACCGGTAGCCACTCCGCGGCCACCCGCGCCCGCTCGGCGGCCCTGGCCTGCTCGACCTCCCGCCGGCACCGCTTGCGCAGGTTCTCCAGCTCCGCCTCCGCCCGCTGCCACCGGTCGCGCAGCTGCGCCAGTTCTTGCTCAACGTCGGGTGGTGCGGCCGGCCCCGTCCGCGGCCCATGGTCCTGAGCGCTGCGCGTGTCCTGCTCGCTGCGCGTGTCCTGCTCGCTGCGCCGCGTGTCCTGCTCGCTCATGTCAAGTGGTGAACTCGGCGTCGATCACGTCGTCGTCCCGACCCGGCCGCCCACCGGTCGATCCAGAGCCGGTGCCGAAGCCGCCACCGGGCGTCATCGATGACAAGCCGTGGTAGATCTGCTGCAAGTCGGCGGTGAGGCTGCGCACCCGCTCCAGCGGCGCCTCCTGCTTGATCGCCTCCCGCGCGTCGGCGACCAGCATCTCCGCGCGGGCCTTGTCGTGCACGGCCACCGCGTCTCCGAGTTCACCGATGCGCCGCTCCACCTGGTAGGCGGTGGCATCGAGCTCGTTTCGGGCGTCGATGAGCTGGCGGATGCGGGCATCCTCGGCCCGGTTGCGCTCGGCCTCGGCGAGCAGGCGGTCCACCTCAGCTTGATCCAAGGTGCCACTCTCGCTGATGGTGATCCGCTGCTCGGCGCCGGTGTCCTTGTCCCGCGCGGAGACGTTGAGGATGCCGTTGGCGTCGATGTCGAAGGTCACCTCGACCTGGGGCACCCCGCGCGGGGCAGGACGGATGTTCTCCAGCCGGAACCGGCCCAGCACCCGGTTGTCTGCCGCCCGCTCGCGTTCCCCCTGCAAGACGACGATATCGACGGCCGGCTGGTTGTCCTCGGCGGTGGAGAAGACCTCGGTGCGTCGGGTCGGGATCGTGGTGTTACGTTCGATCACCTTGGTCATCAGCCCGCCAAGGGTCTCCACCCCCAGCGATAGCGGGGTGACATCCAGCAGCAGGACGTCCCTGACCTCGCCCTGCAGCACCCCGGCCTGTACCGCAGCACCGGCGGCGACCACCTCGTCAGGATTGACCGACATGTTCGGGTCCTTGCCGCCGGTGAGCCGCCGCACCAACGCCTGCACCGCCGGGATCCGGGTGGAGCCACCCACCAGGATCACCTCATCCAGGTCATTCGCGGTGATCTTGGCGTCCGACATCGCCTGGCGCACCGGGCCCAGGCACCGCTCCACGAGATCGGAGGTGATCTTCTCGAAGGTGGCGTGCATCAGGGTCGTGGTCAGGTGCCTGGGGCCCGACGCGTCGGCGGTGATGAACGGCAGGTTGATCTGGGTCTGGGTCACCGAGGACAATTCCACCTTGGCCTTCTCCGCCGCCTCATAGAGGCGCTGCAACGCCTGCGGGTCGCGGCGCAAGTCGATGCCAGTGTCACGCCGGAACTCCTCGGCCAGGTGGTCGACCAGCCGCCGGTCGAAGTCGTCACCACCCAGGTGCGTGTCACCAGCGGTCGCGCGGACCTCGACCACGCCGTCACCAACGTCGAGGATGCTCACGTCAAAGGTGCCGCCGCCCAGGTCGAAGACCATCACCGTCTCGTGGGACTTCTTGTCCAGTCCGTAAGCCAGCGCTGCTGCAGTGGGCTCGTTGATGATCCGCAGCACCTCCAACCCGGCGATCCGCCCGGCGTCCTTGGTGGCCTGGCGTTGCGCGTCGTTGAAGTAAGCCGGCACGGTGATCACCGCCTGGGTGACCCGCTCACCGAGGTACTTCGACGCATCCTCGGCAAGCTTGCGCAACACCTGCGCGGAAATCTCCTCTGGCGCGTAGGTCTTACCGCGCACCGAGAACCGCACGGCATCCTCCGGGCCGGCCACCACGTCATAGGAAACACCCTTGGCTTCCTCGCGCACCTCGCCGAAACGGCGACCAATAAAACGCTTCGCCGAATAAATCGTGCCTTTCGGGTTGAGCACCGCCTGCCGGCGGGCCAGCTGCCCCACCAACCGCTCCCCACCCTCGGTGAACGCCACCACCGACGGGGTGGTCCGGCTACCTTCCGCGTTCGTGATCACAGCAGGCGCGCCACCCTCATATACCGCGATAACGGAGTTAGTGGTACCCAGGTCTATCCCGACCGCCTTCGCCATAACCCGCACCTTCCGTTGATCATCTGTGGGGGGATCAGCGCGGCGGCCTGGAGCGGAGCGCTCCTGATCAGCCCGCCCTTCCCGCACCTGACCCCGAGCAGGCCCGAACGTGCCCGTGGCCAGTGAGCTGAGTACCACGGGCGTCGCCAAGGGAAACACTTCGTGGCGAATCGTCACCGATCCAGCGTCGGGCCGGCCAGTGGACTACGGCCGCGCCGTCCCCGCATTTGCCCGCCAAGACGTGGACACTTGGGTGCATGACAGAGATCACCTCAGAGGCTGAGCTGCGAGAGCTCATCGGCGAGCCGCTCCGCAGAGTTGCTACCAAGGACCGGCCGTCACTGCATGAATACGACAAGCAGTGGCTCGCCCGCTCGCCGTTCTGCCTCGTGGCCACCTCGAGCGCAGACGGCAGCTGCGACGTCTCGCCGAAGGGCGACCCGCCCGGCTTCACGCTCGTGCTTGACGACACGACCATTGCCATCCCTGAGCGACCAGGCAACCGGCGGGTCGACGGCTTCCGGAACATCCTGACCAACCCACACGTCGGGCTGATCTACCTCATCCCTGGGCGCGGTGACACCTTGCGCATCAACGGCAGAGCCTGTCTGGTACGCGAGGCCCCCTTCTTCGATCAGATGACGGTCAAGGGCCACCGGCCGCTGTTGGCCGTCATCGTCGACATCGACCAGGTTTTCTACCACTGCGCGAAGGCATTCCTACGCTCGGACCTGTGGCAGCCGGCCACGTGGAACCCGCAGGCAGTGCCGTCCCGCGCCCAGATCGTCCAGCGCGTAGAACGGCCGGACGAGACGCTGGAGAAGCTGCAGCGCTACTACGGTCCCGGGTACGCCGCCCGTCTTTACCGGACCGGCTAAGGGGCCCCCGGATCGATACGGTTCCAGCCGTGACTTCTCCAGCAGACAAGGCGAGTCCGCCGACCTGAGACGGTTTGCTGCGGCGTCGATCGAGGTACACCCCCGCTGTGACGAACCGCACCGAGCTCCCGATTCCCGACTACGACCACTTGCCCGAGGGCGCCCTGGCGCACCGTATTCGCTCGTTGCCCGCGGACGGCCTCCGGCGACTACTGGACTACGAACAGGGGCACGGCAACCGGTTTTCCGTGGTGCGCCTCCTCGAGCAACGCATATGCGCCCTGGAGTCCGGCGAGGCAACGCCCTCGCCGGGTGATCCCCGCGCCGAGCAGCCCGAGCACGCCCCGCCGCCCGACGGCCGGTCGCCCGGCAACCCTGCGGTGTCACCGGCGAACAACCAGCCGCTGCGCCACGGCGTCGCGGAGCAGACCCCGAACCGGGACATCCGCGCGCGGTAGCACGGCTGCTTTTCGGGAGGCATCAAGACCGGCCTCTCGCAAGCCAGAAGCGCAGTGCCGTGTCGTCGTTGCGACAATGCTGATTACGACATCCCCTGTTCGTCGGGCTTGCTATCGGGTTTGGAGTCGCTGCGTGTCGGTCAGCACAGGGGGATCACTGTTTGTGTGCGTCTGGCGACAGTTTGTGTCGACAGACGCACACAAAAAATGATCACGGTATCCCCGCCACGGCATATAGTGCGACTGCACCGGGCAAGTGCCGTTGCAACACTGATCGACCACCGCGAAGCGCCTGTTGGCGCCGGTCGGACTGGATACGGCATCGACGCTATCGCATCTTGCCGGTGTCCGAGGTCACCGAGTGCGCGAAGGGTCGACTGCCAGGGCCGGTGGGGACTTCTGTGCAGACCGGGAGGGGAAGGCAAAGGCGGTAGGTCGCGGGTTCATCTATGGAGGGAGAGATGCAAGCACCCAGTACTAACCGGGCGCGGCGTTGAAGGGACCTCCTTGCGTTAGAAGCCTACCGGCCGGTATCTTTGCACCATCGCTGGGTCCGAGACATCGGTAACGATGTTTGAGTGGAGGGGTGGGACATCCAGCGTAGGGGGCGGGGGTGGTGCGTTCGCAGATCGGATGTTTAGACAACCGATCCGTGCGCGAGTTCGGTACCTATTAGAGTCCAGGTGTTCTGCCTGGTAGCCAGCTGTGCCTCTGCTGCCGATCATTGAGCCGCTGTCCACAATAGGTTGACACGGTTGTCGTAACGTTGGCGGGGTGTGCTGTGACAGAGCCGGTACAGCGCTGGGGAAAGATTGAACGCGGGGAGGACCTAAAACCTGACGCGAAGCTGATAGGGATGAAGCCACGGGCAGCGCATATCGGGTTGGGACCGGGAGACTCAATCCGGAATCTCGGTGCTGACCAGGGAGCTCGAGCCCAGAGAAGTGGGCTCTTCCTACCCTGCAAGCTGTCATTCGAGGAGTGGCGTGAGATCGGGTCGCAGATATTCCTGGTCGCAAACTCATGTGCGTGGTGGGTGGGAGACTGGTTAGCGTACGGTGAGAACTCTTTCGGAGATCGTTACGAGCAGGCGATCGCGGACACCTCGCTGGAATATCAAACCCTACGGAACTACGCATGGGTCGCGAAGAAGTTCGCGATGTCCCGCCGGCGGGACAGTCTGAGCTTCGGGCACCACGCCGAGGTCGCTGCACTTACCGAGGCAGAGCAGGACGTGTGGTTGGCTCGTGCCGAACGGTTTAACTGGTCGCGCAACGAGCTGCGTCGACGGCTTCGCGCTACCCGTTTGGCCAATCGACCACAAGCACTACAGGAAGGGGAAACGAGGACCAAGGTACTGAAGATCGATGTCGCAGTGGAACGACACGACCGCTGGCGGCATGCCGCTGAACGGATGGACTGCACCGTTGCGGAGTGGATAATTACCACGCTGGACAGGGCGGCCGTTCCGGAGTCCTGAGTACTCACATGAGGGGCGCGCACAAGCTATACGGCGACAAGTCGAGGTAATATGTGAGAACCCCTTTACCGCCAGGCGAGCTTTCTGTCAAAATGGGTACCGAGAAGATCACCATCGTCAAAGTCGACACGCAGGATCACGGTACGGGCGCCCATGTGGCTTTGCATCTGCTTGTGCTGACAGGCGCCGCGGCTCCATTTGTCAGGAATAACACGTATGTCATTCGTTGTTTCGTACTCCAATACTGTGCCGTGTCGCCCCTGGCGGCGCTCGAGCGACTGATTTCCTATGAGCACGACTGGCAGCCCTGAACGGCCCCAGGAAGCACATATCACCATCCCGTGCTCGCGCCCCAGTGCTATGACGCCCCAGTGCTATGACACAGCGCCACGACACAAGGACTTCGACGGTGACGGACTCAAGTAACGCCGCCTTTCGCGACAAGATAGCGATCATCGGTATCGGTTGCCGGCTGCCTGGCGGCGCGTGTGACTACCGGGCGTTCTGGCAGAACCTGATCAACGGGAAGGACTGCATCACGCCGACGCCGGCCGACCGGTACGACGTCGTGACGCTCGGTAGTCGGGATAAGGACAAGCGCGGGCGGCTGATCGGCGGCCGCGGTGGTTACATCGACGGCTTTGACGAGTTTGATCCGGCTTTCTTCGGCATCAGCCCGCGTGAGGCGGACCACATGGACCCGCAGCAGCGCAAGCTGCTGGAGGTGGCCTGGGAGGCGCTGGAGGACGGCGGGCAGAAGCCTGCGGAACTAGCGGGGCATGACGTCGGGGTGTTCATCGGCGCGTTCACGTTGGACTACAAGATCTTGCAATTCGCCGACCTCAGCTTCGACACGCTGGCGGCCCATACCGCGACCGGCACCATGATGACGATGGTGTCGAATCGCATCTCGTACTGCTTCGATTTCCGCGGTCCGAGCATGTCGATCGACACCGCGTGCAGCTCGTCACTGGTGGCCGTGCACCTGGCGGGCCAAAGCCTGCGCCGTGGCGAGACCAGCCTCGCGCTCGCCGGAGGCACGCTGCTGCACATGACGCCGCAGTACACCATCGCCGAGACGAAGGGCGGCTTCCTGTCTCCCGAGGGCCGGTCGTGTGCGTTCGACGCCTCAGCCAACGGCTACGTGCGCGCCGAGGGCGTCGGTGTGGTCGTGCTCAAGCGCTTGGAGGACAGTCTGCGTGACGGCGATCCGATCCACGCGGTGATCGTCGGCAGTGGTGTCAACCAGGACGGCCGCACCAACGGCATCACCGTGCCGAATCCGGATGCCCAGGTCAGTCTCATTGAGCGGGTCTGCGCTGAGGCGGGCATCGAGCCAAGCAGCCTGCAGTACCTGGAGGCGCACGGCACCTCCACGCCGGTCGGCGATCCGGTCGAGGCCAATGCGCTCGGTCGCGCGCTGTCGATTGGGCGCAAGCCAGGCGCCAAGTGCTATGTCGGCTCGGTCAAGACGAATATCGGACACACTGAATCAGCTGCCGGTATCGCCGGGTTGATCAAGACTGTGCTGTGCCTCAAGCACCGGAAGATCCCGCCCCACATCAATCTGCAGCAGATCAACCCCGATATCGATCTGTCGTCGTTACCGTATGAGATTCCGACCCGGCCGACCGATTGGCCCGAGTGCGATGGGCCCGCGCGCGCCGGGGTGAACTCGTTCGGCTTCGGCGGCACCAACGCGCACGTCCTGCTGGAAGAGGCGCCGGTGCGCGAGGTCACCGACCAGGTGGGGAAACCGGGGTACAACATCCTGCCGCTGACCGCGCGTGACCCGGCGGTGTTCCCTGAGATGGTCGAGGGCATCCGGCGGGAGCTGGCCGGTGTCAACGGCACGGCCGTGTCGCTGTCTGATCTTGGCTACACGCTGGCGCAGCGCCGCCAGCATCTCCCGGCGCGCCTGTCGATTGTGTATTCGTCGCGCGCATCGTTGGACGAATGCCTCGCCGCGTACCTGCGCGGCGAGGCGCATCCGCATGTGCTCCTGGGTCAGCATGACGGGCAACAGCGGCGCCTGGTCTGGGTCTTCACCGGCATGGGGCCGCAGTGGTGGGCGATGGGGCGCCAGCTGTTCGACAGCGAACCGGTCTACCGGGAAGCAGTCGAGCGTTGCGATCGCGAAATCGGCAAGCTCACCGACTGGTCGTTGGTTGAGGAGCTCAACGCCGGTGAAGCCGATTCGCAGATGAGCCAGACCTGGCTGGCGCAGCCCGCCAACTTTGCCGTGCAGATCGGCTTGGCTGCGCTGTGGCGCTCCTACGGCGTGCATCCGGACGCCGTGGTCGGGCACAGCACCGGCGAGGTCGCGGCGTTCTACGAAGCCGGGGTTTACCCACTCCAGGACGCGGTCAAGGTCGTCGTGCACCGCAGCCGCCTGCAGCAGAAGCTGGTCGGCACCGGAACCATGCTTGCGGTAAGCCTGCCCGAGGCCGAGGCGCTACGTCGCGTGCAGCCCTACGGCGACCGCGTGTCGGTGGCCGCGGTCAACAGCCCGACGACGATCACCCTCGCCGGGGACGAGGACGCGCTCGCGCAGCTCGCCGCCGAGCTGCAGGCCGAGCAGGTCTTCGTCAGGTTCCTCACCGTCCGGGTGCCGTACCACAGCGCACGGATGGAGCTGATCAAGGACGAGCTGCTGTGCTCGCTGGCTGGGCTCCAGGTGCGCCCCCCGCAGGTGCCGCTGTACCTGACCGGGCTGCAGGGCGTCGCGCACGGCACCGAGCTGGACGCGGGCTACTGGTGGTGCAACGTTCGCAACAGCGTCGGATTCCACGCAGCGACCGATCGCCTGATCGACGACGGCTACCGCCTATTCCTTGAAATCGGCCCGCATCCCGTACTCGGTCATTCGATCCAGGAATGCCTCGGGGCCAGGAACGCCGAAGGCACGACGCTGCCCTCGATCCGCCGCCAGGAAGACGAAGCGGAGCGTTTGGCAATGTCACTGGCCACGCTGCACAACCTCGGAGTCGACATCGCGTGGAATGCACTGCATCCCACCGGCAAGCCGGTGACTCTGCCGCGCTATCCGTGGAAGCGCGAGCGTTACTGGGTGGAGCCCAAACCGGTCGAACAGATCCGGCTTGGTCAACTCGACCACCCGCTGGCGGGCCGTCGCATGGCCACCGCCGAACCGACGTGGGAAGCGACGCTCGACGCCGAGACGATGCCGTACCTGAACGATCACCGGATCCAGGGCAAGGTGCTGTTTCCGGCGGCGGGCTACCTGGAGATGGCGACGCAGGCGGTGCGGGCGATGACCGGCGGTGCCGAGGTGACACTGGCCGACATCGAGCTGCGAAAGGCACTGTTCTTGCCTGACGGCGAGGCCAGGACGGTGCAGCTGTCCTTCTGTTCCGAAGGCGCCGCGTTCACTATCGCGACGGTGTCAGGCAGTGTCCAGCAGGAGACCCCAGACCGGACCGTGCACGCGAGCGGCGTCGTCCGCGCCAGCCAGCGCCGCCGGCTCAGCTCGACACTCGATGTCGGGGTGATCCGCGCGCGCAGCGAACGTCATCTCGATAGCGCTCGCTGTTACTCCGCGCTGGCGGCCATGGGCTACCACTACGGCCCGGCGTTCCAGGGCATCGAGGAGGTATGGATCGCCCCCGATGAGGTGCTCGCTCGCATTGGCCCGACCGAGATGCTCGGTGACGATGCCGCCCGTCACCATGCCCATCCGGTGCTGCTCGACGCCTGTTTTCAGGCGCTGTTGACGCCGGAAATCCTGGGAGAGCGGGCGGATCGGCAAGGCACCGGCATCCGCTTGCCCCTGTCGATCGATGAGGTGCGCGTCGACCCCGTCGGCGACCAGCCGCTCTGGGTGCACGCGACCATCGCGCGACGCGACGGCGACGGGCTGATCGGTGACATCGCCGTGTACTCCGACAGCGGCGCGCCGCTCGGCCGGATCAGCGGGTTCCGCGCGGCCAACATTGAGAAGGCATCGACGACGGTCGGCCTCGGCACGATTGACACCTGGCTGGCCGATGTGGCCTGGATTGACAAGCCGCTCGACACGAATGCGGGCGAAGCGGCGCACGATCCCCACCAATGGCTGGTCTTCGCCGACGCGCAGGGGGTCGCAGACGAGCTTGCGGCGCTGGTGACCGCACGGGGCGGGCGCTGCCATCT
>JALZHU010000006.1 GCA_030860695.1 Actinomycetota bacterium
GGATCCTGCACCGGGCTGGGTTTGATCCGGCGCAGCGCCGCTGCGGCCCGACGTGGCGCGAGTTGCTCACCGCCCAGGCTGCCACGATCGTTGTCTGCGATTTGTTCATCATCAACACGGTGTTCCTGCGACGGCTGTTGTCTTGTTCTTCGTCGAACTCGGCTCCCGCCGGTGCACCTGGCGGGCCATCGCGACGAGGTGCGGAATCGATGCCGGCTCACTTTGAGGATCGACCACACCGTGCTCGCCGCAATCGAGTAGCCGAGCCCGGCGAGTTCGCCGTGGATCCGCCGGTAGCCCCAGGTCGAGTTCTCTGAGGCCAGGCGCAGCACCAGCTGGCCCAGCTTGGGTGCGGTGAAACGACCCGCGGTGTGGCGGAGTCGGGGCCGAGTCCAGCGTCATTTGACCAGGTCTTCGTGCCACCGCAATACCGTGGCAGGGGTGACGATCCGATGCAGTCGGCCAGCCTGGGACAGCCACTGGGCCAGCGCGGCGAACACCGCCCGATCCGCCCACGACAGTCGCGGCCGCCGGACCGGCGACGTAACACGGCGACTTCATGGCGAAGCACCAGAATCTCTGCATTCTTCGATCGTGAGCTACGGGCCAGCAGACCGAGCCAGGCCATGAGATGCCGGAAGATAGAGCAGTCGTACCGTCACGGTCGGCGATCATGCCGGATGGCCCTGTCCAGCGATGACGCAGGTCACTGCTGTGGATGACCTATTCGGCACCCACAGGCCGGTGACATGTTCTCCCAGATGCGCGTCGCGTTCGCCTGCGAGCGGTGAATAGCAGGCCGCCGATCCGACCGCCTGGGACGAGCCCACCCTGCACGCACGCGAAATTCTGGCCTGCGCCACCATCAACGGGGCCCGCGCGAACCCCGATCAAATTCGAAGAGCTAGTTTCAGCCGGCGGCGGCACTGGCGATCACGGTAGGTGGGACCGCCTGGACGATCGTGCATCCCATTCCCGCTTTGTCACCTTACGTTCGCGCCGATGCGTCACCCCGCGTCGACGTCAGCCACGCCAGGTCGGTCACGGCCTTGTGCCGTGCGTTCGTGGCGCGTGTGAACAGCTCGTCGGTTTTCGTCAGCACCAGAGTGTATGGCCGCCCCTGCCGCCGGGTCTGGTGCAGCACGGGCAGCCCTGCCGAGTCGATCTGGGTGTGCACGTGCCGGCGTCCGTCTGTTGCCAGCGGCCACGCGAAGATCCGCCGTGACCGTGAGCCGAGAAACGTCCCCAACGTGTCACAGAGGCCGCACCCGCACCCGGTCCATTCGATCGACCAGTCGTCTTCGTCACGCAGCGGCCGCGCGATGATCGTGCCGAGCCGCTCCGCGCAGTCCCGCGCGACCGTGTCGAGCCCCGCTGCCCGCCGCGCGTCCGCCAGACGCAGCGCCGGCATCAGGCACTCCAGTACGTTGTCCCCGCACTCGCGCAGCGTTCCCGTGATCTCGTCGCATAGCTTGTCGTCGGCCGCCTCCAGCAGCCGCACCAACGGCGAGCTCAGCCTCTCCAGCTGCGGCTGGCGGACCTCGCTTCGCGGGGTGGTAGTCCAGAGCCGGAGCTGGCCGCCCATCCAGCGCCAGGCTTCGGCGGCCAGTAGCCGTGCCACCTCCGGCCTCCCGGTGGTACGCAGCGCCCCGCACAGCCCCGGCAGCATGTTGTCGACCCACTCGGACAGGTCGGTTCCGAAGTGGTGCCCCGGCCCGAACCACCCGTCGATGACGCTCCGCGTCCAGTCCTCGCCGTACCGCCCGGCCGCCGCCGCCAACCCGCCCGCATGCTCCTGCATGACCGTCTCCACCCGGAACGGTTCCAGCAGCATCGCCGCTGTCCCGGCGACGCCCAGGCCCGCCGCCACGTCCAGGGCCGCACCGAGCAGTCCCGCCTGTGCTCCTATCTTTTTCCAGATCGGCGCGAGCGACTCCGCTGCGGCACGTGCGCCCTCCAGGTCTCCGGCGTCGATGCGGTCGCGGAGCTCGTGGAGAGCCCACTGCGATCCGGCCTCGGCACGCGCCGCGAACGCCCTGTCCTGCGGCCACACGACAACCGCGGCCCGCCGGTACCACCGATCCAGCGTGTTGCCGTAGTTGCCCATGTAGCCCTCGTATTCGGACTGGTAGGGCGCCAGAGCCATGCTCGGGGTGGTGGCACACACCTCGTAGTCGGGGACATGCAGCGAGATCGGCTCGCCGCCGGTGCCGTCCGGGCTGGTCCACCAGCCGAGGGTGATCTCGTCATCGATCAGCTCATTGAGCTGAAAGTCGTTAGGGTCTCACTCGGGCTGCGGTAACCGTCGTCCTCGTCCTCGTAGTAGTCGTAGTCGTCCCACCGGTCGCTGTCGGATGGCAGGGCGTCCCAGGTCTCCTTCACCTCGGCGAGTGCCAGCACCGTCTCGCACCCGGCCTGCTCCGCCGCGGCGCGCACCAGCGCGGCCCGCTCCGCGTCGGCGCCCTTGAGCCGGCGCCAGTTCAGGCCGCGCTGGGTGTACTCGTGGTCGAGCAGGAAGACCAGCCGGTTCGGCAGGCCGAGGTCGCGGCTTCCGTATCGTGGGGTGGCCGGCGTGGTGAAGTGCTCGGTCAGGCAGTGCGCCAGCTCGGTGGCGGGGCCAGCTTCCGGAGCCGGGGTCTCGGTGCCGGAGAGCAGGTTGAACGTGAGCGTCACCCGGTACCCGGACCTGACAGGCGTGACTTGGTGACGACAGTCGGCGTAGAAGGCGACGAAGGTTAGCTCTTCCTTCGACGCTCGGTAGGTGGTGCTCTCCCCGGCGTGGTCGATGACCAGTTCCCCACCGGTGTGCGCCGAAGGCAGTGACACCACCAGTGTGCCCACCATCGCGTCGTCCTTCTCCGAGTCCTGGTGGGGGAGAAAGAACTGCCCCTTGCCGTATACCAGCATCGAGTGCGGCTCGGCACGCAGGCGTGACGTCTGCGGGAGCCCGAGCTCGTCACGAAAGTGTTCCAGCGCGCGGTTCATCAGCGCCGTCCAGTCGGGTCCGCCGAGCGTGATCTGATCCGGGGTGAGCTCCCACGTGTCGCGGACGTTGGTGTCGGTTAGCGTCTCCTCCCGTCGCCCGAACATCGCCGACCGCGCCACTGCGATCAGCTTCTTCGCCAGGGGTGCGCGGACCGGAAAGCTCACTGGTCCGACGCCAGACACCTCAAGCTGGAGCAAATGCGCCGGCGCCAGCAGCTGAGCACTGAACGATCCGGCCGGCTCGGAGTCGCCGAGTAGCCGCGCCAGCCGTTCCCGCGCCGTCTTCGCCATGTGTCCTCGCTCGCGCTCGCCATGTTCCTTCCGCGGCCAGACTGTAGTGGCGGACGACGGGAATTCAGACGGTGGTCGCTCTTCGGCCGGAGGCCGAGCGGGCGCTTCTGGCGGCCGAACGGGATAGTGGCAGAGGCCAGCGTGGTGACCGGGGCCCGTGCTGTGGCTAACTTGCTGGCAGCGCCAGCGCTGTTGGCTCGTTGGTGGGTGGTCTGCCGTCGACAGCTCGCCGTCGGTTTAGCCCGCGCGGCCCGCCCCACCGAAGCATCGGTGGCTCTTTCAGATGCTCTGACCTACGGATTTGATTGAAGGGGCTGTCGATCGGGTCGAGCCGATCTTGGCATTGCACGAACTCTTCTCTGCGCGGCGCCTTCGTCGCTGGCTGTGTCGGCGTTGCTCAAACCGCAAGCCGTCCGCAATCACGTGCGGAAGCCGCCGTGGTGGCGGCACTTGACCGGTCCGTGGCGCGCTGGCAGCGGCGAGTTGGCGTTCTACTCGGTCAGGAGTGAGCTGAAGGACAGGCGGGTTATCTCGATTGCGTCCTGGTGGTCGAGGACCGTGCCGTGAAGGGGTCGGGGTGCTGGGGCACGTGGTTGCGGTCGACGTGGAAGGTGACTGCGGGGCAGAGACACTCGGCGGCGGTCCCACAGCGTGTGGTCCGTGCGAGGAGCACCACCGTGGTCGCCGGCTCTCACTGCCACCGCCGGTTGCGGGTGTATTCGGCAGGCGTACGGAATGCACGGTCGGCTCGCCGGAGAACGGATAGGCGACGACGATTCGCCCTGTCCTGTCCATAGTGGACCAGGTCGAGCTCGGCGAGGCTACGCCGACGAGGGGATCACCCATGTCACCGCACGGTTCGGCTATATGGAGACACCGGACGTGCCCGGTTCGCTCAGGGCTCTCGACCCAGCCACGCCCGAGGGACAGCTCCGGACGACCAGGCCGTCCTACTACCTATAGAAGATCGAGCTGTAACGCGGCAAGGCGCGACGATGGCGCCCTGGCGCAAGCGGCTGTTCATCGCCACCTCCCACATCGCCACCTCCCACATCACCGCCGAGAGGTATAGGGCGAAAGTGCGGGCCCGCAGGACCCCGCCCGTTTTCAAGATCGAGGTCACCCATGCGTGTCTCGGGTGGGGACGCCGCGCTCCCGCAATCGGCTCAGGACGGTGGTGGGGTCGACGTTCAGGTGTTCGCCGATCCGCGCCAGCGACCAGCCTGCCTCGTAGCGGCGGATCGCGTCGTCGACATCCTCGGGGATAGGCCCCGTCGCCGCATCTGTACGCCGTGCCTGCCGAGGATGGCACTCACCGTGCGTCGATCGATGCCGAACTGAACACCCAGCTCGTAGGTCGTCGCACCAGCCACGTAGCCCTGGATCAGCGCTTGGATCTGGTCGGCGTCGAGTTGCCGTGCCCGCCCTGGTTTCGGTCGATCGGTAGGCGGTGAAGCCGGTGTGGTGGGGTCGGGCAGCTTCCTTAGGAGCGTCTCTCCAGTGCTTCTACCTGAGCGTTTGTGTTGTAGTAACCTCCCCAAGGTCCACAGATGAAGGAACAGGTGAACCCCCTGCAGGGGGTTGACCTGCGGTTTGCTGAAGTCTTGGGAGTTCATGTGGGGCAGGGTCGCGGAGTGCTACCGCGGGCTTGGTCTGCGTCGGTATGCCGCGTGGGAACTCGTATCCGTTGTGGCTCTGACCAGGGCGACACCGAGTCACGCGCGTGTGAGCCGGGTGTCGACGTCTTGTTGTAGTCCCCGCTTGTGTTCCGCGGGCCATGCGTGTTTGTTCAGAACGTTTTACAGTGTAGTTATCCCCTTGACTCGAGAGTATTTTTGGCATCGGGCAGACTTATTCTGACATTTGTTCCCTCGACCTGGAGTAGGTACTTGAAGGGTGTTCCATTAAGGGCTTCGTCAGTAGCTTTATCACGCCTATCAAAGAGTTTCCGCAATTGCTCAGAAGCCTTAGCTGCTAGGGCCTCGCCGCTTTTGTTGCCAAGAGCGGTCATCTGCTCTGCAAGAAGGGTGCGAATGCTAACGTCAGGATGATGGCAAACACTGTCTCAGTTGTGCCGAACCGTACTTCGTGCCATCCTGGCGGCCCATCTATGGAGAGCAGTTCAGAGTTGGCCGATTTCACGCCGCAGACTGCAGCGTCATCGAGGTCGAGCCAGCAGTCAACGCCGAGCCCCTGAGCCTGCCCCGTGACTCCGCCGGGGTGATGCTCCCCTTCGCTCCACTCACTTTCCGTGTGGCTCACCGGGTGACTATCCCGGAGTCACAATCAGCCCGCAAGGGCACACATTAATAGCTTACGCATCTGCTGTCTGTGACTGGGGAGGGTCAAGAGATCGCCATCGTCAGAGGTGCCCATCTCCGGGATGGCCACGCTCCCTGTCCGCAACGGCGCTCGGGCTCCCGTAGTAGGAACGGTAGTAAGGACGCTGTAGGTAGCGATCGGGCCGGCTGGACGAGGTGGGACGTCGTGGACGATCGGCCCTGCCTGGGCAGGACGTCGCAGGACCCGGTGAGAGGACTGGGACGGGGGGCGGTCCGCTCATAACCCAGAGGCTGACCGATCAAGGGAGGCTCCAGGTTCGGGCGCACCTTTACTGCTAACTCGATGACCGCAGCTTTGACTACAACCGAGTAGGTAGGACACTTCGATGATCATCTCCACCCTTTACCTACCTGAAACAACTGTCAACGTCCAGCACCAGCACATATACTGTAGGGAAGTACCTGAACTGGTCAGAAGGGGCGTTCCGTCGTGACCAGCACTGTCCGGTAGTAGCTTCTGATAATCGCTAGATCGCAGGTTTGTGCGCTGCACCGAGCCAGACACCAGTTCAAGTTGGAGAGGGATGTTGTTTCCGGGGCAGCGCGTGGTCGGGCTGCCGCAGGCCGATGAGATGCCAGGCCCTCTAGCAAAGCACCACCTAATTTCCACTACCTCTTTGTAATGGTTCCCACCTTAGCCGTTTTCGTATCACCCTTCGGAGTTGCTCCGCAGATCCAAACAGCGAACTTGTCAAACTTTGGCATGCTCTTCAGCTCCAGCTCGAAGGTTGCCAGTGGCTTGAAGGCGTCCATCCAGCTGTCGCTGGGCGGTTTGAAGTCGAACTTTTCGATCTCCCAACCACCGCGCATGTCACCAACCCATGGGTAGCTGCGTGTGATCTCCGCAAAGATTTCAGCCTTACTCCGGAGTTGAGCGAATTTCAGCATGCGCTTTCCTCTCTGGTGAGCGGGCAGCGGTGCAAGCTATATGCGACATATGTGCCGCGGCGCGGATCGGGTCTGGCCTTGCTCACGGCCTCGGCCGACTCGGCTGGCAGGGCCCTGGTTGCCGGGCTAATGCCCACCGCTGGATCTTCCACGAATCTGCATCTTCCTGATGTATGTGCAAATGTACTTGCAGGCATATCAATAAGGTAAGGCATAGTTGAGTCCGGCGCACCCCTGCCGCCCAAACGGAGCAGTGTCAACACCAACCGCGCGTGTGACGTGCCAAAACCCATCACAAGCGTGGTGAGCTGCGGTTTAGCAGCCCTAAACGATCATGGCATGATCGTCGGCCGTGTTGTTCCGACTGCTGTATTTGATCAGCATTAGGCTGCTCAGCTGGCTCGGACTGCTTGCCCGCAGCACCGCCGCCAAGGATGTCAAGATCCTCATCCTGCGTCACGAAGTCGCGGTGCTGCGCCGTCAGGTGACCCAGCCCCGCCTAACCTGGGCAGACCGAGCGATCCTGTCCGCCCTGACCCAGCTGCTCCCCCGCTGGCTGCGGACCCATCGGATCGTCACCCCGGCCACGCTGCTGACCTGGCATCGCCCCCTGGTCACCAGAAAGTGGACCTATCCAAACCGACCTGGTCGCCCACCAATCACCGAGGAAACCCGGACTCTAGTGCTGCGCCTAGCACAGGAGAATCCCTCCCGGGGCCATCACAGGATCCAAGGCGAACTCACCGGGCTCGGCCACCGCGTGGGCACCGGCACCATCCGGCGGATTTTGGCCACCGCCCGCCTCAGACCGACACCCCGGCGAGCAGATACCAGCTGGCGAACTTTCCTGCGTACTCAGGCCGCTGGACTGCTGGCCACCGACTTTTTCACCCTCGACACCGTCGGGCTGCGCCGACTCTACGTCCTATTCATCATGCAAGTGCGCACCCGCCGGGTCCATCTCCTCGGAGTGACTGCTCATCCGACCGTGGCCTGGACCGTACAGGCCGCCCGCAACCTGCTAATGGACCTCGGCGAACAAATCACCACGTTCGGCTTCTGATCCGCGACCGGGACACCAAGTTCACCGACGCCTTCGACACCGTCTTTGCCTCCGAAGACATCAACGTCGTGAAGATCCCTTCGCCAACGCCGTGAGCGAACTGCTATGCGGAACGGTTCGTCGGCAGCGTCCGCGCCGAGTGCATCGACCGGATGCTGATCTACCACGAGCGACACGCCCGCACTGTTCTTGATCAGTACGTGCGCCATTTCAATGACCACCGACCGCACCAGAGCCTAGGTCAACACCCGCCAAGCTACGACCCCGCCGCTGTGATCCCCCTCCACGCCCGGAGCCGACGGTACCGCGTCCTCGGCGGACTGATCAACGAGTACCGAAGAGCCGCCTAACCAGCTGAGAAAAATACCTGCCAGCGGCACTACACCGAGTTTTGGCACCGCACAGGGTCTACGCGCGGCCAGGCTTGCGCTGGCCTACGTCGCTGCCTTACCCGCAAGGCGCGCTGCGGGCCGGTGAAAGACACCTGTATAGATCCACGATGAGATGTCTCGGTTCAGTGCCAAAGCGTTCGCGGAGAGCGGACCCGGTCGCCGAGACATCTGTAGTCCCCAACGTCACCGCTTACGCACAGCCTCCTTGGTGTGCAGACGGTCAAGTTGGTGCCACATGTCGTCGCGTACTTCCGCTACTGCACGGTCGAGATCTTCCCGCGTGGAGGTCGCCACGAGTTTCCGTTTGCCGGGAATCCAGCACTCGAGCACCGTTCGCTGGGACTTGCTGCCGCGCTCCTTTACCGACAGTTCAAGCCGCACTTGGTCCGGTTGCCAACGGGTGAGTCGATGCTCTAGGCGGCCGAAGAGGACGTTCTGTAATTTTTCCTGCTCGTCGGAGCGGAATTGTGGCAGGACCCGCAAACGGTCAGCGTAGGGCGACATGCAATCTCCTAGATGGTGCCGGCCTGTGCGGGAAGCGTCCCGCCCCGCTCAGTCTGCTCGCTCCGTACATCGGTCTCCGCATTGGGTGGTGTAGAGGAGGATGTCCCGAGTTCCGTGCAACTTCGGTGGCGGTCCGGTGATCATCAGGCTGCGTCGACGGTCTCATTGTGCCGGGTAGTACCGACAGGTTCAGTGACCCGGTTTAGCGTGTCGGGCAAGGACCGTAGGTGCAGGTGGCCGTTGACGCGGCGGAACTGTTTGCCGGCCTCGACCATGCCCGCGGCGCACCAGCGCAGCGCCATCTGCCTGTCGCGCCAGCGCTTGACGTTGCTGGCGTGAGTGCGACAGATGGAGATCGTTTCGCAGAAGGTGGCACTGTTGAGGCTCACGCCGTGGGCAGCGGGGGTGGCGCCTTGGCGTAGGCGGTGATCAGGTTGGCGATGTCGCGCTCATTGAGGCGGTCGCGCAGGCTCCATGGACGTTCGCGCTTGGGCTCGGGGCACGCACAGGGTTGGTGAGAGCCGCGGTGTAGCAAAGCCGCAGGTCAGCAGCTTGAGCTGAGTGCGAGTAAGCGGCAAGTATCTCCACCACACGTTTCATCGTGGCCTGACCAGGGATTTTGCAGGGCTGTGTTCGGCCGCTTGGGTGTGACGGTGCGAACGCCCTGTTCAGGCGCCCTTTGGGTTCGATTGCCCCAAGGTTTTTTGCTGCACCTTGTTGACGCTGGTTGCCGCGCACACCACCATCTCATGCGCTGACCGACGCCGACGGGCCTACGTGCCGGATCTGTTGACGAGTTCGGCGTAGGCGGATCTGGCATTCCCCCAGGTTTGGGCTCCGACGAGCCGGTCCACGTGCACCCGCTGCCGGTCGGTGGCGGCGGATGTCGTGCTTGGGGCAGGCTTGCCGCATGTCTCAGCCAGGCATACCGCATACTCAGACCTGCTCTGACCGACGATCGTTGCAGTGCGTCGTCTCGGCGGCTCGGGATCGATCGACGAGATCGCAGAGGTGGTCGTGGACCAGGAGGGGTTCACCGAACGTCCTCCTCCTGCGATGGGGCATCAAGCCCGGCAAGCGCATCAGGAGGGCGTTTCCCACACCATGAACCGATACGCAGAACGTTTTCCTATGCCGCTGCAACTGCATCGGCAGAGCAGTCCAGTGCTAGGCGTTGCTGTTGTCCAATGGGTCTTGAGGAACTCTATGAGGTGCCAATGAAATCGTGCGGACCATGCGAAGCAATCTATGCTCAGGCTTGAAGCGCGCGCCATCTCTAGCTGACGCTTCAGCGAGCTGACTCAACATCTCCAGCATGACCAGTGCTGGGAAGTGGTGTCGTGATCTCTCCGTCAATGCATAAGGCTCAAGGGCTTGCCACACCGCGACTATCCGATGTCGCATCCCAGTCAGGAATAGGCGACGTTCATTCAATAGTCCAAACGCTACCAGGAATGCAAAACTGTTGAAATAGTAGGCGACGTTGATTACCGTTGTCTTCGCTTGTGGGGTGCCAGAACTCGGCCACCAGCGTTGACATGGGATTTTAGGCGGCTCGTTCGTATTCGTTGATCAGACCGCCGAGGACGGATCGGCGCCTGATCCGTCCTGTTGTGATGTTGGGGATCGGGTGGTCGGGCCGGGGTGGTCGGAGTTGGAGCGCCCGGTGCGGGCGTCGTCGGTTGTAGTGCCGCGCGTACTCGGCCAGAACAGCACGCAGGTGCCGTTCACCGAAGATCATCATCCGGTCGGTCACCTCTGTCCGGACCGTGAACACAAACCGCTCCGCGTAGGCGTTCGCGCGAGGACTTCGGGGTGGAATCTTCACCGCTGTGATTCCTGCATCGGCCAGGACTGCATCGAACGATGCAGTGAACTGCCCGGCCCGGTCACGGACTAGGAATCGGAACTGTGCGGCGTGATCGCCGAGATCCATCAGAAGATTCCGGATCTGCTGCACGGTCCAGGGGCCGTCGGGGTTCGCGGTCACGCCGACGATGTGCGCGTACCGGGAGCTGACCTCCATCACGAAGAAGCAGGACAGGCGCTAGAGGGTCACCGCACAGTCCACGTGGAAGAAGCCGCAGGCCAGCATCGTCGATGTCTGGGTGCGCAGGAACTGCCGCCACGTAGAGTCCGCGTACCGCTGCGGCGCCGGAGGGACTTGCAGAGCCTTGAGGACCCGGCGGATCGTCGAGGCGCTGACCCGGTGGCCGAGTTTGAGCAGTTCACCCTGGATCCTCTTGTACCCCCACGAGCGGTTTTCCGTCGCGAGGCGTTCGATCAGTGCGGCGGTCTGGGCACTGACTGGCGGCCGGCCGGGGCGGGGCGGGGCGAGGCGGGTAAGTTCACTTCCTGGCTATCAGGCGTCGGTGCCAGCGCAGGATGGTGCCCGGGGTGACTAGGCGGTACTGGCGCAGGGCTGAGGGCAGCAACCGGATGAGCGCGGCGAGCACTACACGATCAGCCCAGTCCCGCCGGGGCTTGGGGTTGGCCCTGCGCAACACCGCAACCTCGTGGCGCAAGACGAGCAACTCAACATTCTTGGACGCCGAGGACTGGCCGAGCAACCATAGCCAGCCGAGAATTCGGACGAAGATCAGATAAAGCAGACGCAACGACACGACGCACGATCATCCTGGTCGCGCATTGCCTCGTTCACCCAGGTCACGGCTGGAGCCGACTTCTGGAACCCCACACGCCCCGCGCCGCCTGCGGCGGCGCCTTGAACCCCCGTAAAGGCGAATTCCGCAGCAGTGTGACAACCGTGATCACAAACAGTCCACAGTGGACTCTCTTGTCCATGGATCTGTCCATGAACTCGTGTCTGCGCATGCCTGCCGGGCCTCCAGGCACGAACTTGTGCACGCTAATGCCCACGTAGCGTACCCCTGCAGGGTGAATTCGAAGTCTCATAATCCGTCAGGTCGTGGGTTCGAGTCCCACCCGCCCCACAACCGTTAGTGACCTGCAGCTTTGTCGTGGCAACCGTGTCATTGTGCGAATCGCAGACCATGATCGGGGTAGGCTAGGGCCGCGATGGAGGGGCAGCGATGGTGTGGTAGGCCGAAGTTGGCCTGCGTGGTTAACTTGGATGCTGCTCAGCGGGTGGAGTAATCCTGACTGTCGAGTGAGGTAACCTGCCTTCTTTCGTGAGGGTTTGGCATGAATTTGGCGGTGGAGCGTCATCTGCGCGGTGCTGCGCTGTGGTCGAATCCCAGGACCTCGTGAACTCGATGGCGCGATGAGCGGTCGCTACTTAAAGTTCGCGACATGCTGCGGCACCTACTGTTTGTGACCCTTGCGGGGCATGGTCATGTCACACCGACGTTACCGCTGGTCGAGGAGCTCGTGCGGCGTGGCCATCGGGTGGGCTATGCCACCGGCGCCGAGCATGCCGCTGCGGTCGCCAACGCTGGCGCCGGCTGGGTCGCCCTCCCACCGTTGGAGCCGTTCACACCGCCGCCGCAGGTGGGCCCCGAAGCCATCGCCTTGTGGTTCAGGCATTACTTCGCTGCGTTGCGGGCAACCTACCCGGTACTGCGAGAGCGCTGCGGCTCAGCACGGCCGGACACGATCTGCTACGACGCGACCAACTGGCCAGCTCGGGTCGTGGCCGAGCAACTGGACATCCCAGCGGTACGGTGCATCCCCAACCTGGCCGAGAACGAAGCGTACTCGCTGGATGAACAGCTGATGGCGGGCCTGTCCCCTAACCATCCGGAGATGGCCGCGCTCGCTGACGACTGCGCCCACTTCTCCGCCGAGTACGGCGTCGATCTCGACATCGCCGCCACCATGGACGTTACCGAGGCGCTGAATCTCGTGTTCATCCCCCGGGAATTCCAGCCAGCTGGCGACAGCTTCGACGAACGCTTCTGCTTCCTTGGCCCCCTGCTGGGCCACCGCGAGCGACACGAGCCCTGGTCACCGCCCGATCCCGTGGCTCCGCTGCTGTACATCTCGCTGGGCACGATCTTCACCGATCATCTCGACTTCTACCGCCCCTGCCTGGAGGCCTTCGGCGACGGGACCTGGCAGGTAGCCATGACCGTGGGCGAGATGGACCCAGCCCTGCTGGGTCCTGTCCCGCCGACCGTTGACGTACGGCCACGGTTCCCGCAACCGGCAGTGCTGCGCCACGCCAGCGCGTTCATCACCCACGCCGGCATGAACTCCACGATGGAAGCGCTGTACTACGGCGTCCCCCTGATCACCGTCCCGCAGATGCCCGAGCAGGTCGCCAACGCCGACCGGGTCCAGGAACTCGGGCTCGGGGAACGGATGGACGCTGACACCCTGACCCCCCAAGCCCTGCGGGAGACCGTCGCCAGGGTCATCCACGACCAACAACTTCGAGCCAACCTCGACCGCATGCGCACCGCCATCCGAGAAAGCGGCGGAGCAGCCCGCGGAGCAGACATCATCGAGCAGTACCTGCCCTAGACGAGTAAATCCTAACGGCGGGGTGGCCGGGAACGAGGAAGGAGGGTGTTCAAGATCGGCCTGTGACGACAGCCCTGAAACTCCCTCCTGACAGTACTCTCCCAGTACTCTCCGTCAAGATCGACGAGTATCCGGACGGCCGCATCGGAGGGCTGCTCTTGACCGACCGCACCGCCCTAGGGCCTGGCTCCCGCACCTGCGACAGAGGCGCTCTCTCGGGGTAGGTGATGGCTTCACGCATGCCGATGTGCGAGCGTTCCCAGGTTGCCCCGTATTCATCGACGACATCGACCGGTGTGACCACGACCAGGCAGTGCGGCAGCTGCATGGCTACCTTGCAACAAATGAAGTGACCCTACCTCGCTGTACGGGCACACTAAGTAGGTGAACGGCGCTGCCCTGCCGGTCGTGTACGCGATGAGACCCACAACACCGGCGAGAACCTTCGAGACGCAGACCAGCCGGTCTTCGCTGTCGCTGGTGTATACTTGGACGACAGGCTTGCCAATGACATCGTCGACAGTGTTAAGGGGTTAATGCAGAAAGGCGCGGGCGAACCAAAGCACACCCGCCTTTCGAAGTATCCCCGTGGTCGAGCAATTTTGAAGTCTGCCTTCGAGGCTCTGACTGAAGATAGTGTCAAAGTGTTCATTGCGGACAAGAAGTTCATGACGATCGCTAAGATCATCGATCTGGGGATCGAACCATTAATATTCGCTGCCGGCTACAACATGCATGCGTATGAATCCGCCAGAACGTTAGCCCACATGGTGGCCATCATTGGACCTGTCGTTGGTGGCAGTCGAAAATTCGACAAAGTGTTGGATACGTTCGTCGCGTTCGTTCTGCAACGTGGGTCAATTGACCCAGATGACTATCTGTCAGCGACTGAGGAATACTTGGCTACGGTCGAGGGGGACAGTGCTGCTCTAAGAATGGCCCCTTTGCCCTCGCGGGATTGGTTTATCGAGCTGATTTGCAGAGCGAAGTAACGGTCTCCATATAGACACGCTCGACCCGGCGGTCCCGACGGTGGTCGCAGTGTGCCGGGCGTTCGCTAGCATTCTCGGACCTATACGACTTGTGCACGATTAATCGGACGTGATCGCCCCTCAGTTAAAGATTGCTGACTGGGTCGCGGGTGCGGCCAGAGATGTTGGCATGAGCAAGCTTCACCTACCCAGGAAAATGGAGAGTAAGGAGCTGGACGATCTCGTGGAAAGTTGGCTTGCCGCTCTGCTCCTATGGCCCGATCAGGATTGGCTGGCCGATCGCCTTGGTTTAACATGACCTCACATTGTCCAAAATTGAGTAAGTTAACCGGTCTTGAGAGACACCGGTGGAGCAGCTCAAGCTCGTCGTAGGTCCAATGATGGTCGTGTTATTTAGTGACGCACACAAATGAGTCCCCGTCGAGCATACAGGCTGGTCAGATGGGGGAGGAGGCTTGAGGAGGGGAGACGACGTGACGATCCGGGTGTCGATGGTCCGGATCGTGACCTGGAACATGCAGGTTCCCCGGCCGGCAGGGCGTTAATCGCTTCCAGGAACGTCCGGCCGCTGGACGGATGACCCGCCTCACCGGGGTCGGGCGCCGTCGAGGAACAGTGGCAGCACCATGTCCGCGGGATCGCGGCGGCGTGGTGGCGTGCTGCTCATGGCGATGCCCTGCACGGTCCAAAACAGGACATCAACGAGCCATTCGGTGGGCTGGTCGGCACGGATCTCGCCGCGTTGCTGGCTGCCGCGGAGAAGTTCGACCAGCGGGCGCGCCCATGTGGTCCAGCGGCGGGCTATCTGTCGGTCGAAGTAGTCCTGGTGACTGGTCAGCATCTGAAACAGCTGCGCCTTGTCGAAGGCTTTGCGCACGACTGTGGCCAACGCGTGCTCGATCGGCTGCGGCGTGACGGCGAGCTGCAAGCATTCGTCAACGTGTGCCCGCACCGCGCCAACATCGTCGCCACCGGTCGTGGCACCTGCCAGCGTCTGCGGTGCGACTACCACGGTTGGACATCCGGCTGGACGGCGCGCTGAGGGGGGTGCCGCACCGCAACGAGGGCGATCTGCCGCCCACGGAGACGCTGGGGCTTCGGCCCGTGTCGGTGGACACCTTCGGCGGGATCGTCTTCATCGCCTCGAACCGCAGGAGTCCCTGCTGGGCCACCTTGGCGACATGCCCCGGTTAATGGAGCGGGTCGGTTACGACTTTCCGTTCGCCGATCCGGCCAGCGGGCTGACTCCATTTGGGGAGCCTGGCGAGTACGATGGTTCGGTGCGCGCGAATTGGAAGGTCCTCATGGAGAACGGCAGCGAGTGCTACCACTGCCCGACCGTCCATCCGGAATCCGTCGGTGCGACCCTCCATACCGAGCTGGAGTTCCAACTCAACACGAGGGGGAAGTTCGGTGTGGTCGCGGGCCTACCCCTGAAAAAGGAATGGCGGGCGAGGTTCCCGGGGGGAAAGCGAGGCAGCCAATATGGCTTCGCCCTCTACGCGGTGTGGCCCAACTCGTTCATCATCAGTGGATACTTCGGCGAGTTTATCCTGCGCTACGAGCCGACCGGGCCGAATACCGTCCGGTTCCTCTCCCGCGGCTACGGCCGGCCCGACCTGCCGGTCGAGCCGCTGCACGAGTTGCTCGGCATCCTAGCCGCCACCAATGCCGAGGACATCGAGATCGCTGAGAGGGTGCAGCACGGTCTCGACTCTGGCTACTACGACCCCGGTCCGGTGCTGACCGAGCCCGAAGCGATCGTCCACGCGTACTGCTCATCGGCGCCATCATCTTGGAAGTTGTGGGCACTCTTTCCCTGAAGGCCTCCGCGGGCTTCACCAGGAAGATCTGGCTGATCCCGACCGCCGTCGGCTACGCAGGCGCGTTCGGGATGCTCATCGCCGTGCTCACCGCCGGTATGCCGGTCGGCGTGGCCTACGGCATCTGGGCGGCCTCAGGCGTGGCGTTCACCGCGGTACTGGGCCGCGTCATCTTCAACGACCCCCTCACCCTGACCATGATCGCGGGCATTGCACTCATCGCGGGCGGAGTTCTCGTCATCGAACTCGGGGCACAAGCGGCCTGACCCACGCCGTGTCAAATCATCGAAACCCTGAACCACCGGGCCACGCTGGGTCAAGGTTGACATCACGTCGCGCCTACTGCGCGGCTCGTGGAGCTGCTGCTTGGGCGGAGGGCGATCTCAGGCGCCGCACCGAGCACCGAGCGGTTCGTATCGTTGATGAGTCTCGCGCACGTCTGAACTTGCAAATGCCGCAACCCACAGCCTCTTCTGCAGCCTTGAGTGGGTGCCCTTCGTCGCGTTGCTCATCTTCGGGGTGGTCACCTGCGTGAGGCAGGCGCTCAGGGTTCAACCCAGAGAAGGCCGTCGTCCAGGCAGGCCGCCGCAAGCGTGGGAGCCACAATGTCGGCCATGGACGTGACCCGAATGTTGCGCACAGTCCGCTTCAGCTGAGCCGTGACAATCCAACTGTCCACGGTCACGACAAGGGGTATCCCGGGCCGAACGTTCTCCACGACGAGCGCGAGCCGGAGCGCGAGTCCATCATCCCTCGAGAACACGATCACGAAATCGACCTGCTCGCTGAGCGTCTTGCGGATATTCGCGCTCGGGTGCGGCAGGCGAGTGACCCGCGCTGCGGCGGCCTGGAGAGCGCGCTGCGTGGCATCCGGTAGTTCACCGGGTCCGATGAGAACGACGTTCCGGCTGGTGGAGCCGTCGGCTGAACGTTAACAGCCCTCGGTCTCTAGGTCGTGCCGGGCCTTGGCCAGCAGGGCAGGGATCGCTTGGCCGGCTCCAGCCCACGGGCAACGGCGGCCGGCGAAAAGACCCCGCCTGCTTGGATGAGTGCGGCCGGGTTTGTCGCCGTCTTGGCGGGTATCCAGTGTGGCAACGAACCCACGATGCGGTGTCGTCGCCGGCGAGCGATGGTCCTGTGACCGACTCCGGGGCAGTGGCCGGGTGGTTGATCCGGGCGCGAGCGGCCTGCGGGGACGCCGGTATTAGTCCAGCGAGGAGCCCGCGATGTCTGTGCTGAATTCACGCTGTCTCACGGCGGTGCAGCGCTACGACGATGAGTGGAATTTTTCCCAACGTGGTGAGGAGCCATTGCGGCGGGCGGATCGTAACTTCGCGGATCTACTGCAGGAGGTGCGCGTCGTACTCACCGGTGTGCAGTTGTTGTTCGGGTTTTTGCTTACTTTGGCCGTATCTGACCGCTTCCGCTCAATCGACCCCGCGATGAAGGCCCTGTACGTAGGAGTGCTGGTGACCGCGGCGCTGACCATTGGGCTGCTCGTCGCCCCAGTGTGCTACCACCGGCGGGTCTTCCAATGCGGCCGCAAACAGGAACTCGTCCGGGCCAGTCACAGGTTGGTCACTGCCGGCTTGGTCACGATGTGGCTTACTGTGCTCGGGGCAGTGGTACTTGTGCTCTCCCTGGTCCTGCACACCGCCATGGCACTGCTGCTGACGGGGCTGCTCGGGATGCTCTTGGCCGGACTGTGGTGGCTGCTGCCCAGCTGTGGTGGTGGCTCAGCAAAGGGATCGCAGCGGGGTAAGGGTAGATCAGCCGTGGCCTGACGATCGGTCCATTCTCTGGCATCTGCCCAAGTCACTCCGCGGAGCGTGATGGCGACGCGGTGATGGACAAACAGGGCAGTGGAGCTGACCGTTGCAGGCGTTGCAGGAGGGACGGGTCTCCAGGCGGCGCGAGAGCGATGGCCCGGTGCGAAGCTGGACGAACAGCTGGCACTGCGCGGTAGTTTGGAAGATCCAGTATTCGGCTGGCGGCGTGATCCGCGGGAGTGGCACACTGGCCAGAAATGATCGGCCCCCTAGGCTTGCGGCATGCATTCAGCACAGGCAAACACTCGAACTGCGACGAAACCGACAACGACAATCACTAATCGCGGGCTGGCGCTGCCCTCAACTTCGCTTTCGACTTCGTTACTTATTCCGCAACCAGCACAGCTCGGGTGCTCGGGCGCCACGAGTAGATGGGTGCATTTTCCGCACACCACCAGGTCGGGTAGCCACAATGCCAGATGCACGGGCTCCGGCTGCTCTGCTGTGGGGTTGTGTGAACAGGTACGCACCTGGCCGTCCAGCCAGCGAGCGCCAGCCATCATGATCCCGAGTCGCAGCCAGCCAGGCTGCTCGGCAAACCCGAGGTCCCGGTGGTTAGTCCCCGGCTTCTTCAACAGCCCTCTGATCAGATCGTCTCGCGCCGCGTCGAGTTGATCCTCCCGCCCGACTGGAATGTCGAGCTCCGCCAGCAATTCGGCTTCCCGACCCTCGGCGATGGCTGCATCGATCCGAAGCACTAGGTCGCTCAGGTTTGGTTCGGGGGTATCCATGATCGTTTCTCCTCGGGTAGGTAAGGGTTCCCACGCAGCCCGTCAGTGTGTGTGCGTGTGCGTCGCTGGACTTACGCACTGATCCCGCCGTGCTGGAGCCGCACCGCTTAATTCAACGCTCTTGCTGCTGCTGGTGTGAGGGTGACGAGTGCCGCTTGGTGGATTGCTGCTCGCTGCCGGTACCCAGCTTGTGCCGTTGTGCCCAGATTCCCGTCGAGATCTGGGCAATCAGCTGCGCGGCGGGATCGTCGACGGCGTGTCCAGTGGCGAGCGTGCCGGTGTAGCAGACCGCGATGACATAGGGGGCGGCGTCGTCGGGGTACACGACTCCAGCGCTGTGGCGTAGCCCTGGGAACCAGCCGTTTTTGAAGGCGATCTGGGTACCGATGGGCAGTCCGGCGGCGAGATCGACTCGGTGCTCGTTGAGCGCGAGCAGGCTGAGTTCGTCGGGCTCCAGCCACAGGAACAGCCGTGCCAGATCGGCGGCAGTGACGACGTTGACGATCCCGATGTTCTTGGCGGCATAGTCTTCGATAAGGCGATTTGTCGAGCTTTTCGTGGCGCCCGCCAATCGCCAGACTTGGGCGACTGCGGCCAGTCCGACATGGTGGAGGCACAGGCTCGTGGCGAGGTTTGACGACCGGGTGATCATCCTGTTGGCGAACCAGCGCAGGGTTGCCTGGCCGCCTACCCGCTGCCACGGTTGTGGGTCGGAATCCATCTCGGCGGGAGTTGCGGAACATGGTTCCCGGTACGGCCGAGGCGAAGGAGTTGAGCACCGGGACCGGCGTGTCGAGATCTAGTTCACTGCGGTACAACGCGGCCAGGACCGCCGCCTTCATGGTGCTGGCTGCATCGTGGACAACATCGGGGTTCATCGCGTGAAACGGCGCCGAGCCCCATCGGGCCACGTATATCGACAGCACACCGGACCCGGTCACAACACGTCGATTGCGGAGTTGTTGAGCAGGTTGATGCGCACGTGGTCGGGGTAGCCGCTCAACTCAAAAGAAGTCTTGTCACATACTAAGAAAGCACGCCCGTGGCGTCTTTGGCCGAGCGAACAGAAAGTAGCCGGTCTCTGCCTCAAAGTTTCCTGCGCCGAGACCTCGACGGGCGTCCCATCCCATTGCATGTATCGGAAGGTTCCGTCGACGAATACCAGCGAACCGGTGTTGAGCTGCCTTGCCTTGATAGCGTCGAGTACCTCGCATGGCACCTTGCGGCCTGCATACCAGATGGGGTCAGTGAGCGCGAGTAGAGTTTTGTGCTTTGGCAGCCGGAGCTCGAAATTCAACTGGAAAGCATGCAGATCACTGACCGGTAACGGCTCGATGTTGTACTTTTGAACAGGTAGGTGAACTTATAGTAGACCGGCGGCAGATAGTGCACTTGGGAATACCCGGCGAGCATCAACCAGGTGCAGAAGGTCCCGAGCAGCATGCTGGAACCGGCACCAGCAAGAACCTGATCACAAGAATAGTCCACACCATCGTATCGATGGTGGAAAAGCGCGATTTTCGCTCGCGGCCGCCAGTCCTCATCGATTGCCGCGTAGCGCGTGACATCCCCCAGGCCGGCCAATGGAGAAGACGCCAAGCTCCCGAGATAGTCGTCGACGAACGGATGCTGCAGGCCTCGTTGGTCCCCGCCAGCAAAGCCGGCAATCAGATAGACCGGGCTCCGTGCAGCATGTGCACGAAACGCACGAAGCAAGGCACGCCACGCACAGTGGCGGGTTGGCCGGCCCGATGTTCCGCGCCAATCGCACCGTCGATCACGAGGCCAACCGTATGGTGGTCTCGCCGCAGGTGCGTTGGCAATGTACGCCATCGGCCGGCTCGTGGTGATATGAGCGCGTCGTGGTGACGATATGAGCGTGAACTTGACCACGTCCAGCCTTGCTGCGGTGGCACCGCCGCCTGGTAGCAGGGAAATGGACCTACCCGACGCGGCGTCCGGACCCCTATTCTTCGTGGTGGAATCAAGCACTCGCATCGTGCATATGCTCGGCGTGACAGCCCACCCGACTGGGCCCTGGGTCGCCCAGCAAGCCCGGAACCTGATGATGAATCTCGGCAAAACAACGGCGGCATCCCTCCGTCTCATGATCCGGGACCACGATAGTCAATACGCCCATGTCTTTGACGAGGTATTCGCCGCTGACGCCATCACCGTGATCACAACGGGCGCAATCCAGCGGCGGACAGTACTTGGCGGACTGATCAATGAGTACCACAGAGCTGCCTGACGGCCGCTCCCCCCAGCCGCAAACCGCAGGGCATCCACCTTGACCGAGTATTGGAATCCTTCAGGTCATTTTGTACTCTTCCTGTGGACGTGTCGGCTCACGCTCGTCCACGCTGACTGTATGATTCAACGGGAGACAGCCGTCGCAACGAGCAGTTGCTTCAGCCCAACGGTTGAGACGGCGTCTAATAAGACTGATGATGTCTATCTCCGGCCGACGAGGCTCGGTGCGGCTCGACCTCAGCTGCGCCGGCCCGAGGTTGACACGCCCGCCGTGCGGCCAGTGGACGATCTGCGCGTACTGGCGCCGTCGAGGACGATTCGGTTGGATAGTGATAGGGGAGGAAAGATGAAGTTCAAACACGCGTCTCAGCGGAGGACTTACGGCCTCGTAAGTGCGTACCTCTCAGAGCTAGTTGGTGCTGCTATCGTACGCAATTCGGAGCGTCCTGTCTTCAACATCGTTAAAGGATCCGCCATCATTTCGGTCGGGGTGCTTCCCCGCGAGAATCATTCAGTTGTTATGGTGCAGTCCTGGGTCGTAACGCGGATCGAGTCATCCATGGAACTGTACCACTTCCTTCTGAGGTTGAACAACGATCTTCTTTACGGCGCATTTTCGATCGACGACGCGAACGACATTTCCTTCCGTGCCTGTCTCTATGGCGACACTCTTGATCAGGAGGAACTGAGTATGGCCATTGCAGCGGTCGCACTCACGGCGGACGAGTACGACGACGAGATCATAGCCCGCTTCGGGGGGCTGTCCGCGAAGGATAGAGGTTGAGTGCTTGGAAGCCCCGTAATCTTACCGGGTTGGCGCCCACAATCAACGTATACAGCTAACGCAGTTGCGCACCTGACAGGTTTGGGCGGGCGACCTGGCACCGGCTTCGCGCGCAATGCTCAATCCCGCCGGCGCGGAACTTCGCCACCCAGGCGAACACCGTGGAACGGTCCATTTCCAGCGACTCGGCAACATCCTCCGGATGGGCACCGCCCTGGATCTGTTCCATCGCCCGGATCCGAATAGCGGCGGGTCGTCGACGCGCCGACTACATGCGTTCTGGTGCCGCGATGCCCAGGAGGTGCAGGCCCTGTCGCAGGGTGCGGGCGGACAGCTGGCACAGCGCGATGCGGTTGGCACGGACGGGTTCTTTCGCTGAAAGCACCGGACAGAGCTCGTAGAAGTCGGTGAATGCCTTAGCCAGTTCATAGAGGTGACCGCAGAGCCGGTGAGGTTCCAGGACACGGCCGACCTCGGCGAGCGTGTCACCGAATGCGTCCAAAGCGAGCGTGAGAGCTCGTTCTGCAGGATGCAGCGGCAGCGTTGGATCAACCTCGGCGGTGGCGTTGCCGGCCTTGCGGAGGATGGAGCAGATCCGGGTGTGCGCGTATTGGAGATACACACCGGTGTTGCCGTTGAACGACACCATGCGTTCGATGTTGAAAATATAGTCCTTGGTGGGCGAGGTGGACAGATCAGCGTACTTGATTGCGCCGATGCCGGCTTGCTCGGCGATCCGGGTCAATTCGTCTTCGGTGAGCTCAGGGGCTTTGTCGGCGACGATGGCTTTCGCCCGGTCGACGGCGCCGTCCAGCAGCTCCATGAGCTTGATGGTGTCGCCGGAGCGGGTTTTGAACGGCCGCCCGTTGGGGCCGAGCACGGTTCCGTAGGCGACGTGAATGACCTCGATGCCGTCGGCGAGCCAGCCGGCGCGGCGTGCTGCTTCGAAGATGAGCCGGAAGTGCAGCGACTGGCGGGAGTCGACCACGTAGAGGATGCGGTCGGCCTTGAGATCGCGGATGCGGTATCGGATGGTGGCCAGGTCGGTAGTGTCGTAGCCATAGCCGCCATCTTTCTTGCGGACCATCAGCGTAACGGGGTTTCCGTCGAGGCCGGTGATCTCATCGGAAAACATCACGATCGCGCCGTCGCTTTCCACCGCGACACCGGCGGCGGTCAGCTCCTCAACGACATCGGGCAGCAGGGAGTTGTAGAAAGACTCGCCGTCGGAGTCCCCAGGTTCCAGGAGCACGCCGAGCCGCTGGTAGATTTCGCGGAACGCGAATTCGGATTCAGCGACAATCTCGCGCCAGCGGGCGACGGTGGCCTCATCGCCCGCCTGCAACGCCACCACGCGTGCTCGGGCCCGTTCGGCAAAGGAGGGATCGGTATCGAATGCGGCACGGGCGGCCCGGTAGAGGTTGTCCAGCGCGGAGACAGTCGAGGTACCTTCGGTGAGCTGGTCGTGGCGCCAGGCGGCCTCTGGATGATCATCGAGATACTGGATGAGCATCCCGAATTGGGTACCCCAATCACCGAGGTGGTTTTGGCGGATCACTTCGGCACCGAGGAAACCGAGCACCCGGACTAGGCAGTCACCGATGATGGTGGTGCGCAGGTGACCGACGTGCATCTCCTTGGCAATGTTGGGCGCCGAGTAATCAATGACAGTGCGCCGGCCCCGCTCCGGGATGCCGACTCCCAGGCGTGGGCTAGCCAGCCGCGCGGCGACCTGCTGCCAGAGCGCAGGCTCGGCGAGAGTCAGGTTGAGAAATCCCGGTCCGGAGACGGTGACCTTGGCCACGGGCGTGCTGGTACCAGCATGCAACGCCTCAGACACGGCGGCGGCCAACTCGGTGGGTCTGGCACGGGCACGTTTGGCCAACGCGAGCACGGCATTGGACTGGAAATCGGCGCGCTCGGATCGCCGGACCACCGGGTCAGCGCCGGCTAGCTCAGGTAGCACTCGATCGATCGCGCTGGACACAGCAGCCTCGACCTGGCTGATCAGCGAGCGCACCGCGTGCTCAGTCAACCGTGCATCCTTTCTTGCCTCGTTGTGGTGAGTCGTCCTCCTCGACCGCGAACCCCCGCCGTGCTCGCTGGCTTGTGCTACCCCGAGATGCGAACGCTGTGCGCAGACGATACAAAGGTTGAGCCGGGCGGCCGCGTGACGCCGCAGGAACAGCGTGGATCTGCGGAGGTGGCGTGCACATCTGGCCTGGTTCACCCTACCCGTTGGGTGCGACCTATGACGGCGGCGGCACCAACTTCGCGATCTTCTCTGAGGCCGCGCACCGGATCGAATTGTGCCTGTTCAACGACGCAGGCTGCGAGACGCGGATCACGCTGCCTGAACGGGACGGCCTGGTCTGGCACGGCTACCTGCCCCGGATTGGCCCCGGTCAGCGCTACGGCTACCGCGTGCACGGCCCCTATGACCCGCCGGCAGGCCTGCGGTGCAACCCGAGCAAGCTGCTGCTCGACCCCTATGCCAAAGCGATCGACGGCCGCATTCAGTGGAATGAGGCGTTATTTTCCTACCGATTCGGTTACCCGGACTCCTATAACGACGCCGACTCCGCCCCGTACACGATGACCTCCGTGGTGATTAACCCATTCTTCGACTGGCACGATGACCGGCCGCTGCGGATTCCCTACCACGAGACGGTGATTTACGAGGCGCACGTCAAGGGCATGACGATGCGCCACCCCCAGATACCTGACGATGTCCGCGGCAGCTACGCCGGCCTCGCCCATCCGGCTATGATCAAACATTTTCAGGACCTCGGCGTGACCGCGGTCGAACTGATGCCGGTACACCAATTCGTGCACGACTCCACACTCGCCGAGCGCGGCCTGTGCAACTATTGGGGTTACAACACCATCGGTTTTTTCGCTCCGCACAACGACTACGCCTGCTTCGGGACCCGCGGCCAGCAGGTGCAGGAATTCAAGGCCATGGTCCGGACGCTACACCGGGCTGGCATCGAGGTCATCCTCGATGTAGTGTACAACCACACCGCCGAGGGCAACCATCTCGGGCCAACGTTATCATTTCGGGGTATTGACAATCCGGCCTATTATCGGCTGGTTGACGGGGACCCGAAGCATTACTACGACACCACCGGCACCGGGAACAGCCTCAACGTCCGACACCACGAATCGCTGCGACTGATCATGGATTCGCTGCGGTACTGGGTGATCGAGATGCATGTCGACGGCTTCCGCTTCGACCTTGCGGCAACGCTGGCCCGGGAATTCCATGAGGTAGATCGGCTTTCGGCGTTCTTCGATCTGGCCAACCAGGACCCCGTGGTCAGCCAAGTCAAGCTGATCGCTGAACCGTGGGACGTCGGTGAGGGCGGCTACCAGGTCGGCGGATTCCCGCCGCTGTGGACGGAGTGGAATGGCAAGTACCGTGACACCGTGCGCGACTTCTGGCGCGGCGAACCGGCCACGTTGGCCGAGTTCGCTTCCCGGTTTACCGGCTCATCAGACCTCTATGAAGCTGACGGCCGCCGACCCATCGCTTCCATTAACTTTGTGACCGCGCACGACGGGTTCACGTTGAACGATCTGGTGTCCTACAACCACAAGCACAATGAGGCGAACGGCGAGGGAAACCGCGACGGCGAGAGCCACAACCGCTCATGGAACTGCGGCACCGAGGGCCCCACCGAGGACGGCAAGATCATCGCCCTGCGGGAACGCCAAAAACGCAATATGCTGACCACCTTGCTGCTCTCGCAAGGCGTTCCGATGCTCGCGCACGGAGACGAACTAGGTCGCACCCAGCACGGCAACAACAATGTCTACTGCCAGGACAGCAAGATCAGCTGGGTGGACTGGGACGACGCGCGGCTAAACTCGGTCCTCACCGAATTCATCGCCCAGCTTACCCGGCTGCGCGCGGCCCACCCGGTATTCCGTCGCCGCCGATTCTTTCAGGGCCGCCCGATCCGAGGCTCCAACATCGAGGACATCGCCTGGCTGCGCCCTGACGGGCAACAGATGAGCGAGAAAGACTGGAACGTCGGGTTCACTAAGACCGTCGCAATCTTCCTCAACGGCCAGGGTATCCCCGAACACGACGATCTCGGTGAACGGATCATCGACGATTCCTTCCTGCTCCTCATCAATGCCCACCACCGTCCGATCACCTTCACCCTGCCCGACTCGGCGTATGGCCGGAGCTGGGAGATCGTCGTGGATACCACCGACCCGCTGCTGGCCAAGGCCCGACGCAGGCAGCGCGACGCCGTGGCGGGTGGCAGGCTGCGGATGCAGGCGAGGGCGATGCTCGTGCTCCGCCGTCAATACTGAGCTGGCTTTGAGTCCAGCGGTGAGGTGTCAATCTCGCCGATCTCTTGTACCCACAGACGGCCCAGACCACCCTGGCGGCAGAATGACGGGCGTGAGCACAAGATCATTTGCTGAGTACCTGTCCGGTTTGAACGAGGCGTCGTTGACCGCGTTGCTCCGAGCGCGTCCGGATGTTCTGGTGCAACCGGTTCCGCGTGGTTTCAGTCAGCTCGCACAGCGGCTGGGTGGTGCGGAGTCGCTGGTCGCCGCCTTGCGCACGGTCAACAGGGACACGGTCATCGTCGGGCAGGCCGTTGTCGCGCTTGGTGCGTCGGCGACGGTGCCGGATCTGGCGCGGCTGCTAGGCGCCTCGGAGCAGGCGGTGCGCGCCGGAGTGGCCGAGCTGTGCGGGCGGGGGCTGGCCTGGGACAGTTCGGGCGTGCTGCGCCTGCCGGAACGGCTAGAGGCGCACTGGTTGGCGGAGATCGGCGGCGGCCGGCCTGTGGCGAAGATCGCGCAATCAGTCCTCGCGGAGAACCTGCGCGCGGCGGTCGGCGCCTTCGGTGGTGCGACCGATGGCTTGCGCAAGCCCGAACTGACAGGACGGCTGGTCGAGCTAATGGCGGATCTGCCCGCGCTCGTCAAGGTGATTGATAAGCTGCCGAAACCTGCCAGAGATCGGCTCGACGAATACCGGCGTGGCTATCATGCCTACTACTCAGGGTTCGGCCGTCCCCGGCCGCGTACCGGTGATCGTGATCCGACTGAGCTGCTGATTGCGGCCGGCCTGCTGTTCCCCGTCAACTATGGGCTTGAACTGCCCAGGGAGGTGGCGGTCGCCGGTTGGCTGGCCGAGCGTGACCTCACGCTCACCGGACGGCCGGCAATTCCCCCAGCTGGGGCCAATGAGACAGCAGTGCGTCGGGCCGCTCAAGCCGCCGCCCAGGAGGCGCTTCGCGGAGTGACCACTTTGCTCGACGAGGCTGGCACGACGCCGGTCGTGGCGCTGAAGAAAGGCGGGGTCGGGCCTCGAGAGCGGGCGCGGCTGGCCAAGCGGCTGTCGATCCCGGAGGACGTCCTGGTGTTGTGGATCGATCTGGCGTACGCGGCCGGCCTGCTGGGTCGGGTTGACGTGGGGTACGCACCGACGCAGTCCTACGCGGGATGGCGCGCCGCAGAACCAGGCCGGCGGTGGGCCGAGCTGGTCGGCGCGTGGTTTTCGCTCGAGCACGCGCCGACCAGCCGGGGAATCGATGGGGACCGGGAACTTCCGCCGCCCTTGCCGCTCGCGTCGGCCGCTGGGTTGCTGCGGCGAGCTCTGCTGCAAGCCGCCCGTTCGGGTGCATCGGTGCGCGCGGTAGGAGAGGAGATCGACTGGTTCTTCCCGCTGCACGGCTACGACGCTGTGCAACGGGCGGACAGGGTGGCTGCCGCCGTCCGCGAAGCTGAACTGCTTGGGGTGATCGCCGCCGATGTGGTGTCGGAACTCGGGGAGCAGCTGCTGGCTGTGACCGGGTCCGCGCCGGAGGATGCGACGGAGGAGCTGGCCCGGCGGTGTACTGCGCTGCTGCACGAAACTCCGTGTAGCGTGATCCTGCAGTCCGACCTCACCGCCGTGATCTCCGGCCAACCGAGTGCGGCCGTGTCGCGGCTGCTGAACGACTCGGCCGTCGCTGAGACCAACGGGGCAGCCAGAACCTGGCGGTTCACCCCGGCCAGTGTCCGGGCGGCGCTCGATGCCGGATGGACTGCTCAAGACCTCCTCACCGAGCTGGCCGCCATCTCGGACCGTCCCGTTCCCCAGCCGCTGGAATATCTGGTCAACGACGTCGCCCGCCGGCACGGACAGGTTCGGGTGCGTAGCATGCGCTCCTGCGTCATCGCCGACGAAGCTGTGATCACCGAGATCCTGCACACTCGAGCCCTCAACAAGCTGCACTTCAGCCCACTCGCGCCTACGGTGCTGTCTAGCCCATCCAGTCTCGATGACGTGCTGGCGCGCCTGCGGGAAGCCGGACTGTCTCCCGTAGCCGAAGATGCCCAAGGCACGGTGATCGTCGAAGCTCGTCATGCCCACCAGGCACCGGCACCGAATCGCGCGCTCACCACGAAACGGCAACCTGCGCTGTCCGCCACCGAGCTGGCTCGGCAGCTGGCGGCCGACCCATGCGGCGAGACCTTATGGCCTGGTATGGACTCGGACACCTTCGAGTTACTGGCACAGCTCAACCATCACCTCGACGACGCGGAGCTGGAACTTCTGTCCGATGCAGTGGATCGTCACAACGACGTGCTCATCGTCTACCGCGACAAGAACGGCAGCCGCAGCACCCGGACAATCCGGCCACAACAGCTCTACGGCAAATGGCTCGACTCCTGGTGCCACCTCCGCAACGCGCAACGCGACTTCACCGTCGCCAACATCGAGGCCGTCGGCCCCGCCCACTGAATGTCGCCTCGTGAACTCGGCAGGTGGACGCGTTGCCCCTACCGCCGTCCGTGGGTAGTTGCCCGGCAGTGGTGGCCGTGGGGCCGAGGACAAGTACCTGTCACCACGTAGACACGACGGAGAACGCTCGATGCATGAAGACCTCATCAATGTACGGATTCCCAGCGACATCGCTGTGCTGCACGAGGTCCTGATCGGCCCGGTCAAGCCGTTCACCTTGGACGATCTGATAGCGGAGGCACCGGATGAGGCGGATCCGGAAGTGGACGAGGTCGTGGCAGAAGTATTTGCCCGGTATTCGGTGGAGGCGCCCAACGCCGCACTCGCCACCATCCAGCATGAGCGGTTGGTGGCTGTGCTGGCGCAGCATGGCGTCACCCTGCACTGGGTCGAACCGACAGACGTCCGCATCCAGCTCTACCCCCGTGACTTGGGGTTCGGGATCGACGATGTGTTTTTTCCCGCTCGGCCAGCGACAAAGGTCCGGCGCAGGGAGCAGGCCGGCCTGGCATGGCTGCTGCTGCGCTTGTCAAAAGTGTGCGAACTGGCCGATGGCTACATCGAAGGCGGCGACGTCATCGTGACCGATGACGATGTGCTCGTCGGCATCGGTGACAGCACCAATGCTGAAGGCGTGCAATCCCTCCGCACGGCGTTGGCCGCCGAAGGGATCGACCGGCGCGTTGTGCCGATCGAGTTCGCGCACCCGGGCGTGGTCCACCTAGACGTTCACTTCACGCTGGCCGGACCACAGGTTGGCCTGTTCGACCCGAAGGCATTCGCTCCTCGTAGCCGTGCCTATCTTGAATCCCGCTTCGACCTCGTCGAGGTAACGGAAGACGAGACCCGCAGTCTGGCCGTGAACACGGTTACGCTCGCCCCCGACAAACTCATCCTGCACGCCACCGATGAGCGGATCGCAAGCGAGATTGAATCCCGCGGGATAACTCCCGTGCCGATCGACTACTCCGAGATCACTCGCTTCCCCGGCGGGCTGCACTGCTCAACCCTCCCGCTGGTGCGCGGCTGAAGCGGAGGCGAGCATCCACGGCTCCAAGCCACCCCGCACGCTTCGGGTTGCTGGCGTCCCCTCCTATCTGGACTCTTCGACCCTCCGAGGTTCGTGAGCAGTGCGGTGATCTGTGCCATGCCGGTGGCAAGCGTGGTGAAACCCTCGCGCATCTGTCGACCCTGCTCGTCGATCTTCCGGCCTTGCTCGGCGAAACCCTCGCGCATCTCCCGACCTTGTTTAAGCTGGACTTCTCGTAGGGCGTTGAGGGCCTGAGTGTGGGCGCGCAGCTCAGCGCGGACCTCTGAAACGTCATGGTCGGCACCGGCGGCCAGGAGGCGGGCAGCGGCAGCGTCGGACCTGGTGACGGCAAGCTGCTCGCGGAGCTGAGCGACATCGCGCTCGACGATGGCCAGGCGGGCCTCGATGTCATCGTCGGCAGGCGGCATGGACAGATCGTAGACATCGCGTCGGGGCGGTTGGTGTTGGCGGTGCGGTAGGGCGCTCTGTGCCTTAGCCGAGCTTGCCGGTGCGAACGGCGGTGGTGAAGGCGGTCCAGGCATGCGGAGGAACGGCGAGCACGCTGCTGGCCGGGTTCTTGGAGTCGCGTACGGCGACGGTGCCGGCGGTGACGGCGACCTCGACGCAGTTTGCGACGTCACTGCTGCGGGTGCTCTTTCGCCAGCGGGCGCCGCTGAGGTCCGGCGCAGGCATCCCGGGCTCCTCTCCGATGGGTCATGCGCCCTGCGCAACCTGCGGCTCAGCCAAGCTCGGCCGCGATCTGGATGATTAACTCGACTGTTGCAGCGGGTGCAAGGGCTGCATTCAGGATAGTCCCCAGCGCCAGTCGGTAGGCCGCCAGATCGGCCTCCTCCTCCAGGAAAAGCCCGGTGCTCTGGTTCTCGATGAACACCAGCGCCGGCTCTTCGGCGAACTCCAGGATGACGAACGAACCGCGCAGTCCTGCATAAGCCCCCGCCGCCAGAGGCACGACCCGCAGCGTCACATGTGGTTGCTCCGCCGCTGCAAGCAGGTGCTGTAGTTGCCGGTGCATTACCCCTGGCTCGCCGACCGGGCGGCGCAGTGCTCCCTCGTCGACGACCGCGAAGAACTGCGGGGCACGAGCCCGGGCCAGCAGCGCCTGGCGCGCCATCCGGGAAGCCACCAGATTGTCCAGCTCTGACTCAGAGACGGTGGGCGCTACGCCCTGGATGATCGCCCGCGCGTATTCCGCGGTCTGCAGCAGCCCCGGTACGAACAACGCCTCGTAGTTCTGCACGCGAGCGGCCTTGGCCTCGAAGTCGATCAGGCTGCGCCATAGCTGGGGCAACCCGGGCTGGCGGGTCCACCAGCCGCGCTCCTCCGAGCGGCGAACCAGGTCGAGCAGCTGGTCGCGGGTGGAGGCGGGCACCTGGTACAGGCCCAGCAGCGCGGCGACATCCTCGATCTGCAGGCCGCTGTTGCCGGTCTCGATCCGGCTGATCTTGCTGGGCGACATCCCCATGCGCTTGGCTACCTCGGCACCGGACAGCCCGGCCTGCTCGCGAAGTGCGCGAAGCTCGGCGGCGACCTGCCGGGACCGGACTGAAGTGTGCGGATTACCAGGCATAGCGCGCACTATGCAGCCTGCACAGCACTGATCCAATCACACGATCAGGCTATTGCTTGCAATATTTGCAATGCTCGACGGTTCCGGAATGAACCCAGGGGAGCATGAGCACCAGATCATGAGCAAGACCGCGGTCGAGAAGAGCTGGGAGATCCCAGCGCACGACGGCAAGGGGCCGATCACCATTGTCTTGCGAATGCCTGACGTGGTGATCATCGACTCGCGGGGCAGGCACATTCTCGTGGCAACCGAGCAAGCTCACCTCCTGAGCGCCAAGATGGGCTACGTCGCGAACTGGATCCGCGACGCAGCCGTCGACTGAGCTGTGACGGACCAGTGCGGCAGACTGGCCGGGTAGCACCGCCGTCGAGAGGAGCCACCCGTGACCCGGCCGCAGGTCGATGTGCTGGCCCTCGCCCGAGAACGGGTGCTGGAACAGGGAACGGGGCTGTCGGAGCAACAGGTCCTCGCGGTGCTGCAGCTGCCGGACAACCGATTGGAGGAGCTGCTCGCGCTGGCCCATGAGGTGCGGATGCGTTGGTGCGGCCCGGAGGTCGAGGTCGAGGGCATCGTCAGCGTCAAGACCGGCGGCTGCCCGGAGGATTGCCACTTCTGCTCGCAGTCTGGCCAGTTCAGCTCGCCGGTGCGCGCGGTGTTGCTGGACATCCCTGGCCTGGTTCAGGCCGCCAAGCAGACCGCGGCCACCGGGGCGACCGAGTTCTGCATCGTCGCCGCAGTGCGCGAACCGGACCGGCGGCTGATGTCCCAAGTCAAAGCGGGCATCGAGGCGATCCGTGCCCAACCGGAGACCGCAGGGATCAACATCGCCTGCTCGCTGGGCATGCTCACCCAGCAACAGGTCGAGGAGCTGGCCGCCCTCGGTGTGCACCGCTACAACCACAACCTGGAGACCGCGCGCTCGTACTTCCCGACCGTGGTGACCACGCATACCTGGGAGGAGCGTTTCGAGACGCTGCGCATGGTGCGCGAGGCCGGGATGGAAGTCTGTTGCGGCGGCATCATCGGCATGGGGGAGACGGTGGCGCAGCGCGCTGAGTTCGCCGCGCAGCTTGCCTCGCTGGCGCCCGATGAGGTGCCGATGAACTTCCTCAACCCGCGACCGGGCACCCCGCTGGAAGGCCACACTGTGGTGGCGGGCTCCGAGGCGCTCAAGACCGTCGCGGCTTTCCGCCTTGCGCTGCCCCGCACGATCCTGCGCTTCGCAGGCGGCCGGGAGATCACGCTAGGCGATCTCGGAGCCCGGCAGGGCATGCTGGGTGGAATCAACGCGATCATCGTCGGCAACTACCTCACCACGCTGGGGCGACCGGCCGACCGTGACATCCAGATGCTCGGTGAGCTGCAGATGCCGATCAAAGCGTTGGGTCAGACGCTGTGAGGTTCTGTGAGGTCTGCGGGCGCCCGGTTGCCGAGGGAGAGCACGCCGGCTGCGCTGGACGCCGCGAACTGGAGCCGCCCCGGTACTGCCCGCAGTGCGCGCGCCGGATGGTGGTGCAGGTGATGCCGGCGGGCTGGTCGGCGCAGTGCAGTGTGCACGGCCGTGACCCCGGGTTGAGATGAGCTCGGTGCAGGTGGAGGCCCGACAGGCTCCTGAGCAGGTACCGTCTCGGCTCGGTGCGGTAGTCCGGGCCGACCTGCTGCCCGCGGTGGCTGTGCTGTGCATGGTGGCGGTGCTGGGCCTGCCGCTGGGCTGGTTGTGGTCACGGCTCGCGCCTCCAGAGTTCGTCATGCGCTCGCCCGGCGCTGCCACGCCAGGTGGCGTGCTGTCCTTCGTCGGGCAGAGCGAGCGCCGCTTCGACGACATGGCGACCTTTCTGCTACTCGGGCTGGCCGCCGGGGTGCTCACGGGCGCCGCGCTGTGGCTGCTGCGGCGACGGCGCGGCCCGCTGGTCCTGGTCACCGCGGTGCTCGGCTCGCTGATCGCGGCGTGGCTGGCCATGCGGATCGGGCTGTGGCTGGCCGCTGCGCGCTACCCCAATCTGGCCAGCACTGGCCTGGCGTTCCCGCGGGCACCGGTGTTGGAGTCGGGCTGGGTGGTCGTCGCGCAGCCCTTCGCTGTCGCCGTCACCTACTGCATCACAGCCGCCTGGAACGGTACCGACAACCTAGGTTGAGATCGGTCAGTTACGGCTGGCTCGCTCGCCAAACTGATTCAGCGGGACCGGTACCGCCCGCAGCGTCCGCAGGAACGCCGCCTCCCGCACCAGCAGGGTGCGCACCAGGCGCAGCCGTTGCGCTGGGTCGCATTCTTCGAGTAAGGCCTGCCGGTCCTCCAGGGTCAGCAGGCAGTCCGCGGCAAGCAGATGCGGCAGCGCTGCAACGTCGACGTGCTCTGCGGGCTCCTCCCAGTCCCCGTGCTGCCACGCGGCGTAGCAGTACTCCCGGTGGGCTTCCCGAGCCGAGCGCGCCAGCACCGGCAGGAGCATCGACTGGTCTTCTGGAGGGTTGTCATCAGGCACCCATTCGACCTTGCCTACCAGGTAGGGCGCCGACGTCTCGGTAATGTCCAGTAACCGGAATCGCTTTTCTCCACGAGTGACGATGTCGAAGCGGCCGTCGGGGAGCCTGCGGGCCTCCCGGAGCACCGCAGTGCAACCGATGTCGTGAACCTCGTCAGCCGAGCCGAGGCCCTCCTGGCGACCCTGCTTGAGCGCGATCACCCCGAAGCTGCGGCTGGGTACGGCACCGGTCACCAGGTCGACGGTCAACTGGCGATAACGGGGCTCGAAGATGTGTAGCGGAAGCGATGCGCCCGGCAGCAGCACAGTGCCTAACGGGAACAACGGGAGTGTTTCGGCCACGGCATAACGCTACGACGCTGTGACGGGATTCGCCGGCTGGATCGGCTCGTTCCCGCCGCGCGGGTGCGAGGGACGCGGTTCTGGTGGTCGCAGCACGGCAAAGGGATCGGTTACCCGCATCCCGCGCTCGGCGAACCGGTACAGCGCCGCGGGCCGGCCACCGGATGGCCCGGGTGCGGCGGTGCCTCCGGTGGAGATCAGGACACCGCGCCGGGCCAACACACGCTGCAAGTTAGTTGCCGAGACCCGGTGGCCCAGCGCAGCGGTGTAAAGCTCACGTAGGGCGGAGACCGTGAACTCAGGCGGTGCCAGCGCGAACCCGAGATTGGTGTAGGAGAGCTTGGCACGCAGCCGGTCCCTGGCCCGACGCACGATCAGGCCGTGGTCGAAGGCGGTGCGGGGGGAGCCCTGCAGGACATCCGCCACCAGCTGCCATGCGGTGTCGGGGGGCAGCGCGGGGTCAGCCACGCAGGGCACCAGCCCGAGGAACGCGGTGGCCACCGTGCGCCGGTTCGGCATCCGGTCCGGTGCGCTGAACACTTCCAGCTGTTCCACGTGCGCCACCTCGCGGACGTCCACCTTCTCGGCGAGCTGGCGCAGCACCGAGGCCTGCACATCCTCGCAGTGCCCAAGCCGGCCGCCCGGGAGCGCCCAGCGGCCGACGTCGGGCTCGATGCCACGTTGCCACAGCAGCACCTGGAGCTGTCCGTTTCGAACCTGCAGCACTGCGGCGAGAACTTCGTGCACCGCGAGCCCGACGCTGTTATTATTCACGTTTTCGATTGTAAGGCGAAAACTCAGGTAGGGGCCAGCGCGGGTGCTGGCGAAGGAGGCGATATGGCCGCTACTGTCGCGCCGGAGCGGACCGACGCCGGCCGCCCAGGGCTGGAGCTGGATCGGGCTTGGCGCAAAGAGGTGCGCGAACTTGCCCGGCAGCGCGACGCGGTGCTCCTCGCACACAACTATCAGGTGCCCGAGATTCAGGACATCGCTGACTACGTCGGGGACTCACTGGCGCTGTCCCGCATTGCCGCTGACTGCGCGGCGAGCACCATCGTCTTCTGCGGCGTGCACTTTATGGCCGAGACCGCGAAGATACTGGCACCGGACAAGACGGTACTCATCCCAGACGCGCGGGCAGGCTGCTCGCTGGCCGACTCCATCGACGCCGAGCAGCTGCGGGCCTGGAAGAGCGAGCACCCGGGTGCGGTCGTGGTGTCCTATGTGAACACCACCGCCGAGGTGAAGGCCGAAACTGACATCTGTTGCACCTCGTCCAACGCCGTCGAGGTGGTCGATTCGATCCCGGCGCACCGTGCGGTGCTGTTTTTGCCCGATCAGTTCCTCGGCGCGCACGTCCAGCGCGTCACCGGCCGCGCGAACCTGCTCGTCTGGGCTGGAGAATGCCACGTGCATGCCGGGATCAATGGTTCCCAGCTGGCCGCCAAGGCTGCCGCCGCGCCCGACTCCGAGCTCTACATCCACCCGGAGTGCGGCTGCGCGACCAGCGCCTTGTACCTGGCTGGCGAGGGTGCGGTGCCCGCCGAGCGAGTGCGGATCCTGTCCACTGGCGGCATGCTCGATGCCGCCCGAGCGACCGGCGCCCGTGAGGTGCTGGTGGCCACCGAGGTCGGGATGCTGCACCAGCTGCGGCGCGCGGCTCCCCAGGTCGACTTCCAAGCGGTGAACGACCGGGCCTCCTGCCGCTACATGAAGATGATCACACCGGCGGCCTTGCTCCGTTCCCTGCGCGACGGCGTCGACGAAGTGCATGTTCCCGATGAGATCGCCAAGCGGGCTCGGGGCGCGGTGCAACGCATGATTGCTATTGGCCGGCCGGGCGGCGGCGAATGACCGCCGACGCACCTTGTGCCACGGAGGCGGCGTTATGACGGCCTGGCAGCTCACCGTGGACCTTGCGGTGGTGGGTACCGGCGTCGCCGGGTTGACTGCCGCCTTGCGCGCCGCCGAGCTCGGCCTGCGGGTGGTGGCCATTACCAAGACCACCGTCGAGGATGGCAATACCCGGTGGGCGCAGGGCGGTGTCGCGGTAGCGCTGGCAGGTACCGGCGACAGCGTGGACGCGCACGTGGCCGACACGCTGGCGGCCGGCGCTGGGTTGTGCGATGAGGTCGCCGTCCGGGCGATCCTGGCCGCCGGTCCGTCCGCGGTCAGCGCGCTACGGGCCCGCGGCGCCGTCTTCGACGGCGCCGCAAACGGTGATCACGCCGCGGACTTGCAGCGCACCCGGGAGGGTGGGCATCGGGCCTTCCGAGTGATCCACGCCGGCGGTGACGCCACCGGAGCCGAGATCGAGCGGGCACTGGCCGGCGCGGCTCGCAGCGGGCAATTGCCGTTGCTGGAAGGGCAGTCGGTCACTGACGTGTTGTGCGACGACACCGGCCGGGTGGCCGGGTTGGCGCTGCTCAGTGACTGCTATGGGGATGGTGTTGGTGCGGGTGTGCTGCGCGCCCGAGCCGTCCTGCTCGCTACCGGAGGGCTCGGCCAGCTCTACGCCGTGAGCACCAATTCCGATGTGGCTACTGGCGACGGGCTGGCGTTGGCGTTGCGGGCCGGGGCGTTGACCGCTGATCTGGAGTTCGTGCAGTTCCACCCGACGGCGTTGTATGTCGGGCCGGGCTCGCGGGGCCGGCAGCCGCTGGTGACTGAGGCGATCCGGGGCGAGGACGCGGTGCTGCTGGACACCACCGGCGCTCCGGTGATGACCGGAGCGCATCCCCTCGGCGCCCTCGCGCCACGGGACGTGGTGGCCGCCACGATCACCAGCCGGATGGCCACGACAGGCAGCGACCATGTGCTCCTGGACGCTACCCACCTCGGCGGTGCGCACCTGCGCCGTCGCTTCCCGACGGTGTCCGCGGCCTGTATGGCGGCCGGCGTGGACCCGGGCCGCGAGCCGATTCCGGTGGCCCCGGCCGCGCACTACCAGTGCGGCGGGGTGGTCACCGACACCAGCGCCCGGACCACGGTGCCCGGGCTCTACGCCGCTGGAGAAGTCGCCCGGACCGGTCTGCATGGCGCGAACCGGTTGGCTTCCAACAGCCTGCTGGAGGGGCTGGTGATGGGGACCCGGGCCGCCGAGGCGGTGGCCGCCGACCTTGCGATGTCCCAGCGTCCCGGTCCGCCGCTGCCACCCTGCGAGATGCACCCGATAGCCGATCGCGACTTGGTGCAGCGGTCGATGAGTGCACACGCCGGCATCGGGCGGGACGCCGCCGGATTAGCCGCTGCCTCGGCGGTTGCGGGGACCACCACGCGGCGGCGGCTTCGGACCCCGCGGGATGCCGAGGACGCCGGGCTAACCCTGGCTGCGGCCGCAGTGCTCGCCGCCGCGACAGCGCGCACTGAGACTCGGGGCTGCCACCTGCGTACTGATCACCCGCGTACCGCGGCACGCTGGCGGCGCAGCATCGCCGTGGTGCTCGACCACACCGGAGCCCCGATGGTCGCCCAGCCGATGCCGGTAGGAGGGGTGGCGTGACGCCGGAGCTGATCGCCGCAGGTTTGGATGTCAACGAGGTACACCGGGTCATCAGCACCGCGCTGGAGGAGGACCTACGTTACGGCCCGGACGCCACCACGGCAGCCTGCGTGCCTGCGGGAACTGTGGCGACAGCGACCGTCTCACCACGCAGGCCCGGGACGCTAGCCGGCTTGCCGGTGTTCCTCGCCGTGCTCGACGCGGTGCTCGGAGCCGGTGAATACGGGATCATCGCCCAGCGCCAGGACGCCGACCGGCTTGCCCCCGCGGACATCGCCCTCGCCGTGCGGGCCCCGGTGGCCGGCCTGCTCACCGCCGAGCGCACCGCGCTGAACTTGTTGTGTCACCTCTCCGGGGTAGCCACCGCCACGGCCGCATGGGTGGACGCGGTGGCCGGCACCGGCGCATCGATCCGGGACTCCCGCAAGACCCTCCCCGGTTTGCGCGCGCTGCAGAAATACGCGGTGCGCTGTGGCGGTGGGGTCAACCACCGGATGGGGCTCGGGGACGCGGTACTGATCAAGGACAATCACGTGATCGCCGCTGGTTCGGTGACCGCAGCCATCGCGGCCGTCCGGGCGCATGCCGCTGAGCTGCCCTGTGAGGTGGAGGTCGGCACGCTGCAGGAGCTGGACGAGGCGCTGGCTGCCGGGGTGTCACTGGTCCTGCTGGACAACATGACGGCTGCGCAATGCGCCGAGGCGGTCCGCCGGGCTGCGGGCTCGGGTACCGAGCTGGAGGCCTCCGGCGGTCTGACGCTCGACGTCGCGCGGGCCTACGCAGAAACCGGAGTGCGTTACCTTGCGGTGGGCGCCCTTACCCACTCCGCCCCGGCCTTGGATCTCGCCCTGGACTTGTCGTAAGCGCGCGGCTATCCCTCGGGGCGCGCAGTGCAGCTGGCTCCGATGATCCGTGGGACGCAGTCGGCGTATTCCAGCAACAGGTCCACCGCTGCGTCGTTGCGGGCGGTCTCGCGCTCGATCTCGGTCTCCGGTGGGTAAAAGCCGCCTTGCACCTGGCTGGTCGGATACATCTCGAAGGTGTACGACCAGATGCGGTGCTGCGCCCACATCCAGTCACCGACCGTGCCGTCGGTGATGTAGAGGTCGCTGGACTGCTGTGCGGTGTAGCCGTTGGTGGCGGCCATCGCCTCGCCCAGCTTGCGGAAGGTCGCCGCGTCGGTGGAGTTCAGGCCAGGGCCGGTGTCGTCGGTGGTGAAACCGTAGGGCCAGAGCACCAACTCAGAGTAGCTGTGGAAGTCGATGTGCGCGGTGATCTGCTGCACGCCACCGATCACTCGGCTGTTCACCCAATCCCGGAGCTGCGCGGTCTCTGGAGCGGAGAACGGGGCGGGGCCGTGATAGGTGTCGCTGGAGGGGTTGGCGCTCGACCCGCCGCAGCAGGCCCACTGATCGCCCCAGTTCCGGTTGAGGTCGGTTCCGATCTCGGTATTGTCAGTGGTCGGCTGGCGGTTCTTGCGCCACATAGCGAAAAGACCGTTGGAGATGTCGTATTCGATGCCGTCTGGGTTGGCCATCGGGATAACCCAGATTTCCCGGGACCCCACTAGCTGCGTGATGGTCGGATCGGTGCCATAGCCCTCGGCCAGCCGCCGGATGATGTGCAGGCACATCTCGACGGTGAGGTGCTCGCGGGCGTGCTGCGCGCAGCTGAAAAGCACCTCGGGGTCATGCTTGTCGGTGCGTACCGCATTGCTGATCTTCACCAGCGGCAGCGGGCGACCCTCGGGGGACCGACCGTAGCTGGATAGTGCAACCTGATCTGGGCGCGCGGCGGCGATCGAGTCCAGCTCGGCAATGAGCTTGCCGTAGGTGTGGTAGCCGCGGTACCCAATCGGAAACTCGCCGGGTGCCACCAGCCCTGGTACCGATGGCAGCGCTGGTAGCGGGAGCAACTGCAGCCCGCTGGCCCGCAACCGATCCGCCTGCGCGGGCGTGGCCTGGATCTCCAGATAATTGCGGCCACCGCCGAGCACGTCCGCGCCCTGGCGCAGCACCGCGGTGCGCGCGGCTGGGTTGTCCACCCCCGTTACCCGGTAGGTCGCCATCTGCTCGGACTCAGGCGAAGACGGCGGCGCCGCGGTCGCGGAAAGCGGGACGGCCAGCATGAGCATCCCCAGCACAGCCATCACGGCAACACGCCACACAGACATCGCGCGCAGCGTAGTACCTCCGGTGCATTCCGCGGGCTGAGCGTGGTTACTTCGGGCGCGAAACCCCGCTCGCTGAGCTCGCTGCATGCGCAGCAGCGGCGGGGGAGGGTGGCGCATTACGCTGAACGGCATGCTTTCCCGCATCGACTTGCGTGGTCACCTCCCAGCCCCCGCGGCACTGCGCGGCCTGCTGCCGCGGGCCGAGGTGGACGTCGATGCGGTGGCTCATCAGGTAGCGCAGCTGATCGAGGCGGTCCGCGACCGGGGAGTCGCGGCGGTACTGGAATTCACCGAACGCTTCGACCGGGTACGACCAGCCAGCGTCCGGGTACCGGCCAGCGCGTTGCGCAATGCGCTGGAGCAGCTGGACCCGGCGGTGCGCGCCGCGTTGGAGGAATCCATTGACCGGGTCCGCCAGGTGCACGCTGGCCAGCGGCGCGCCGAGACGGTCACCCAGGTGGTGCCCGGCGGCACTGTCACGCAGCGGTGGGTGCCGGTAGGTCGGGTCGGGCTCTATGCGCCGGGTGGGCTGGCGGCCTACCCGTCCACCGTGGTGATGAATGTGGTGCCCGCGCAGGTCGCTGGAGTGGAGTCACTGATGGTGTGCTCGCCGCCGCAGGCATCCGACGGCGGCCTGCCACATCCCACCGTGCTCGCCGCGGCTGCGCTGCTCGGGATTGAGGAGGTGTGGGCGGTCGGCGGGGCGCAGGCCATCGCACTGCTCGCCTACGGCGGTACGGACACAGACGGTGCCGCACTGAAACCGGTGGACATGATCACGGGTCCGGGCAATATCTATGTCACCGCAGCCAAGCGCGCCCTGCGCGGCGTGATCGGCATTGACGCCGAGGCGGGCCCCACTGAGATCACCATCCTGGCCGACGGCAGTGCCGACCCGGTTCACGTCGCTGCTGATCTGGTCTCTCAGGCCGAACACGACACCTTGGCGGCCAGCGTGCTGGTCACTGACTCCGCGGCACTCGCCGACGCCGTCGATACCGAGCTGCACCGGCAGATCGCGGCCACCAAGCACACCGAGCGGATCCGCACCGCACTGACTGGCCCGCAGTCTGGTTGCGTCCTAGTGTCCGATGTGGACGCCGGGCTGACGGTGGTGGACGCCTACGCGGCTGAGCACCTCGAGATCCAGACCGCCGACGCGGCCGCGGTGGCCCGCCGGGTGCGCAACGCCGGAGCAGTCTTCGTCGGCCCCTATGCGCCGGTTTCGCTGGGCGACTACTGCGCCGGCTCCAATCACGTACTGCCCACCGGCGGCTGCGCCCGGCACTCCTCGGGACTATCGGTGCAGACGTTCCTGCGCGGCGTCCAGCTCATCGAGTATGACGAGGATGCCCTCGTGAAGGTCGCCGACCACGTCACTGCGCTCGCAGAGGCCGAGGACTTACCCGCGCACGCCCAAGCGATCACCGCCCGCTTCCGCCAGCCCACCCGATGACGGCAGCCACTTCTCCCGACATGGAGCCTTATCGGGCTTGCCGGACCCTCGATAGCCCCGATAAGGCTCCATATCGGGAAGGGCCTGCGGTAGTGGGCTGCGGTGTGACGCTTCGGGAGCTGCCGCTGCGCGATGACTTACGGCGAGCTAGGCCATACGGTGCGCCGCAGCTCGACGTCGCGGTGCGGTTGAACACCAACGAGAATCCCTACCCGCCGCCCCCCGGCCTGGTCGCCGACGTCGCCGCCGCGGTGCAGCACGCGGCTCGGAACCTGCACCGCTACCCCGACCGGGACGCTGTCGCGCTGCGCACCGACCTGGCCGAGTACCTCGCCGGGCGCACCGGGGTGCCGCTGACCGCGGCAAATCTGTGGGCAGCCAACGGGTCCAATGAGATCATTCAGCAGGTGCTGCAGGCCTTTGGTGGTCCCGGGCGCACCGCGCTGGGTTTCATCCCGTCCTACTCGATGCACCCGATCATCTCCGCAGGTACCCACACCCAATGGATTCCGGCACCGCGGCGGTCGGATTTCTCGCTGGACCCTGTCGGCGCGGTGACGGCCATCGAGGCGCACCGGCCCGATGTGCTGTTCATGACCAGCCCTAACAACCCCACCGGGCAGTCAATCCCACCTGCCGACCTCGCCGAGGTGCTCACCGTCGCGCCGGGCATCGTGGTGGTTGACGAGGCTTACGGGGAGTTCTGCCGTCATCCGAGCGCGATCGGGCTGCTTGAGGAGTTCGCCGACCGCCTGGTGGTCTGCCGGACGATGAGCAAGGCGTTCGCCTTTGCGGGCGGGCGGCTGGGCTACCTCGCGGCCGCACCGGCCGTGGTGGACGCCCTGCTTCTGGTGCGGCTGCCCTACCACCTTTCCGCGCTTACCCAGGCGGCCGCCCGCGCCGCCCTACGGCATGGATCGTCCACGCTGGAGTCCGTGGCCACCTTAGTAGCCGAGCGCGAGCGCGTCGCCGCGGCGCTGCACGACCTCGGCGCGACCCCAGTGCCGTCCGACGCTAACTTCATCCTGTTCGGACGGTTCGTCGACGCGCCAGCCGCGTGGCGGTGCTACCTGGAGCACGGTGTGCTGATTCGTGACGTCGGGATCCCGGGTCACCTGCGCGTCACCGTGGGCACCCCCGCGGAGAACGACGCGTTCCTGGCCGCGAGTGCGGCTGTGCTAGCCCAGGAGGCACGGTGAGCCGCACGGCCCGGATCGAGCGGGTGACCAAGGAGTCCTCAGTGCTCGTTGAGCTCAACCTCGACGGCACTGGGACCACCGAGGTGATCACCGGCATCGCGTTCTTCGACCACATGCTCACCTCACTGGGCAAGCATGCGGCATTCAACCTGGTCGTGCGCGCTACTGGCGACGTGGAGGTCGACGCACACCACACCGTCGAAGACGTTGCCATCGTGCTCGGCCAGGCACTGCGCGAGGCGTTGGGCGACAAGTCCGGCATCCGGCGCTTCGGGGACGCCTGGGTGCCGATGGACGAGACACTGGCACACGTGGCGGTGGATGTGTCCGGTCGGCCGTACTGCGTGCACACCGGCGAGCCTGAGGCGCTGGCCGGTTTCGTGGTGGGAGGCAATTACCCGACGGTGCTCAACCGGCACGTGTTCGAGACGCTGGCCTTCCACGCGCAGCTGGCCGTGCATATCAGGGTGCTGCACGGTCGCGATCCGCACCATGTCACCGAGGCGCAGTACAAAGCGCTGGCCCGGGCACTGCGCGCCGCAGTGGAGTTCGATCTGCGGGCTGGCGGGGTGCCGTCCACCAAAGGCGTGCTGTGACTTGGGTCGGTGTGGTCCTGCTTGGGCTGGCCGGTTTCCTGCTTGGCGGCGTGGTCTCGGCCTGGCGCACCTCGCGGTCGCTGGCTGTGCTGCTAGGGGTCGGAGCCGCACTCGCTACCGCCGGTGGCATCACCTGGCTGCTGTGATCGGGCAGCCTAGAACGCAGCCGAGGGGGTGATCTGCATGACGAGGCGCGTGGTGGTCGTCGGTGCCGACGCGGCGGGGATGAGCGCCGCCTCGCAGGCGCTTCGGCGCGCCGGCCGGGACGTGCTGGAGGTGATGGCCTTCGAGCGCGGCCACCACGTATCCTACTCGGCCTGCGGCATCCCGTACTGGATAGCGGGTGATGTCGACGGTGCGGACGCTTTGATCGCGCGCAGCGCCGCCGAGCACCGGGCCAACGGCATCGACGTGCAACTGCGCACCGAGGTCACCGAGATTGACCTGGACGGCCGCACAGTGACCGCCGTGCAACTCGACGGCGGTGCGAGCTACCAGGTTGGCTTCGACGACCTCGTGCTGGCCACCGGTGCGGTGCCGGTGCGTCCCGATCTGCCCGGCGTGGGTGCACCGGGTGTGTACGGCGTACAGACCCTGGACGACGGCGCTGCTGTGCTGGCGGGGTTAACCAGCTCGCCGCGCCAGGCGGTCGTGGTCGGTGGCGGTTACATCGGCATCGAAATGGCCGAGGCGATGGTCCGACGCGGTCTGGCGGTCACGGTGGTGGACCGCGCCCCCGAGCCAATGACCACCCTCGACCCTGACATGGGTGCCCTGGTTCGCGAGGCGATGGAGGGGATGGGCATCGCCGTGCTCACCGGCACCCTGATCAGCGGGTTCGAAACCGGTTCCGGGGGCCGGGTCTGCGCCGTGGTTACCGAGGGCGGGACGCTCCCGGCGGACCTCGTCGTGCTGGGCCTGGGCGTGCGGCCGGGCACCGAGTTGGCTCGGGCGGCCGGGCTGCCGCTGGGCGAGTACGGCGGTGTGCTGACCGATCTGCGGATGAGAGTGCCGGGTCATGACGGGGTGTGGGCCGGCGGCGACTGTGTCGAGGTGCTACATCGCGTCTCGCAGCGTCGGGTGCACGTGGCGTTGGGAACCCACGCCAACAAGCACGGTCGGGTGATCGGCACCAATCTGGGCGGTGGCTATGCAACCTTCCCTGGCGTGGTCGGCACCGCGGTCAGCAAGGTCTGCGATCTTGAGGTCGCCCGGACCGGGTTGCTGGAAGCCGAGGCGCGGGCCGCGGGGTTCAACCCGGTGAGCGTGACGGTGCGGTCTACCACCCGGGCCGGCTACTTCCCGGGTGCGGTCCCGGTCACTGTCAAGATGATCGCCGAGCGTCGCACCGGGCGGCTTCTCGGGGCGCAGCTCGTTGGACGGGAGGGCTCGGGCAAGCGGGTCGACGTGTGCGCTGTCGCGCTGTGGAACAAGATGACCGTCGAGGAGATGACCGGCCTGGACCTCGGCTACGCGCCACCGTTTTCGCCCGTCTGGGATCCCGTGCTGGTGGCCGCACGCAAGGCGGCTGAGGCGGTCTGACGCCTGTCCCGGAGACTGCTACCCGTGGAGCTACTGATCGCCACCCGCGCCACAGTTCCGTCGTGGAAGGCCGTACTTGCGCACCGCGACGGGCATCACCGGGTACCGCCCTTCGTAGATCCGCTGATGCAGCTCCGCTTCAACGATGGCGCGCACGATAGGTATCTGCCGCGCGGCGTCGTCGGTGCTGGTTACCTGCAGCGGCCAGTCCCCGGCGGTCGAGCCACGCAGATGGGCGTGGTTGAAGCTGCGCCGAAACCAGGCGATCACCTGGATCGGCGCGACCGGACCACCGTCCCGGGAAACGGCTTCCCGTTGCCGGGGCCAGGACAGCTCCCAGTGCTCGGCCACGCTGCCGTCGCCCTGCTCGACGCTGTGGCGAGTGATCTCGCCGGTGTTCTCCAGGAACGTCGCGTTGGCCTCAGCGAGGACGCCGCAGACCACCGGATCGAGCAACTGGACCGCCCGGTGGAACACGGCCAGCCGGTCCGGCCATGACTTGGCGCCCTCATAACTGCGGGTGGCGAGATCCGCCAAGTGCCGCATCAGGTCGTCGTCGCGCAGCCCAGACCCGTTGTGCATCGTTTACACCCCCGTCCGTTTTACTGCGTTCTGGATCCAGATTGCAGTAATCCGAGTCATTATTTCTGCAGTCTGGCCGTAGAACGCGCGGTTGGACGCGACCCGACGCGTGGAAAGCTGGCGGGGTGACCCATGTCGTTGTGCTGGACTATGGATCGGGGAATCTGCGGTCCGCCGAGCGGGCGCTGCGCCGCGCTGGGGCTGAGGTGACGGTAACCGCCGACGCCGACGCCGCGCTGAACGCTGACGGGTTGGTGGTGCCTGGGGTTGGAGCCTTCGCCGCCTGCATGGCTGGGTTGCGTTCGGTGCACGGAGACCGGATCATCGGTCGCCGGCTGGCCGGCGGTCGCCCCGTTTTGGGGATTTGTGTGGGAATGCAGGTGCTGTTCAGGCGCGGCGTCGAACACGGTGTGCAGACCGACGGATGCGGTGAGTGGCCAGGGACCGTGGAGCGGTTGAAGGCCGATGTGCTCCCGCACATGGGCTGGAACACCGTGGCACCGCCGACGGGCTCGCGGCTGTTCGCCGGCCTCGACTTGGACGCTCGCTTCTACTTCGTGCATTCCTACGCCGCCCGCCGTTGGGAGCTGGAGGTCTCGGAGCCGCTGCCGCCCCCGCTGGTGACCTGGGCTGAGCACGGCGAGCCGTTCGTCGCCGCGGTGGAGAACGGGCCGCTGTGGGCGACTCAGTTCCATCCCGAGAAGTCCGGCGACGCCGGTGCACAGCTGTTGCGCAACTGGATCGCGATGCTGTAGCTGTTCGGCTTTGGGGCCACTGTTGCGCGACGATCCGAAAGTGGGATCGGCTCGCAGCACTAAATTCAGATGATATACAGGCCGATCGCCCATCCCACGCTGGTCACGATCACCACCGTGATCGTCCATAGCAGGAGCAGCCAGGCGCTAATCCACACGCCGGACGGGGCTTTGGCATGACGTGACCCGTCCAGGTCGGCGGCGTGGCGCCGCATGTGGTCAGTGAGTTCTCGTTCCCAGAGCTTCCGGTCCCTGATCTCCACTGGCACACCGTCCTCGCCGCGAACTGGTTTACCAACCATGCATGCCCTGCATCATAACGTTTTGTGGTCGAGAATGACGTTTCGTGACCGGGAGCGATTTCGACAGCTCTGCGAGGATGCCGACTGTGAGCAGCTGCCGACCGGACCGGGATCCCCTCGACGGGCTTGACGAGGAACAGCGCGCCGCGGTGTGCGCGCCGCGCGGGCCCGTCTGCGTGCTGGCCGGCGCGGGCACCGGAAAGACGCGCACCATCACCCGGCGGATCGCTCACCTGGTCCGTACCGGCCATGTCGCCCCGGGGCAGGTCCTTGCGGTGACGTTCACCGCTCGTGCGGCGGGAGAGATGCGCACCCGGCTGCGCGACCTGGGGGTCGGCGGGGTACAGGCCCGAACCTTTCATGCCGCGGCGCTGCGCCAGCTTCGCTATTTCTGGCCCCGGGTGGTGGGTGACGAACCGTGGCCGCTGGTGGAACACAAGCTGCGGCTGGTCGGCCAAGCTGCACACCGGGCTGGTGCCGGTACCGGCGCCGATGACCTTCGCGACTTCACCGACGAGATCGAGTGGGCCAAGGCCAACCTGGTCACCGCCGAGGGCTACCCCGCCGCGGTGGCCGCCGCCCGCCGGGACACCCCTGCACCGGCGGCACAGGTCGCGGCGATCTACGCCGGTTATGAGGAGATCAAGAACCGCAGCCGGGTGCTCGACTTTGATGACCTGCTGCTGCACACCGCAGCCGCTCTGGAGGAGCACTCAGCGGTAGCAGAGGAGTTCCGGGACCGCTACCGCTGCTTCGTCGTCGATGAGTACCAGGACGTCACGCCGCTGCAGCAGCGTGTGCTTGACGCCTGGCTGGGGGCCCGTGACGACCTCACCGTCGTCGGCGACGCGAACCAGACCATCTACTCCTTCGCCGGTGCGGCGTCCCGCTTCCTGCTGGAGTTCACCAAGCGATTCCCCGACGCAGTGACGGTACGGCTGCGCCGCGACTACCGCTCCACACCCCAGGTCGTGTCGCTGGCGAACCGGGTGATCTCAGCTTCCCACGGACGGCCGGTGGGCACCCGGCTGCAGCTGGAAGGCCAGCAGCCAGCCGGTCCAGAGCCGTCGTTCGCCGAGCATGACGACGAGCCCTCGGAGGCCACCGCTGTGGCGGGCGCGATCGCGGAGCTGCTGGGTCAGGGTGTGCCGGCTGCCGAGATCGCCGTGCTGTATCGGGTGAACGCCCAATCCGAGGCGTACGAGCAGGCACTAGACGCCCTGGGGATCCCGTTTCAGGTCCGTGGTGGGGAGCGGTTTTTTCAACGTCCGGAGGTGCGGGCCGCGGTCCGCGCACTACGAGCAGCGGCTACCGTGGTCGGGGCAGATCCGGCGGGCGAGCTGAGCGCCACCGTTCACCAGGTACTGGCTGGGCAGGGGCTTACCGTCCAACCGCCTGGCGGCAGTGCCGCGCGGTCACGCTGGGAATCGCTGCGCGCGCTGGCGGAGCTGGCTGATGACCTTGCAGACAGCGTTCCGGACGCTGACCTGGGCCGGTTCGTCGCCGAGCTCGAGGCTCGCGCCGACGCCGCGTATCCACCCGCGGTGCAGGGCGTGACCTTGGCCTCCCTGCACTCGGCGAAGGGTCTGGAGTGGGATGCGGTTTTCCTGGTCGGGCTTGTCGAGGGGACGTTGCCGATTCAATACGCCGAGGGCAATCAGGCCGCGCTAGAGGAAGAGCGCCGGTTGCTGTACGTCGGTGTGACCCGAGCCCGCCGCCGGCTCGCGCTGTCCTGGGCACTGTCGCGTAGCGCAGGCGGGAGACGTTTCCGGCGTCGCAGCCGTTTCCTCTACGGCCTGGTGCCTCAGGATCACCTGCCCAGGGTTAGGCCCGAGCCGGCCCGACTGCCATCCCAGGGATCGGTGCAGCCAAGCTGAGCAGCTACGCGACCCAGGTTCTTGCGCTGGTACGCGGCGATCTGAGCGCTGGTTGACAGGGCTGCGCAAGAAAACAAGAAATTCGGTTGCCGGGTGTATCAACAGGGCCCTAGCCTTGCTCTAATCTCCTGGAGGCGGTCGCTGCATGTGGCTGATCAGGACAGATCGCCCAGCAACTGAGCATGGGCCAAGCGGGAAGGAGGTGCCGTAATGAAGATTTACATGTCCACCGGCGCCCGTTACTTCCCGCAGTTCGGGCCCGTCGCTGTGTCTGGGAAGGTCTGGTCCGAGCGTCTGCTCACTGCGCCGTCTGGCGCGTTTCGACTGCGCGCTGGGCATCGCTTCCACCGCACCCTCATCAATCTGACTGGCAGTGATCTGTCGGTCACCGACCGCATGCGTACGTCCGCATCGGAGCCTTGATTCTCGAGCCACCAACCGGCTCATGAAGGCCGCGGACCCCGCAGCGGGATCCGCGGCCTTGGTGTGTTGCTAGGTCCTCATCCCGCGGCGGTCCCGGTACCGGCGAGTCCACCGGCATCACCACCGAGGAGGAGAGACAAGTGCTGACCGCGACCGTCCCGCTGGACGGCGGGGCGTTGCCCGACCTGCTAAGCGGGGCAGAGCTGGCCCCCCTGCTCGATACCGCGCCGTCCGGGTCGGACGCCTTGCCCTGCCGCTCGCACGACCCGGACCTGTGGTTCGCCGAGTCGCCAGCTGAGCTGGAGCTGGCCAAGCAGCTTTGCACGGGTTGTCCAATCAAGGCTGCCTGTCTAGACAGCGCACTGGCCAGACAGGAGCCCTGGGGCGTGTGGGGTGGCGAGATCTTCGAGCACGGTGCTGTCATCCCGCGCAAACGTCCGCGTGGCCGGCCTAGCAAGGCCGCCCTCGAGCGGGACCGCGCCGAGCACGCCAAGCGCGGGCACGCCGAGCGGGGAACCGCCGCGTGACCCCCGCCGCACCCGGGTTGGGGACTCTTCAAGAGCCGCCAACCCGGGTCCCGCCGGCACACAACCGCTACCACGCCTACCGGTCACAGCGGTCACGCCGCCTTCGACCGGCTGCCCTGACTCAGGCTCTTGTCCGCTGAAACGGCAGGGTAAATCGTCCAGATTCTCAGTTGGCGAAACCCGGTTGCCAGCGCTGGGCGATCCCGCGCAGCGGCACGGTGGCGTCGAGCTGGCACAGCACGCCGAATGTCCCGGTGCTCACCCGGTGGATTAGCAGGTAGCTGGGTGGCAAGTTCAGCGCCCGCCCGGTCCGGAAGTCTGGGCCAGAGAAGTCACCGACGCGCTCGGCTTGAGCTTGCATCCAGGCCCGCGTGAAGTGGAAGGTCTCGGTGCGTACCGGATCGGCGAACGGGCCGAGGTAGGCCAGCACGTCCTCGGCCCGTAATTGCATGCCCGGCCGGACGAACCCTTCTGAGCGAAGCAGCTCGAGCAACTCTTCTGAGCGCTCCTCGACAGCTAGCTGGATCGCTATACCCAAGATGCGTGGGGGTCCGCCGGGCAGCTTCGCTGCGGCGCCGAAGTCGAGCACACCCAGCCGCCCGTCGCTCAGGCGCAGGAAGTTTCCCGGGTGGGGGTCAGCGTGCAACAGCCCGGTGAGAGTGGGGGAAGAGGAGTGGAAAAGGGACAGCTTGGTCCCGATGTCGTCTCGCTCATACCTTGAGCCGCTGCGGATTATCTGCGCCATCGGGGTTCCGGTGATCCACTGCGTCACCATGACTTTCGGCGCGCTCGCGACAACCTGGGGGACGGCGATCTCGGGGTGGTCACGGAACGCTGTGGCGAACACGCGCTGGTTATCGGCCTCGTCGCGATAATCGAGCTCTTCCACCATCCGGTCGCGCAACTCGGTGAGCAGCGGCTTGACCTCCATGCCCGGCACGATCGCCTGGAACAGCCGGCTAAACCGCTGCAGTTGCCGTAGGTCGGAGCGCAGTGCCTCATCCGCGCCCGGGTATTGCACCTTGACCGCGACCTCCCGGCCGTCGTGCCAGATCGCCCGGTGTACCTGACCGATGCTGGCGGCTGCCGCAGGTTCATCGGAGAAGTCGGCGAAGCGGCGACGCCACCCCGAGCCGAGCTGCTCATCAAGCACTCGCCGCACCGACTGCGGGGACATCGGCGGTGCCGCAGACTGCAGTTTGGTCAGGGCCTCCCGGTACGGTGCGGCCAGCTCGTCGGGGATCGCCGCCTCGAACACGCTCAGCGTCTGGCCGAACTTCATCGCGCCGCCCTTGAGCTCACCAAGCACCGCGAACAGTTGCTCGGCGGTGCGCGCGCTGAGCTCGGCGTTGACGTCGCGGGCATCGTGCCCGGCCAGCCGCTTGCCCCAGCCCGCGGCGACCCGTCCGGCCACCCCGAGTGGCAGGCTCGCGAGCCGGGCGGTTCGCTGCGTGGCTCTGCGCGGGATGTCGGTCACGGTGTGATTGTCTCCTGGCTGCGGCCAGGGTAGTAGTGGGCGTGCAGCATCACCCGGCACCGCAGCCGCAGCGCGGATGTGCTGGTCGGGGGTGGCGATGCAACGTGCCGTGCACTGGGTCCAGCTCCAGAGCGGCGCCCCACGTCGGCGGGACCGGTAGCCCAGCCCCTGGCCCGGCGAGCACGGCGAGCACCTGCTCGGCGGCGAGTGCGGCAGCGAGCTGGGTGCAGGCCAACCCGGCGGCGGGGATCTGTCCTACCAGCTGGGCCGCCAGTTTCGGCCAAGCCATGTCCAGGTCGGCGTGGTGCAGCTCGGCGCAGTGCAGGCAGCTGCTGCGACCCGGCCACACCAGCGGGCCCACCACCGCCGTCCCTTCGTGGGCGTAGCTGATCAGATGTGGGATCCGGGTCGCGAGCAGCTCGGTGATCATCGCTGGCTCGGGAACCACCACGTCGCTGAGGACGATCAGATCTGGCCGGCGGCGAGCGGAAACGCTCATCTCAGGTGCGCAGCGGCACACGGCATCCGCCGCCGCTGCCGCGCGACTTCTGCCGAGGTCGTCAGGAAGGTAGCCGGTACCCAAGTCCGCGGAAGCGACCGCTCCGGTGGCGTGCACCGCGACGTGACCAACCCCGGCCGTAGCCAGCGCGGTGGCCACCGCTACCGCTACCCGGCCGGATCCCACCACTTGCACGGCAGCCTCCTGCCGCCGGCGCAGCACGTGCCGTGTCGCGTGGCTGGTGTGCACCGACCAGCTGGCCGCCTCGGTGGCCAGCGCGACACGATGCCAGCCTGGTGGGCCGTGGTCAGCGGCCGAAGCGTCCTGCACGAGGTCGCAACCGTACAGGTCGGCCAGCATCGTTAGGGCCGCACCGCGGGAAGATCCGGCTGCCTGCGCTTCGGTGATCAGCTCTGCCGTGCTGCGGACGCCGTCCATCTGCTTGAGCAGCGCGGCCAGTGGTTCCGGTAGATCGTCGAGGACCAAGGCGTGCTGCTGGTCTAGCCCCAGCTGCAGGCAGGTGGGGGAGCGCCAGAGAGCTGCGCGGCCCGGCGCAAGCCGCAGTCGCTCGGGAAGGTCGGGCAGTGCCGCGTCGGATGGGGTGGCGGTGGCGGTTGGCGGACTCATGACGGCAATTCTGGATAGCGCCACCCAGCGGCTCAACTGGCTGTCCACAAGTTATCCACAACTGTGGGCAGACTGTGGAAAGTACGGGTACTGGATGGGGATTGGCAGGTCCACCTAGCGGAAGTACCGATTACTTCTACTTCTTTGTAGAGGCAGGCGGGTCGTCGCCGGAGGCTTCGGGGTGGTCGGGGGGCCGCTGCTCACGTGGGACGTCCGCTGCGGTGCGCTCTAGTGCGGCGATCGGGTCGTCCAGATCGACGGCGTGGCTCGCCGCCCGATCGACGAACGCGGCGGGATCGTCGAGATCCTCGGCAGTGGGCAGTAGATCCGGATGGTTCCACAGGGCGTCCCGACGCTCGACGCTGAGCTGTTCGGTGAGCGTGCGCCACAACTCGGCGGCTGCGCGGAGCTTGCGCGGCCGCAGCTCCAAGCCGACCAGTGTGGCGAAGGTCTGCTCGGCCGGCCCTCCGGAGGCACGCCGCCGTCGCAGGGTTTCGCGCAATGCACCGGAACCGGGAAGTCGCTCGCCCAATGCTTCTGCGACGACGACGTCGACCCAACCCTCGACCAGCGCAAGCAGCGTCTCCAGCCGGGTCAGGGCGGCCTTTTGTTCAGGACTGGGCCGCTGCTCGAGAAGACCAGACGACATCAGCTGATCCATACTCTGCGGGTCGGTCGGGTCGACCTGACGGGCGAGTTCCTGCAGCGCGTCGGTGTCCACGTGGATGCCGTGCGCGAACTCCTCGACGGTGCCCAGCATCCGCTGCCGCAGCCACGGCACATGCCCGAACAGGCGATGGTGTGCGGCCTCCCGGGCGGCCAGGAACACGATTACCTCAGAGCTTTTGAGCTCAAGCCCGGTGGCGAACTGCTCAATCGCGGCCGGCAGCAGCGCCGCCACGCCCAGCGGTCCCAGCGGGAGACCGATATCGGTGGAAGTGAGCACCTCGCCACCGAGCTGGGCCAGCGCCGAGCCGAGCTGCGAGCCGAACGCCATGCCCCCCATCTGCTCGACCATCGCCACTAGGGGACCGGCGGCGTGACGGACCTCGCTGGGCAGTGCGTCGATCCACGAGCCGGCCATCCGTCGGGCCACCGGGTCGCACAACCGCTTCCAGGTGGGCAGGGTTCGCTCTACCCAGTCCCGCGGTGCCCATGCGGCGCTGCTGTGCGTCCCGGTGGGCAGCACGGTCACCGGGTCCAGCCACAGCTCGGCCAGCCGCACCGCATCGGCGATCGCGCTAGCCTGTTGGGGCGAAGGCAGCCCGGTCGTGGACAGCTTCTGCACCGCCATCTGCTTGGCCAAGTCGTAGTTCACCGGGCCACCGCCACTAGCGGCGCCCTGGCTGAGCATCTGACCTAGTTGGGTGAGCATCTGGCCAAGGGCGCCGACATCAAAGCCACCGGTCCCCAAGGCCTCGAACGGGTTGGCCGGTTCGGCACCACCATGGCCGGCGTCCTCGGGTTTCCTCCGGTCGGGATCCCGGGGGTCGTGAGAGCCGAAACCGAAGGGCACGTCGCTCATGACTCCACGGTACGCGGACTACTGGCACGTACGCTGTCCGGCCGTGAGCCGCCGAATCTGGACCCTGCTGGTAGGCCTCGGCCTCGCCATGGCGCTCGGATTACTGGGCGCGCTGGCGACGGTGCCTTATGTCGCGCTCCGTCCTGGGCCCATGTTCGACACCCTTGGGGTGGTGGCAGGCAAGACGGTGGTGGACATTAACGGCACCCAGACCTATCCCACCAGCGGCCAGCTCAACATGACAACAGTTTCGGTGGTCGACAACGTGACGTTGTATGGGGCGCTTGCGCTGTGGATATCCGGACGTAGCGCGCTGGTCCCCCGCGACCAGATTTTCCCTCCAGAGCTGTCCGAGCAGCAGGTCGAGAAGCAGAACCAGCAGCTGTTCCAGGACTCAGAGGCCAACGCCAAGGCCGCTGCGTTGCGCTACCTGGGTTACCCCACCGAAGTCGTGGTCGGCCAGGTGGCTCCCAACGGCGCCGCGAGCCGGCATCTGGTCGTCGGGGACCGGTTGCTAGCCGTTGACGGTCGGGAGACCCGCACCGCCCAGCAGGTGGTCGACCTGCTCGCCGATAGCCGTCCCGGACGGCTCGTGCAGGTCCGTTTCCAGCGTGGCGACGCCCCGCCGCAGGAGGTGGCGATCACGCTCGGTGCGGGAGCTCAACCCGGCCGCGGTTACCTGGGCATCGGGTTGACCGACCGGCCCAATGTGAACTTCGGTATCACCATCAGCCTGGCTGATGTGGGGGGCCCGTCAGCGGGCCTGATGTTCGCACTGGCCATCGTGGATAAGTTGACGCCGGGCGCGCTGGCCGAAAACACCTTTGTGGCGGGCAGCGGTGAAATTGCGACCGATGGCCGGGTGGGGCCGATCGGTGGCATCCCGCTCAAGATGATTCGCGCCCGTGAGGAGGGGGCGTCGGTGTTTCTGGTGCCCGCGGGAAATTGCCCGGAGGCTGTGCAGCGCGCCCCAGAGGGGCTGCGGCTGATTCGAGTTGGCACGCTGGCGGAGGCGGTGCGCGCGCTGGACGAGATCCGGGCCGGCCACCAGCCGCCGCACTGCTGACTGGTTATGTGGCGTATCCGACACGACCTACGTCAGCGCAATGTGTTCAGCAGCGCGCGGAGCAGGTTCGGGGCGAGCTGCGGGTCCTCGACCACTTCGTCGCATCCCTCACCGTTTCCCAGGTCGGCTCGCAACCGAAGCACGCAAGCTCCGGCGCCGTTGCGAAGCACTGCTGCGACCAGCCTGCCCTCCCGCCGCTGCGGGTGCCCGGCAACGACGCGACGGGCTTGCGCTGGGTCGTCGGGAAGCTCGCTGAGCGCAGTCTCAGCCTCTGGCGGAAGCACCACGATCTCCTGGGCCAACGCGCAGCCAGCGACCGAATTAGGCCACTCGATGCCGGCCAGCGTGGCATCGAGCTCGCCCTCGGGCAGGGCTTCCTGGGCCACCGGTGTGAGCGCGGCCTGCGCGTCCAGCTGATTGGCCAGTTCAGGTTGGCTAGCCAGCAGAGTCGCCGTGGCTACTAGCGCAAACAGTTGCGGGTGCTGGTCCCACCCAGCGGAGGCGACGAACTCCTCGACCTCCCGCGCAGTGGCCGGCAAGGCTTCGGACAGCACGGACGGGTATGGCTGCGGCTCATTCACCGGGCCATCGTCGCATCGGTACCGGTAACCGGATGCAGCGCCGCGGCCACAGGTCCGGAACCTCAAGGCCCTCCGTAGAGTTGGACAGGAAGGACTCCACCCGGCCTGGCACCGGCTGCACGAGGGTCCGCGCTGAACCGCCGTCATCCTGGAGCGTGTCTCGTGGCCAATCGGCCCCCCGTTGGAGTTCCCGCCCTCTCCCGCCGCGCCCGGATCCTGATCACCGTCGGTGCTGCTGCGCTAATGGCGCTCATCATCGGATCCCGGCTGGTCGACACCTACGTTGACTGGTTGTGGTTTGGCGAGGTCGGCTTCCGCTCGGTGTTCTCCACCGTCCTGACCACCCGTCTCGTGCAGTTTGTGGTTGTCGGGCTGGTGGTAGGTGGGTTGCTTGCGCTGAACATCGTGATCGCATACCGCACCCGGCCAATGTTTGTGCCAGTGGCGGGGCCGGAAGATCCGGTGGCGCGGTATCGCACCGCGATCATGGCACGGCTGCAGGTCGTTGGCGTCGGCGTACCTTTACTGGTGGGGCTGATTGCTGGGCTGTCTGCGCTAGGCGACTGGCAGACGGTGCAGGCGTTTCTGCACGGAACCAATTTCGGCGTGTCCGATCCCCAGTTCCCGAAGGATGTTGCTTTCTACGCCTTCGAGCTGCCGTTTTACCGCAAGTTGTTGGGCTGGGCCTTCGTCGCCGTGGTGATCTCCTTCCTCGGGGCGCTGGTTACTCATTACCTGTTCGGTGGGCTGCGGCTGGCTGGCCGCGGCGGTCAACTCTCCGGCCCAGCCCGGGTCCAGCTCGCGGTGCTGGCCGGCGCCTTCGTGCTGCTCAAGGCCGTGGCTTACTTCCTGGATCGCTACGGACTGCTGTTCTCCCGGCGTAATCCGCTATTTACCGGGGCCAGTTACACCGACCTCAACGCAGTGCTTCCCGCCAAGATTATCCTGATGTGCATCGCGGTGATCTGCGCGGTGGCCTTCTTCGTCGGCGCTGTGCTGCGCAACCTGCAACTGCCAGCGATCGCCATCGGGCTCCTGTTGCTGTCCAGCATCCTGGTGGGTGCGGCGTGGCCGGCGGTCCTGGAGCAGTTTGTGGTGCGCCCCAACGCCAACGAGCGCGAGGCGCCGTCCATCCAACGCAACATCGCCGCAACGAGAGAGGCCTACGGCATCGCCGACCAGCAGGTCGTGTATTCCCAGTACTCCGGACGTAGCGATGCGTCACCGGCTGATGTGCGGGCCGACACGGCCACAATCCCGAACGTGCGGCTGCTGGACCCCAACGTGCTGTCGCAGACGTTCACCCAGCTGCAGCAGCGGGAGAACTTCTACGGTTTCCCGGACAAGCTCGATGTAGACCGCTACACCATCAATGGCGAGACGCAGGATTACATTGTTGCGGTACGAGAGCTGGAGTCTGCATCGTTGGCGGAGAACCAGCGTACCTGGATTAACCAGCACCTCACTTTCACCCATGGCAACGGCTTCGTCGCTGCCCCGGCCAACACTGTGAACTCTGCGTTGAGGGACGCCGGCGGGGGGGAAGGCGGTTACCCGGTATTCACCGTGTCCGATACCTCACAGCAAGGTGACATTCCGGTACAGCAGCCACGGATCTACTTCGGCGAGTTGATCGACGACTACGCGATTGTCGGAGGAAACCCCGGTGCCCCACCCCGGGAGTTCGACGGCCGCCCGGAGAACTATACCTATCAGGGCAAGGGCGGGGTACCGATCGGTAGTTGGGCCAGCCGGTTGGTATTTGCCGCCTACTACGGCGAGCGCAACATCCTCTTCAACCAGGCAATCGGACCAGAGTCGAAGATCATCTACAATCAGCATCCAAGGGAGCGGCTGCAGAAGGTAGCGCCCTGGCTCACCATCGACGGTGACCCGTATCCTGCTGTGATCAACGGCCGGATCCAGTGGATTCTGGACGGTTACACGACTCTGGACAACTACCCGTACGCGCAGCGGACCGTGCTGGGCGCAGCAACCACCGACTCGCTGACCGGGGTGTCCCGCCTGCCGAATGAGGAAATCAGCTACATTCGCAACTCGGTCAAGGCCACTGTGGACGCCTATGACGGCACCGTGACGCTGTACGCGATGGATGAGAGCGACCCAGTACTGCGGACGTGGATGAACGTATTCCCCGGTACTGTGCAGCCCGCTAGCGCGATTAGCAATGAGTTGCGGGAGCACTTCCGCTATCCACAGGATTTATTCAAGGTACAGCGGGAGATGCTTACTCGCTATCATGTGGACAACCCGTCGGTGTTCTTCACCAATGACGATTTCTGGAATGTGCCCAGCGATCCGACTCAGAATCAGCAGGGAGTCGACCAGCCGCCATACTACGTACTGGCTGGACCGCCGATCGGGCAAGGGCCGCCGGAATTCCAGCTCACCAGTGCGCTGGTCAGTCTGCGCCGGCCATTCCTGGCGGCCTACATCTCCGTGGGCAGCGACCCGGAAAACTACGGCAAGATCAGGGTGCTGGAGCTACCTAGCGAATCCCAGACGCTAGGTCCGGAGCAGGTCCAGAACAGGTTTGTGTCCTCCGCGGAAGTCAGCCGGGAGCTCAACCTGCTGCGGCAGTCGGAGACCGACGTTCGCTACGGCAACCTGCTCACTCTCCCGGTTGGCGGTGGCCTGCTGTACGTGGAGCCGGTCTACATCGAGCGAGCGAACCGGCAAGCGGCATTCCCGCAACTGAACCGGGTACTAGTGGCCTACGGCGACCGGATCGGGTACGCCGCGACCCTGCGCGATGCACTTAACCAGGTCTTCGGTGCCGGCGCCGGGGATGCCACCGCCTCGCTTGGTCAGCAGACCAGAGTGCCTGATCAAAGCGCGGCCCAACCTCCGGCCCCGGCGGGTGCTGGTACCGGTGTCGCTAGTCAGGAAATGCGCCAGGCCGTCGCCGATATTGGCGATGCGCTCCAGCGTCTGCGCCAGGCGCAGGCCGCGGGCGACTTCAGTGCACAGGGCCAGGCGCTGGCCGACCTCGACGCGGCCACCAAGCGGTTCGACACCGCCGCCGCTGCCGCCGGTAGCGGCACCCCTCCGGCACCCGGCGAAGGTGGCGGCTGATCGATGACCACACGATTTGCCCGGCCGGGAACCGCGCGCGTAAGGTGGCGTTCACCAACGCGGGGTGGAGCAGCTCGGTAGCTCGCTGGGCTCATAACCCAGAGGTCGCAGGTTCGAATCCTGCCCCCGCTACCACCACAGAAGGCCCCTGACCGGTCGGTTCAGGGGCCTTCTCGTAGCTGTAGGGGTTCATAACAGTGGTGAGTCCGGCCCAGTAGTCACGGAGTTAGTCACAGCCGCGTCGCCGGGTGAGTTCGGTCCTGACACCGTCCCGAGGATGGCCGCCGCTGCAAGCTGCGCACCCTCCGCGTCCATGCCGGGGATCACGTGCATGTAGACTTGCTGGGGGAAGGCGACGGAGGAGTGTCCTAGTCGTTCGCTGACCACCTTGACCGGTACGCCCGCGCGCAGCGCGGCAGTGGCATAGCTGTGCCGGACGTCGTGCAGCCGTATAGGCGGCAATCCGGCGGCGATGGAGTGCTGAGCAAACCAGTCGCTGATAGTTTCTGGGTGGATGGGTCGACCGTCGGGCCAGCAGAACAGGACGGTGCCCTGGTGCTGGAACTCTTCACGCTCGATATCCCAAAGTCGGACGTAGCTGCGGAGCGCGTCGAGCGTCACGGGATCTAGAGCGACCGAGCGCCTACTGCTCTCGGTTTTCGTATCGGAATCCTCGGCTCGTCCGCCAACCACCACGCGGGTTGTGCTGTTCGCGATTCGACCGTTGTCGAGGTCCACACCATTGCGGCGCAGGCCGGCCAGTTCACCGCGACGTAGGCCAGTGGTGCAGACCAGTAGCCACAACGCGTAGAAGCGGTCGTTACGCACTTGTGTGATGAAGCGCCGGAGCTGCTCTGCGGTCCATACTTCGCGCGCTGGCCGCGGGGCTCTTGGCGGTTTGGCGTCGGCAGCGTGATTTCGGGGGATGTAGTCCCATCGAACAGCATCGCTTAGCGCTGCGGTGAGCATTGTGTGCACATTTCGCACGGTCTTTGGTGAGAGACCGTCCTGTTTTGGGATTGGGAGGCGTCCCGCTCGGTAGCGGATGAGAGCTTTTCGTGCGGCGTCGTAGGTTACTCCACCGATTTCAGCGAGTGTATGCGCTTTTGGCTCTTCGGCGCCGGAAGCGACGGCGGATTTCCAGTATCCGTACATGATGGCGTTTCTGTCGGTTTTGCATCGGCCGTTCTCTAGGAGATGCAGGTATAGAAGATTTAGACGCTGTGCGGTTAGTTCGGAAAGTTTGGTGTCGCCGAGGATTGGCTCGACGTAGGACTTGGCATAGTCTTGATAGCTTTGCCATGTCGACGGCTTAAGGCTGAGCTGTCGCGCTGATAGCCACTCGGTAAGGAAGTCCCGCACCGTCCGCGCAGACCGCCGGACAAATCGACCGTTGCGGCTGGCCTGCATCGCCTCGTTCATGGCCGTCGTCGCTTCACGCTTGGTCGCGAAGCCGCCCCGTGTCGCTTGTCGACGTCTGCCGGTCAGCGGATCAGGTCCGAGGTCGAAGCGGTACCGCCATCCTTTGCCGTATTTCTCGACGCTCATGCCGCATCCCTTCCAGACGACGTCGGTTCGAACAGGTCCTGCAGCTTCGCCGCGATGACGTACACTCGACGGCCGAATCGCTTGACGGGTAGCGTTCCTGCTTGCGCGTACCGGTAAGCCGACGCCCGTGGAATACCGAGCAGTTGGGCGGCCTCAGGCAGAGGAATTAGCGGGGGCAGTTTGCGTATATCCGTAGTCGGGAAAATGTTCTCCGCCTGACTAGTTGTGATGTCGAATCGTTGCACAGGATTCTCCTTTCAGGCGGCTCGATCGCGAGTTGCCGAACGGCTGTCGGGTAGTGGTTCGTCACTGGCGAGTTGAGCGGCGGTGTATTCGGCTTTCCACCGCTGTCGTTCGGCGACGGCTTGCAGGAGCAGCACGGGCCGAGGTGGGATGTCGGGGTCGGTGGGTGCGGGTCGTTCCCACCGGTATGGCCCGTCTTGCGGGCCGTGGGCGGGTTGGATGCCCGCCTGTTGGAGCAGTTGCCGAACAAATTCGCCGCGTTCGGCGCGGTGGTCGTCCAGGCTCTTGTTCGACCACTTGCGCGAGACCAGCACGCGACGCCCGGCGATACCCAGATGTTCGAGTCGGTGGGCTTTGCCCTTGCAGTGCCCGGGAGTCATGGAGTGTCGAGCACCCTTGGGCTGAACCCCGTAGAGCAACCACACCGCACAGCGCGAGGTGAGCACGGGGTGATCTGGAGCTCGGCGTGCAGTCGGTGGACGTGATCCCGCTGGGCCTGAGTGGCGTGTTCGTCGATGCCGGCGGCCTGACCGATGCTTTTGGTTAAGTATTTTGTGAGGTATCCGATGTGGCGGCCTGCTTCTTCGGTGCCTCCGAGGATGCCTTTGACATGTACTTGTGATCCGAAGTGGACGACATGGCTGGGTTCGGTGAGTTCCGTGCAGGCCTGCTCCCAGGTGGGTAGCGGTATCCGGGTGTCGGGGTCGGTGAAGGCCTTGGTGCGTGGGTCCCATACTGGGGGTCGTTGCTGGCTGTAGAGGAGTTGGTTGTGGTGGGGCCACCAGACCTGGTGGTAGGTCGCGGCGACGATTTGGCGTAGTTCGGCGCGGGGGATGGTGCCTCGAATCGCGGCGTGGAAGTGCGGGGCACCCCGTTTCTGCGGCTCAACGGTGCCGAAGTACTGGACGTCCCAGCCGACGCAGCGGCGGGTGTTTTGCCAGAAGCGATCGATGAGCGCGGGAAAATGGATCGCGTCGCGGGCAGCGCGGCGGTAGTCGTAGTGGTCTGGATCGAGGGCGGCGCCGTCGGTATCTACTGGTCCGTAGCTGTCGAGGGTGAGGGTGAGGAAGGTGGAGGGTCGGTAGCGACCGGCGAACATCCGTCCCAGCGTGCGTTTGTCGATGGGCCGGCGGGGTAGATCCGGTGCATCCTGGCGTCGGCGGGTCGAGCGTTTGACCGGTTTAGGTGTGGGATCGAGGGGGGTGAGCCGTCCCCGGACGCCGGCCGCCCGCAGCTCGGTGTCGAGTTCGGCGACTGAGTCGGCGAACTGCTCGCACGCGTCCTGGTCACCGTTGGCCCGGCATTCGGTGTAGGCGGCCACGAGATCGGCCCGGGTGGCCATCAACGCGGTGTGCTCTTCGCTGGGCGTCGTTCGCTCGGTGACCGGCTCTGCTTCGAGGTGCCAGCCTTCGCGGCATTGTGCCATCCGTAACCGGCGGGCTTTCTCCGCGCAGGGGCGGCACTGGTCTCCCTGGTGGAACCGCAGGGCACCGGGACAACATCGACGCGGCCGGTGGTGGTGTCGATGCGGCGCATAGCCAACGGGCGGATACATACGCTGTGCTTTTCGGCCAGGGTGCGTATCACGTCATCAGAGAGTGGAAGCGCGGAGCGCTGCGCCCGGGTCAGCCGCGCTTTGTCGAGGTTGATGGGATCAGTGGCGGTCATGAGCGGGTGATCTCCTCTGTGCTGGCGTGATGGCGAAGCGCCGAGAGCAGCAGGGTGGTCGTGGTGTCGGGGTCGAGGTCCGCGCCGAGCCCGTGCTCGGTATAGGGCATGCCGCCGTAGACCCGCAGCCAGGCGCCGCCGCGTAGCTGGCCGGTGATCGAGAGATGTACCGAGGCGTTATCACGGACCCGCCAGGCTTCGGCGGTGACCCCGGTGAGGGTGTCGGCCCAGGCCAACAGCGCGGAGGCAAGCTCGGGCGAGTCGCGGTGGTGCAGATGGATCTCGACGGGGGTTTTGCCCAAGCAGGTGTTGACGGTCACTGACCACGGTGCAGGCAGCTCGAACTCGCACAGGTGGGCACGGGTGGCCTCGAGCAGCTCAATCGTGGTGGTGCTCATGCGGCACCGCCGTGAGTCGATCCACTCGGGTTGGTGGGTTTGGTGGGAAAGGGCAGCACCGCACCGTCCTGGGTCGGCGGGCCGGTAACGAACGTTTCGAGGTTCTTGATCGTCTCGTCAGGCACCCAGCCGGCCCGGACCCGTAAGGGTTCGCGGAGGGCTTCGCCGAAGACGTAACCGGTGCCGGCTTCGGCTTCGGTGATCCGGTTGGCCCAGGCGCCGCGTTCGTAGGCCTGGTCGCCCAGCACCATGCTGACGTGTGATTTTGCGGAGACCCGTAGGCAGATTCGGCGGGGGAACAGTTCCCGGACGGGGATGGTGTCCTTGGTGGGTTCTTGGACGTAGCCGCGCACGGTGAATCCCAGTGCCCGGCCCTGGGTAGTCAACAGGGCGACTCGTTCGGTGATTGCCTCTCGGGTTTTGCGGTCGGTGTATTTGGTCAGAGCGCCGATCTCGTCAAACTCCAGTAACTCCCAGGGGTTTTCGGGGCTGGTCGGCACCGAGCGCACTTGCCCAGCGAAGACGGCTTTGCGGGCGTCCATCTCGGCGACCAGTTCATCAAGCACCGCTAGGGCGTCGGTGCCGGTGACGGCGTAGCGGTGGAAGATGCCCCGTCCGTAGGCCAGCTCCATGCCCTTGGGGTCGATCCCCGAGACCCGCACCCATCCGTCCCGGATCGCCGGGGCGATCGAGACCAGGGGGCACCACATCACTGAGCCTTTTCCTGCCCCCGTGGCGCCGGCGGTCAGCGTGTGGCCTCCGGCGAGGGGGATGTGCCAGTCCTGGCCGTACTCGGTATGTCCGGCCCACACCCGCCGCAAATCAACAGCCCTGCCCTCGACACTGGCCAGCGTGGCTAAATCCGGACAGCTCACAGGCTCACCGAGGAGGTTGCGGCGCTGGAAATCGATCGAGACCACATTCGGGGCGAGTTCGCGGACCTGGCAGGGGCCACACCCCGGGCACAGGCCAGCGCGCGGGTGGCCTCGTCGAGATCTTCGGGTTTCTGGCCAGGTATCAGTCGCACGCGAACCTCGTCCCAGGACGCGCCGGAGCGCACTCCGAGCACCTTGGGCAGCTGTGCGGGCACGGGGCGCCGATTGCGGCCCAGAGCCCGCGCAAGTGGAGTGAGCGCTAGCACGACCGGCGCGGTGTCCTGCTTGGTGCCCAGACCGCAGGCGTGCAGCCACTGCGGCAGCTTGGGGGCGTACACACTCCAGCGCAGCCACCAGGCCCGCAGATGCCGGCCCGCCCACGCATCGAACGACGTCACGTCAATCAGCCGCCACCCGATGAGTACGCCCGCAACCGCACCGGCGGTGAGGACCGATGAAGCCCAGCCCCACCAGTGCCACCACGCCAGCAGCGTCATCGCGGTTAGGCTGGTTCGCCAGTGCCTGAGCGTCTGACGCAACGCCCATCCCACAGCCTTGATCGCCAACCACAGGGCAAGGAAAACCACCGCCGCCGCAGCGAGTGCCTCGGCGATCGTGACCAGTGCCTTACCGAGTTTGGCCAGCAGCCACACGAGGACACCCAGCGCGACGCCGCTCCCTACCACCATGGCGATCGTGGAGGTGTTCACCGCTGATCACCCCCGCACCGGATCGAGGTGATCTCCGTGATCGACACGATCGGCCTTCGTGGGCATGTTCCGGCGCATCCGTGAGCGATCCTCACGCCGAGGACGCCAGTGCTGATTCGCTGCGTGCGGTCCTGGTCGTGGTTGCTGTTATTTCGGCCGGGTGGGGGGCTTGCGCTTGGCCTGGTAGTGGCGCGTATGCTCATTCTTGTTCACTCCTGATTGGGTGGGCAGCGCAGAAGCGGAAAACGGTTGGTAGCCATGGAATCCGCTTCTGCGCCTATGTCGTGATTGCGCTTGATGGGGACGTGCGGCATTACCGCACCACCCCAGCGCGTTTGAATCTCCGGTGGAACGTTCTTGTGGTGTCTGTTAGCGCAGGCTGCGGGTAGTCACCCCGCGCAGTTGGTCACTGGCAGCGGGAAGGAGTAAGTTTCCGCGTTGTGTCGTGTCGCGCAGCCTGCGTTACCTCACATTGCTGTCCACCTCCTTTTGTGTGCATTCGGCGGTGGCCTGGTCATATGGTGGTTTGTTTCCGGTCAGCCCAGCCACTCGGTCAACGTGTCGCGCAGTTGTGTGGCCCCGTCCTCGTCGAGGTAGATCACGCAGGATCCGTCGACGTGGGGATCGAACACGATGGTTCCGTCGCGTTTGCTGACCAATAGGTTGGCGAACCCGATCGGGCCCCGGTGCAGCCCGCATGTCGCGGGGATCGTCTTACGTCGGTTTGTTGGTGGCAGTCCTTTTGGCGCGTCCGGGTGGGTCATGCCGCCGCCCTCCCCGCCGCATCTGCCGGGCCGGTCGCGGACTTACCCGCTGGCGGCTTGGTCGTTACATTCACGCTGGTCGAGACCGTGCCGGGTGATCTCATGCTGGTAGCTCGGATCGTCCAGGTGATCCACTTGGCCTGCCCGGAGGCCTCCGCGCGGGGCGCCACCGTCATTGCTTCCAGGACCACCGGCCGAAACGGCAGACCCGCCACCGCTTCTGGTGGTACCGGCTGGTAGGCGCAGGCGAACTCCACCGTGACCGACTTGTCCCGTTCCTTCTCCGCCGCCGGATCAGCAAACGTCCCCCGGAACAGGGGCAAACCGGTGACCTCATCGATCCGGCGCTGGTTGCACTTCGATATGGGTCACGGGAAACAAGCGGCGGAGGCGTGGCGGTCCACGTTGCGGATCACCAAGGACACTGGTGACCGTGGTCTGGCCGCCTGCACGCTGGGATACTGGAGTTATCTTGCTGCGTCCCGGAACGACATCGCGCCAGCCATCCGCCTGCTCCAGCAAGCCGAAGAATGCGTACCCGGGAACTCCGCGCCCGCGACACGGTCCTGGATCGCGGCCCGCGAAGCCGAAGAATTAGGTCGCCTGGGCGACGAAACCGCGGCCCTGCGCGCACTCGAACGCGCGTTCACCGCGTTCGATTTTGTCCGGCCCCGCACCGAGCGTGTTTGGACCGGGTTCTTCACCGCGAACAGACTCGGTGGCCTGACCGTGTCGACCTACATCGCGCTGAACCACAAAGACGCGACCGCCGCCGCTGACTCCCTGATCGCATCCCTGTCACCCATCGAAAACAAAGTTCGCGCGTTAACCCTCGCTGATCTCACCACCCTTGCCGTCCGAACGAAAGACTTCGACCGCGCGAACGCTATTGTTCATGACGCGATCGATGTCACGATCCGAACCGAAAGCAGCATCGCCCGCCAACGGCTCTTGACCCTGGCATCGACGCTAGCCACCAGCAAAGACCCAAGTCCTACCAGCGTGTTGCGGGATCACATCGTATCAACCCTGCGCCAGTAACCATCCAGCACGCTCAGACCACTCGCGTCTCACTGGCCACCCACGATAGGTAATCCGCGTTACCACCCACAACCGGCAGCGCAACAACTTCCGGCACATCATAACTGTGATTCTTCTTGATGTACTCGGTAAGTGAATCCAGCCGATCGGTACTCGTCTTTATCCAACACTGCCACTCCTGCTCGCTGAGTACCTCGCCCTCCCACCGATAAATACTACGGATCGGTCCAACAATCTGAACACACGCCCCCAGACGTGCGTCCACAATTCCGCGTCCCAGCGCATCCGCCGCCTCAGCACTGTCCGTCGTCGTTATCACCGCACAGTACGACTCCACCACTTAATCCTCCCAACTCCCGCATCCTGTCGTACCCAATCAACCTAACCATTAACCATCCAGCCTAACCATCAAAAGCCAGGGCTGCGACATCTGGTTCCTCGACGGAACTTATCTGCTGCCATAGCCGAGGCGAGACAAAACTAACACCTACTACGAGACAGGCGCCGGGATTGTCCCGAAAAGGTACTATTTCTCGGCCTCCGCACGGGTCACCACGCCACGTCAGAGGGTAAGTCCGCGTCTACCGGTGTTAGCCACCGCTGAGCGCGCTAACGAAAGCGTCATCGACGGTGCCAACGGTTCGGCTGGCTTCGTCGGCATCGTGATGGCTCTCCCGTCAACTTGTCGCACGCGTACCCGCTCAGTAGGGTGGTCCGCCTAGCAGTGCTGCCGCGCCGCTTCCGCTCCTCGGCGCTGCGCGCCTGTGGTGCGGGTCGGTTTGCCACCGGTAAGATGAGGCGCTCCGCACAGCATGCGGCGATCGGTCCTTGTCATAGTGACGGCGCCGGTAGTGGAGTTCGGGGCCGGAGCTGTCCACAGCTCGTCGTTATGGCCACTGACCTGACCTCGCTATCGAGAGTGGTGCTCAACAACCGGGTCCACCGAGCACAACCAGACCCAGGCCATCCTCAACTGTCCAGCGTCAAGCTGACCGGCATGTGGACCGGCGTATCAAGAATCAGGTGGGACCACACAGGCGACACAGGCGTTCACAGAGCGTGTTGCCGAATTGCCCTCTATGAGATCAAGGCGCCGCCGACGGCGGCGCGCGCACCCACTCGGAGAGCGGTAGTCGCCTGGCCGGGGAAGCGGGACCACGAC